>CAMDPX010000042.1 GCA_945905295.1 Planctomyces sp. SH-PL62 | reverse complement strand
GTGCCGACAAGTCCGATGAACAAAGCCCCCTCCACGCAATCGCAGTGCCAGTGACCTCCCTTGATTCAAGGGGTAAAGGGACGCTGCGCCAGGGGGCTTGGGGGAACTTCAAAAATCAACCGAACAAAACGTACAAATTCAACAGGCTGGCCAAGAGCGTGGGGAATTCGCGGAAAACCCACGCTCTGGCGAGCGTGGCTACAAAAGTCCCGGCTCGGAGTGGCTGTGAAGTTTTTGTGGAGCACGTTTTCAACGTGCTCGAAAGCAGGCTGATTGGGCACGTTGAAAACGTGCCCCACGTCATTTATTCACAGCCTCGGAGAGTCAGGCTACGGACTTCTCTTTGATCAGCCGCCGCACCGCCTCCGTCGAGGCCGAGCCGAGCTTCACTTCCTTGAGCGCGACCTCGCGAGCCAGATCGTTGTCCCGCGCCAGCCAGACTTTGCCGAGTCCCCCTTTGCCGACTTCGCTGAGCCAGGTGTAGCGCGACTTGGGCTGCTCTGGCTCGCCGAGCGTTTCGCCAATCGTTTCGATCAGCACCGGCCCGCTCGACGGCCACGAACTGAGCGACTGCTGGATGTCGGCATCCTCGACTTGCTTGATCGCGTCGCAGACGTCGCCACGCACCACCGAGTTCAATGTGACTCGCGGATCGTGCTGATGCTTGGCCAGCTTGCGTTCGAGTTGCTTCTCGACGAAGCCGCGATCCTCGGCGGTGATCCAACCCCGCTCGACGAGCAAGTCGGCAATCGGTTTCGATTTGTCGGCGACCCACGCTCGGCAAGCGGCGGTGAGCTGCGCGAGGTCGATGAGATCGCTCTCAAAGGCCAGCACGGCGAAGAGGAGGTGTTTTTCAGTCATGGGGGATGCTCCCGGTGCCGCAAGGTGGAAAGCGATGTCGTGGCGAGCATCCAAAGTATCAACGTCGGTGGTTAGAAGGCAGCGAACCGGACGAGGACGGGAACTCTGGCCCGTCATTGGTCGGGCAAGAATGCCCAACTACGATGAGGTCGTTTCATGCGGAGTCAGGGCCTATGATCCGCTGGCCGAGGCAACTTCGTAGATTTCAGGAACCATGCAGATGCAATTGGAACTATCAGACAAAGTGATCCTCGTCAGCGGTGGAGCCAAAGGGATTGGCGAAGGGGTTGTTCGCGTGCTTGCGGCCGAGGGTGCGGTTCCCGTTGTGATTGGCCGCAACGCTGCTGACAACGACGCGGTCGTGCGATCGGTCGCAGCCAGCGGAGGTCGAGCGTTCGGTATCGCGGCGGAGTTGTCTCAGACCGACGAGTGCCGCCGCGCGGTTGAGGCCACATTGGCGAAGTTCGGACGCATCGACGGGTTGGTCAACAATGCCGGTATCAACGATGGCGTGAATCTCGAACATGGCGACACCGAACGGTTCCTCGCGTCGCTGCGAAAGAATCTGGTCCATTACTACGAGCTCGCGCACTTTGCTTTGCCGGAGTTGAAGAAGTCGCGCGGCGCGATCGTCAACATCGGCTCGAAGGTCGCCGAGACAGGGCAGGGGGGGACGTCGGCCTACGCGGCAGCGAACGGTGGGCGGAACGCTCTGACTCGCGAGTGGGCGGTCGAGTTGGCCAAGTACGACATTCGCGTCAACGCGGTGATCGTTGCCGAGTGCTGGACTCCGATGTACGCCTCGTGGCTGAGCACCGTGCCGATTCCCGACGAGACCCGGCGGCAGATCGAATCGCGAATCCCGCTGGGTCATCGCATGACATCATGCGACGAGATCGCCAACATGGTCGCGTTTCTGCTGTCGCCTCGTTCGAGCCACACGACCGGCCAACTGATCCACGTCGATGGCGGCTACGTGCATCTCGACCGAGCGTGTTCCTGACGCGAAGCAATCATCAAGCACGAGAATGGAGAATGAGAAATGAGAAATGGAAAATACAAAATGTCTTACTTCTCATTTCCCATTTTCCATTCTCCATTTCTCATTTTTCATTCTCCGAGATTGCGACCACTGGTCATTCTCACGCTGGTCGTGGCGTTTCTCGTCGGTCGCGTCGATGCTGCCGATCGTCCCAACATCGTCTTCATCATGGCGGACGACATCGGGTACGGCGACTTGTCGTGTTACGGAGCCAAGCACGCGAAGACCCCGAATCTGGATCGTCTGGCGTCGCAAGGGTGTCGATTCACCGACGCGCACTCACCCGCCTCGACCTGCACGCCAACACGATCGGCGTTGTTGACCGGGCGGTATGCGTGGCGTCAGGAAGCCGGATCGCGGATCGCTCCGGGAGACGCGCCGCTGCTGATTCCGACGGGGACGACGACGATCGCTTCGGTGCTCAAACAAGCGGGCTATGCGACGGGCGTGGTTGGCAAATGGCATCTCGGCCTGGGAGGCCCCGGCGGGCCCGAATGGAACGGCGAACTCAAACCGGGGCCGCTGGAGATTGGATTCGACTACGCCTTCCTGATGCCGGCGACGGGCGATCGAGTGCCGTGTGTTTATGTCGAAGATCATCGCGTCGCGGGACTCGATCCCAGCGATCCGATTCAAGTGAACTACAAGATGAAGGTCGGCAGCGAACCGACGGGCAAAGAGAATCCGGAACTGCTCAAGTTGAAGCACACGCACGGGCACGACTTCACGATCATCAAGGGTGTCGGCCGCATCGGTTGGATGACCGGCGGGAAAGCGGCTCGCTGGACCGACGAAGACATGGCCGACACGTTTGCCGCGAAAGCGATCTCGTTCGTCGAACGGCAGGCGAAGGCGGACGCCTCGAAGCCGTTCTTCTTGTATCTCGCGACGCACGGCATCCACGTTCCGCGAGTGCCGCATCCGCGATTCAAGGGGACGAGTCCGGTCGGAACACGCGGCGATGCGATTCACGAACTCGATGACACCGTCGGCCAAGTCTTGTCGGCTCTCGACCGGCTGAAACTGAGCGACAACACGCTGGTCATCTTCACCAGCGACAACGGCGGTGTGATGGACGACGGCTACGAGGACGTCGGCAAGTTCGACTATCACCCGAACGCCCCGCTGCGCGGCACGAAGGGCACGTTGTTTGAGGGAGGTCATCGCGTGCCGTTCATCGCTCGCTGGCCGGGCCGCATCAAACCGGCGACGACGAACAACACGCTCATCGCGCATTTGGACATGACGGCGACGTTCGCCTCGCTGACGGGCGTGTCGTTGCCGAAGGACGCGGCGGCCGACAGCTTCAACGTGCTGCCCGCACTGCTCGGTGAGAAAACCGACTTGCCGCCGAGGCCGCATTTCGTCGCACACACTGGCGGCACGCAAGGACCGTTCGCAATTCGGCAAGGCGATTGGAAATTCATCCAACCTGGCGGAGGAGGACGGCAGGCCGAGCAATCCAAGAAGGACGCGGCTCAAGCCGGACAACTCTTTCACTTGGCAGACGACCTTGCCGAACAAAACAACCTGGTCGCGAAGCACCCGGAGAAGGTGGCCGAGTTGCAGTTGTTGTTCAAACAGCTTCGCGAACGTGGAACGATTCAAAAACGGTAATACGGCTGTCGGCCATCGGCTGACGGCTTTCGGCCGAACGCCGTCAGCCGATGGCCGTGATACCGTTTTTCCGAAAGTCGCTCAGCACTCCTCATGGAAACGAGCATTCGATGCAACGACGACGATTGTTTCTCGGCTTACTGGCGGTGCTGTTCGCAGTCAGTAGTGCCACCGCGCAGGAAACACGCAAGACATTGCCGCCGAACGTCGTGTTGATCGTGTCCGACGATCAAGCCTGGACCGATTACGGTTTCATGGGGCATCCGCACATTCTTACGCCGAGGCTCGATCGGTTGGCCCGCGAGAGTCTCGTCTTCCGGCGCGGGTATGTGACGAGTTCTCTGTGCTGCCCCAGTTTGGCGAGCCTCATCACCGGGAAGTATCCGCATCAGCACAAGATCGCCAACAACGATCCGCCGGGAGGCTCGAAAGACAAAGACACCTTCGCCGCCGGGCGGGAAACGATGAGTCGGTTCATGGACGCGCAGCCGACGTTGCCTCGGCTACTGACGAGCGCGGGATATCTGACTTTGCAAACGGGTAAGTGGTGGCAAGGAGATTATTCTCGCGGCGGGTTCACGCACGGCATGACGAAGGGTCAGCGGCACGGCGATGCGGGACTCGACATCGGCCGCAAGACGATGCAGCCGATTTACGATTTCATCGGTGAGGCGAAGAAGAAGGACAAGCCGTTCTTTGTCTGGTACGCGCCGATGTTGCCGCACACTCCGCACAACCCGCCAGAGCGGCTGTTCGACAAATACAAATCGCTGACCAAGTCGGAACATGTCGCTCGGTATTGGGCGATGTGCGAGTTCTTCGACGAGACCTGCGGACAACTGCTCGATCATCTGGAAGAACAAAAGCTGGCCGAGAACACGATCGTGATTTATGTCACCGACAACGGCTGGATTCAGAGCATCGACAAGCCGCAATACGCTCCGAAGTCGAAGCAGTCGCAATACGACGGCGGCCTGCGCACGCCGATCATGGTCCGCTGGCCTGGCAAGGTCGCTCCGAAGATGAGCGACACGCCGATCAGTTCGCTCGACATCCTGCCGACGGTGCTCGAGGCCGTCGGCGTGAAACGCCCGGCGGAGTTGCCGGGACTCAACCTGCTCGACGAGGCCGCCGTGGCCAAACGCGAGACGGTCTTCGGCGAGTGCTTCACGCACGACTCTCGCGATTTGCAGAATCCAGCCGCGAGCCTCCGCTGGCGTTGGCTCGTGCGCGGCGAATGGAAGCTGATCGTCCCCGACGCGAACAACGAGCCTGACAGCGTCGTCGAACTCTTCGATCTCAAGGCCGATCCGCAGGAAACGAAAAACCTCGCGGCATCGGAGTCGGCACGAGTCAGCACTCTGACCAAAGAGCTGGATACCTGGTGGGCCGGGTCGCGTCCCAAGAGTCGTTGATCGCCGACAAGCCCCACCGGCACGACGCGCCAGCGAGTGGTTGCCGTCGTGCTGTTGGATGAGCGGGCCGATTTGTACGATCCGCCCCCCGCGTTCGGCGGTGTCATTCGCGGGTGTGCTGTTTTGAATTCCGTTTGAAGCTTCAACAGGAGAGTGCAAGATGGTGACTGTCGGAATGAATTATCATGTGATCGAAGGCAAGCAGCAGGACTTCGAGACCAAGTTTGCCGGCGTGCTGGGCGCGTTGCGAGCCGCGGCCGGGCACACCGATTCAACGTTGTGGAAGGATGTCAGCGACGGGGCGTCGTACCTCATCACCAGCGAATGGTCCGACGAGGAAGCCTTCAAGAGCTTCATCCAAAGCCAGGCGTTTCGCGACGTGACGACGTGGGGCAAAGAACAAATCCTCTCCGGCCGGCCGATGCACAAGGTTTACAAGCACTAATCGAGTGGCGTGATATGCGGAGGAAAGGAGCCCGACGAATGAAAGGAGACGACGAATGTCTTCAAGGCGGATCTCATTCGTCGTCTCCTTTCATTCGTCGGGCCCTTTTCTGCGTTCCGGTTGATATCGGTTGTTAGATATTCGAGAGAGGTGCCACGATGCGACTCGTGTTGCTTACCGTCGTTCTGCAGTTTTCGATTCCTTTATCGGCTGCTGAGCCTGCTCGACCAAACGTCGTAGTCATCCTCGCCGATGACCTCGGCTTTTCGGACCTCGGTTGCTACGGCGGCGAGATCGAAACGCCGGTGCTCGATGGGCTGGCCAAGAACGGGTTGCGGTTCACGCAGTTCTACAACACGGCTCGCTGCTGGCCTTCGCGAGCGGCGTTGCTGACCGGCTACTACGCTCAGCAAGTGCGTCGGGATGCGCTGCCAAATGGACCGAAGGGGGGAGGGCAGGGGACTCGGCCGGCCTGGGCGCGGTTGCTGCCCGACATGCTCAAGCCGCTGGGCTATCGCTCGTATCACTCCGGCAAGTGGCATGTCGATGGATCACGATTGGCGGGCGGTTTCGATCGCTCATACAGCTTGGAGGATCACAACAGCTTCTTCGCTCCGCAGAATCATTTTGAGGATGACAAGAAGTTGCCGCCGGTCGATCCGAAGCATCCCAGCTACGTCACGACGATGATCGCCGACCACGCGATCAAGTGCCTCAAGGAGCACACAAACCAGCACGCCGATCGGCCGTTCTTCTCTTACGTCGCCTTCACGGCGCCGCACTTCCCGCTGCACGCGTTGGCGGAGGACATCGCGAAGTATCGCGACAAGTATCGTGGCGGCTGGACCGCCGCGCGAGACACACGCTGGCAGCGGCAGAAGTCGATGGGCTTGCTGAGCTGCGGTCTCTCTGCGCCGGAGCGTGAGGTTGGGCCGCCGTATGCGTTTCCCGATGCGTTGGTGAAGCTTGGCCCCGGCGAGATCAATCGGCCGTTGCCTTGGGACGAACTCAACGCCGAGCAGCGCGACTTCCAAGTGGCGAAGATGGCGGTTCACGCGGCGATGGTCGATCGCATGGATCGCGAGATCGGACGGCTCGTTGAACAGCTTCGGTCGATGCGGGCGTTCGACAACACGTTGATCTTCTTTTGCTCGGACAACGGCGCGAGCGCGGAGCTCATGGTTCGCGGCAACGGACACGATCGCACAGCCCCGGCCGGGTCGGACCCGACTTACCTGTGCCTCGGCCCCGGCTGGTCGAACGCGGCGAATACTCCGTTCCGCCGCAACAAGACGTGGGTGCATGAAGGGGGCATCTCGACCTCGCTGATCGCGCATTGGCCGAAGGGGATCGCGGCTCGTGGTGAACTGCGGAACGATCCCGGGCATTTGATTGATCTCGTCCCGACGATTCTCGAAGCGGTCGGCGGAAAGCGGATTGAAACGTGGGAAGGTCAACCCGTTCCATCCGCTCCGGGCAAGAGTTTGATGCCCGCGTTCACAAAGGATCGCAGTGTCGCACGTGAATATCTCTGGTGGCTGCATGAAAACAACAAGGCGATCCGCGTTGGCGATTGGAAGCTCGTCACTGCTGCCAATCAGCCAACGAACGGAAAAGAAACTTGGGAGCTGTACGACCTCGGCAAAGATCGAGCGGAAGCGAACGACCTAGCCAGCAAACAACCGGAGAAAGTCCTGGAGCTCGGACAACTGTGGAACAAAGCGACCGATGAGTTTCGTGAATTAGCGATGCGTGATCTTCCGCTCGATCAGAAATCAGACACGAAAGCCGCACCCAAGAAAAAGGGGGCGAAGAATCCGTGACGGCCGCACGAATCCGTGTCATCCGCGTGATCCGTGTTCTTTGAGTTTCACGCCATGATGAAAGAACACGGATGACGCGGATCGCACGGATGGAACCGCCAGTCCAAGCAGGAAACGAAACATGCCGAAAATCGATGTGTTGCTGGTTCTGTTGGTCATCACCGGATCGGCCGGGGCCGCAGAGCCGAAGCGGCCCAACATTCTCTTAGCGTTCGCTGACGACTGGGGCCGTTACGCCAGCATCTTCGCGATAGCCGACGGTCCTGGTTCGATCAACGACGCCATCAAGACGCCGAACATCGACCGCATCGCGCGCGAGGGAGTGTTGTTTCGCCGAGCCTACGTTAACGCGCCGTCGTGTACTCCGTGCCGCAGTTCGTTGCTGTCGGGACAGTATTTCTGGCGCACCGGCCGAGCGGCGATTCTGCAAGGAGCCGTGTGGGACTCGAAGATTCCTAGCTTTCCGCTGTTGCTCAACGACGCTGGCTATCACATCGGGCAGACGTACAAAGTCTGGAGTCCCGGCACGCCGAACGACGCTCCGTTCGGCGGCGAGAAATTTGCCTACGAGAAATCGGGCGGTAAGTTCAACAACTTCTCCGAGAACTGCACGCAGATGGTCAAGAAGGGCCAGCCGCTCGAAGAGGCCAAGGCCGAACTGTATCGCGATGTGACCGGCAACTTCGAGAACTTCCTCGCGGATCGAAAACCGGAGCAACCGTTTTGTTATTGGTTCGGTCCCACCAACGTGCATCGCATGTGGGAACGCGGTTCCGGCAAAGCGTTATGGGGAATTGAACCGGACTCGCTCAAAGGCAAGCTGCCGAAGTTTCTGCCCGACGTGCCTGAAGTCCGCGAGGACATCGCCGACTACTTCGGCGAGATTCAAGCCTTTGATCATGCGATCGGTTTGTTGTTGGAGAAGTTGGAAGAGATCGGCGAGCTCGACAACACGTTGGTCGCGGTCAGCGGTGATCACGGTCCGCCGGGTTTCACTCACGGCAAGTGCAACCTCTACGACTTCGGCACGAACGTGACGCTGGCGATTCGCGGAGCCGGCACGAAGGGTGGCCGAGTGCTCGACGACTTCGTGGGCCTTCCGGATCTCGCTCCGACGTTTCTGGAACTCGCCGGCCTCAAGCCGCCAGAGGTGATGACCGCTCGCAGTCTTGTGCCGGTGTTGAGATCGGAGAAATCCGGTCAAGCCGATCCGCAGCGCAGCTTCGCGCTGACCGGTCGCGAGCGACATGTCGAGGATGCTCGCGACGGATTTCTTCCGTACCCGCAACGCGCGATCCGCACGAAGGATTACCTCTACATCATCAACTTCGAACCGGATCGCTGGCCGATGGGCAATCCGTACAAGCTCGGCGAGAACGACGAACCGGACGTGGCGACGCTGACCAACAACACGCGTGTCACACTTTCCGACATGGACTCCAGCCCGACCAAGGCCTGGCTCATCAAGCATCGCAACGAACCAGATTGGAAGCCGTTCTACGACGTCGCCTTTGTCAAGCGTCCGCGCGAGCAGTTATTCGTGATCGCCGATGACCCGCATCAACTCCACAACGTCGCCGACGATCCGAAGTATGAATCAGTCCGAGCCGAGTTGAATCAAAAGCTGATGTCCGAACTGATTCGCACCAACGACCCGCGGGTCACCGGTGATCAACAATTCTTCGAAAAGCCGCCAATGGCCGGGCCTCTGACGCAGCCGAAGGCCAAAAAGAAGGAGGGGTGAGAGATGCGAGTGGCATTCCAATTTGCAGTCGTGATTCTGTGTGCTCAGGCCGTCATGGCGTTGGCGGACGAGGGGCTCGCGGCACAGAAACGGACGAAGCACATCGGCAAAGAGCCGATCTTCGGCGGAGCTCTGGCGGTGGTCGTCGATGATGTCGCACTGTTTCACACGTCGCAGATCCTGCCGATCGATTTCGATGGCAAGCTGGTTGGCGAAAACGCCACCGAGCAGGCACAGATGATACTCACGAATATCGGGAATTTGACCAATCGGTTCGATTCGCGTGACGTGTCGCGAATCGTCAAGCTGAATGTCTACGTCCCGAATGAAGCGGTGGCGAACGAACTGCGGCCGGCCTTGATGATGCAGTTTCAAAATCGTCAACGACCAGCGATCAGTCTTGTGCAGACGCGAATCCATCGGCCCGGAGTGCAGGTGACTATGGATGCCGTCGCCATCGCGCATCGACCGGATCAGCACCGCCTCAAATCGATACTCATCGGCAACTGGCACGCGAACAAGACGGCCATCCTTCCGCGCGGCCCACGCGTGTACGTCTCCGGTCAGGCAGAGAAAGGCACGGACCTTGCCGACGCGACGGCCAAAACATTGCAGGGTCTGAAGAAGACCTTGCAGCATCTCGGCAGCGAACTCAACGACGTCGCACAAGTGAAATGCTTTCTGACACCCATGGCAGAGGTCGCGAAGGTCGAAACGGAAATTGAAACCTTCTTCGCGCCGCACCCAGTTCCGCCGTGCGTGTTCGTCGAATGGCAATCAACATTGCCGATCGAGATCGAACTCGTCGCCGCCGCTCGTCCACAAGAGGGAAAGCCTGAACCGCTCGAGTTTATTACTCCACCAGGGACAACGGCGTCGCCAGTCTTCTGCCGAGTCGTGCGGGTCAACGATCCGCGCACGATCTTTGTTTCGGGATTGTTCGCGCGTGAGGCGGGCGACGGAACGGCTCAAGTCAGCGATGTGTTCGCTCAGCTTCAAGACATCCTCAAGGCGAGCGGCAGTCATCTGAACCATTTGGCCAAAGCGACGTACTATGTCAGCGACAGCGACACGAGTGCGAAGCTCAATGAACTGCGGCCGAAGTTTTATGATCCGGCTCGTCCGCCGGCCGCGTCGAAAGCTCAAGTCGTTGGGGTCGGCGTTGCCGGACGATCGCTGACACTCGACATGATCGCGGTGCCCTCGAAGTGACATTCCGGGAATTTTTTCCGTGGTCCGTGCATCTGAGGGGCTGCCCGAGAAGTCGCATTTGATCGTTGCCTGACTCTCCGAGTCGGGCGTTTTTCTCAGAATGTCCGACTCGGAGAGGCTGTGAACCTTTTGGTAGCTGAAGTCGCCAGACTTCAGAATTCGCCGAGAAAACTGAACTCTGGCGAGTTCAGCTACCAATTAATTCACAGCCTCGGAGAGTCAGGTTGCGGAGTCCACGGAGTTCTCGATCATGAAAATACCGGCGTCGGTTCTCAGCTTGATGACGACTGCGGCGATGGCCACGAGTTTCCTTGGATGCCAGCCGTCGTCGGACTCCTCTTTGCCGCCAGACGGCAAGCCGGGGCCGACTTCCATTCAGGAACCTGGCGAGGTACCCGTCCCAGCCCGAAAGCATGATCCAGACTATTGTCCTCCGTGCGGCCAAGGTTGACGTTCGGCGGACAATCAATCCGTGCCATGTTTTGAGGCGGATGTATGGAACGCAACACTCCGTGGGTCGGGCTGGCGTTGATGCTGGAGGCGGACTTTCTGGCTGCGGCGTATCCGTTGTTCGCCGCGGAAGAGGTCGAGGTTCTCGAATGGAGCTTTGACGTCGGATGGTCACTGCCGAAACTCCCGGAGTGGTCCGCAGGTTTGCTGGAGACATTCAGTCAAGCCGGTCGTTTGTTCGGGCATGGTGTCTCGTATTCGCTGCTGTCGGCGGATTGGCGAGCTCCCCAAGAACGGTGGCTGGCGAAGTTGGGAAGCGAAGTGGAACGCTATCGCTACCAACAGATCTCCGAACATTTCGGCTTTTGTGCGGGCGGCAACTTTCATCAGTCCGCGCCCTTGCCGGTGCCGTTGACGGGCACCACGTTGCGACTTGGCCAGGAGCGGTTGCGCCGGCTGGCGGAAGTTGCGCAGCGTCCGATCGGCCTCGAGAATTTGGCGTTCGCATTTGGTGCGCAGGACGTCGCTGACCAAGGTCGTTTCCTGGGCGAATTACTGTCGGCGGTCGATGGCTTTCTGTTGCTCGATTTGCACAACGTGTATTGCCAGTCCCAGAACTTTGGCCATCCGTGGGAGACGTTGCTGCGGGAGTATCCGCTGGAACGAGTTCGCGAACTGCACGTCTCCGGCGGTTCGTGGAGTCATTCCGATGCCGAGTCCCACTCGATTCGCCGCGACACGCACGATGGCGCGATCCCGTCCGAGTTGTTCGACTGGTTGCCAGAAGTGCTGCGGCGCTGCCCTGCGATTCAAGCAGTCGTGCTGGAGCGGATCGGTGGTTCCTTGCCTCCATCGGAAGCCGCGCAGTTTCAAGCCGACTTTCGGAGATTGAAGCAGGTGGTGCATGACGCAGGATGAAATCGCATTGGCGCGGTTCCAAGCGGCGTTGTTGGAACAGTTGGCGGCAGAACGATCGCCCGCAGAAATTCTTGAGCAGTTGCGGTCCTCACCGGAGCTGGTCCCGTTTCGCGAGTACATCGACTCCTTCGAATCACGCCCGTTGGAAGTCGCTGCGTGCCTCGTGAAGAAATGGGGACGCCGAGCCAACAACTCTGAGATCGCCGATGGTGCCGGGTGAGCCTTGTCGGTCTTTCGGTAGGAGATGACACTGACGCGGCAGTTGATCGGCCTCCAACAAAGGGACCACACAGCCATGCACGACGAAACTCCTTCGCGACAGATTCCTCGCCGTGACATCGTTCAAGCCATCGGTGCGGCGGCTGGAATTGCATTCGTCAATCACGCGGTCGCGGACGAGAAGACTCCGGGCACGCAGGTCGCCGACCGCACCTCGACCATTCGCATCACGGCGCTCAAGACGTACTGGGTTGGACCAGTCGTCTATGTGAAGATCGAGACCAATCACGGCATCACCGGCTGGGGCGACCTCAAGGGAGTCGATCCGCGCGTCTCGAAGCCGTTGGCCGAATCGCTGTTTGAATTGCTTGATGGTGAGAATCCGACACGCGTCGAGTATCTCTGGCAGAAGATCTACCGAGCTCATCGCAACATCCGCGGCGGAGCGTTCCTGGTTCACACGCTGGCGGCGATCGACATGGCACTGTGGGACATCACCGGCAAGCTGTGGCAAGTGCCGATCTATCGAATGCTCGGCGGGCCGACGCGCGATCGCATTCGGGTGTATCACACGCCGAAAGCTCAGAAGGTGCCGCCGCACGGGATTTATGAGCACTCCGGCAATCCTGCCGACATCGACAACATGGTCAAGGCGATCAAAGCCGCTCGCGAGAAAGTCGGCCCCGACGGAGCCGTCATGTTCGATGCCCATTCGGCCGTTCCTCCCGCGACGCTGATTCAACTCGCGGCCGCGCTGCAACCTTACGACGTGTTGTTCATCGAAGAGCCGGCCGTCCCCGGCAACATCGAAACTTTCAAACGCCTGAAGCAGCACATCAACATCCCGCTGGCCACGGGCGAACGCGACCGCACGATCTGGGGCGTGATCCCGTACCTGCAAGAAGGCTGCATCGACATCCTGCAACCCGACTGCTGCCACACCGGCGGCATTAGCCAGATGAAGAAGATCGCGGTCCTCGCAGAGGCATACTTCGTCCCGATCGCTCCGCACTGCACGGCAACGTTCCTAGGCATCGCGGCCAGCCTGCACGTGGTCTCGTCGATCCCGCTCTTTCTAATCCACGAGTTCTATCCAACCAACGCCGGCTTCAATCTGCCGGGAGTGACTCGCATGGCGTTCGAGTACGACAAAGACGGCTACATCGGCCTGCCCCCAGGACCGGGCCTTGGCGTCGAGGTGGATGAAGCGCGGCTCATCGAAGAGTCCAAGAAGCCGCAGAGCTACAAATGGCCCGGAGCCAAGCTGAAAGACGGCTCGATCGCGGATTACTAAATCTGATGAAAGTGTTGCCGCACGGATGGCAAGGCCGGAGCACGGACGAAGACAGGGACAACAGATTTGATGTCGACATCAAAGACCATTCTCTGACACTTCTCCTTCGAGAATGACCACCGTCGCTTCGGCGTCCTACGTCTTGTCTTCATCCGTGCTCCGGCCTTGCCATTCGTGCGGTCCTCTCCGGTTTTCAGCAATTGATCAGCGTTGCTGACAGAGCGGTGGTTTGCGTTCGACAATCTGTGGGCAGACCTGCGACATCTCTCGGTTGAGTTGGATGAAGTCTCGCTGACTTTCTGGGACGTCCTCCTCGTAAAAGATGGCTTCGACAGGGCATTCTGGTGCGCAAGCTTGGCAGTCGATGCAATGTTCCGGGTCGATAAACAGCATCTGCTCGCCCTCATGGAAGCATTCGCAAGGGCAAACGACGACGCAGTCGGTGTACTTGCAGCCAAAGCAGGGTTCGGTCACAACGAATGCCATGATGGTTCTCCGTCAAATGGCTTGAAATGTGGTTCGTTCGCTCGTGAATACGGATTCGCTCCGAGCGTGGTCACAGAATCCGAAGAATTTTCAATGACCGACCGACGGCAGACGTCTGACGCATCGAATGATGTCTCTACGGAGCGATCGTTCTCCGAGTCAGTTCTGCTCTTGGAGCGATTCCGAGAGGGGAACGAACAATCGGCGACGGAGCTTTTTCGACGGTTTGCCGCGCGGCTCGAATCGCTCGTGCAAAGTCGGCTCTCTAAGAAGCTGGCTCGGCGGGTGGATGCCGAAGACGTGGTGTTGTCGGCTTACCGTAGCTTTTTTGTGCGTGCTCGAGCTGGTCGCTTCGAGGTCGATGAGCCGGGTGATCTTTGGCGATTGTTGGCACAGATCACGCTCAACAAACTTTATCGTTCGGCGGAATGGAACAGCGCGGCTCGACGGACTCAAGATCGCGAACAAGGTAACGCCGCAGACTTGGGCGATCAGGCGATCGATGCGACGGCATCGCACGAGTTGGCAGTGATGGTCGCCGATCAGCTTGAGCACCTGATGTCGCAACTGACGGAAGCGACAAGCCACGTTCTCGAATTGCGACTGCAAGGCCACGACGTCGACGAGATCGCCGCACTGGTCGGCCGCTCGCCGCGCACGGTACGGCGACAACTAGAGGCGATCCGCTCGACGTTTGCAAAACTCGCGGGAAGTGAAACCGAAGATCGTTCGCCGAATCAGCCGGAACGCGCTAGCGTCCGGTTGGAGCCGCACAAAACCGGGGCTAGCGCCCTGCGGCTCATCGACGAAGTGTCAGCCGAACGACGCACGCTCGACGAGTTCGTCTTGCGCCGGCAGATCGGACTCGGATTGACCGGTCGTGTCTATGAAGCCTTCGACAAGCGGCAGGAAAAACTTGTGGCGGTCAAAGTCCTGCGCAAATCGTGGTTGGCCGATCGCTCATTGCGTGAACGATTTGAATCCGAGGCGGACATCGTGGCTCGTCTCGATCATCCCGGCATCGTGCGCATTCACGGTCATGGCGAGTCACCCAATGGTGGCTGGTTCATCGTGATGGATCTCCTTCCCGGCGGAGACCTGACGGCGCACGCGGGCTTGTCGCTCCCCGTCGAGCAAGCCGTGGGTTGGGTTCGTGAGGTGGCCAGCGCAGTCAGCTACGCTCACCGCGAAGGTGTGATTCATTGTGATCTCAAGCCGGCGAACTTGCTCCTTTCGATGGATGAGCATGTCGTCGTGACGGACTTTGGATTCGCTCAGTCTCGCGAGACACTGGGGCGGCATGCGTGCATTGCGGGGACGCCTGCGTTCATGGCTCCCGAACAGATCGACGATGCCTGGGGACAAGTCGGACGGCACACGGATATCTATGGCGTTGGTGCCGTACTCTTTTTTCTGCTGACAGGCCGGCCTCCGGTTCATGGCTCGCGTGTCAGAGAGGTTTTGGATGAAGTTACCTCGCAGCATGAGATTGAAGGCGTCACTGAATTACGGCCTGACGTGCCGCCTCAGTGGGTTGAGGTCTGCCGACGCTGCCTCAGGAAATCGCCGCGTGAGCGATTCCAAGAGATGGATGAGTTGGTCAACGCATTTCGGTGAGACCGAATCGGAGAAATCATGACACGTCAACAAGTCTGGTGGGCGACATTGTGTCTCGTGGTATCTGGCTTGTCCGTTCTCTCTGCACGTGCCGCCGAACGGCCGAACACAGACCAACAAGCGGAGGAACCCGCATCGAAAGCCCCGATCCAGAAAACACCAACGGATCTGCGGCCGATCAAGATTGCGATGATCGGGGATTCGACGATGGCCTCGTATCCGAAGCCGCCTGAAGATCGGCCGAGTCTCTCGGGTTGGGGCCAAGTCTTTGAGCTGTCATTCAATGACAAAGTGAAAGTCATCAATCACGCACAGTCGGGACGCAGCTCCAAGAGCTTTCTGCGTGAAGGCCGCTGGGAGCCGGTGCTGCGGGAGAAGCCGGATTTTGTTTTTATCCAATTCGGGCACAACGATCAGCCCGGCAAAGGGGACCGCACCACTGATCCGAATGGCGACTTTCAGGACAACCTGCGCAAGTACATCGACGATGCTCAAGCCGCCGGGATTCAACCGGTTCTGGTGACGCCGGTGGCTCGGCGGATCTTTGACAACGGGAAAGCGGTGACGACGCTGACTCCGTATGCCGACGCGATGAAGAAGGTCGCGGCCGAGAAGAAAGTCCCGCTGGTTGATCTGCACGCGGCGAGCTTCGAGCTCTTCAATCAACTCGGCGATGAGGCGAGTGCTGACCTGAGCGCGTCGGCCAGTGACCGCACCCACTTCTCGAACAAAGGAGCACGCGAGATCGCAAAGCTCGTGGCAGCGCGATTGCCCGAACAAGTCCCCGCGTTGCGAAGCTATTTGCTGGCGGCTGCGTCGCCACAAAGTGGTGCGAAGCCGCTGCTCGAAAAGATCGACCTCTTCGAGTCCGGCAAAGGCGACTACGCGCTGTATCGCATTCCGGGCATCGTCGTGACCAAGAAGGGAACGGTCTTGGCGTACTGTGAGGCTCGGCGCACGGGCAAGAGCGATTGGGACACGATCGACATCCTGCTTCGCCGCAGCACCGATGGCGGGAGGACGTGGTTGCCACGAGTGAAGATCGCCGACGTGCCGGGGCCGAAGACCAAGAACCCCGTTGCGTTGGCGCAGAAGCTCGCGAACACGGACGACGTGACCTACAACAATCCGGTGGCGTTTGTGAATCGAGATGGCTCGGTGCAGTTTCTGTTCTGTCTCGAATACTGCCGCTGTTTCTCAATGCGCAGCGACGACGACGGAGTGACTTGGACCAAGCCGGTCGAGATCACCGCGACGTTTGAGGCATTCCGCTCGGACTACGAATGGAAAGTGCTCGCGACCGGGCCGGGGCATGGCATTCAGTTGAAGAGCGGCCGGCTGGTCGTGCCGGTGTGGCTTTCGACCGGGACCGGCGGACATGCTCATCGGCCCTCCGTCACAACTACGATCTTCAGCGATGACAACGGACAGACATGGCAGCGCGGCGAGATCGCTGTTCCGAACACCGACGAGTGGATCAATCCCAACGAAACCGTTGTCGTGCAACTGGCCGATGGCCGAGTGATGCTCAACGTGCGGAGCGAATCAAAGGCGCATCGGCGACTCGTGACGATCAGCCCCGACGGCGCGACCGGTTGGTCGAAGCCGCGCTTCGACGACGCTTTGCTCGAACCGATCTGTATGGGAAGCATCATTCGCTGGAGCGAGAAGCCCGCCAGCGACAAGAACCGGATTCTGTTCGCGAGTCCGCACAATCTCGCGCGAGCCGACGGCCAAGAAACGCCCGGCAAGTCGCGCGACCGTAAGAACTTGTCGATCAAGCTCACCTACGATGAAGGCCAGACTTGGTCGATCAACAAAATTCTGGAACCGGGATTCAGTGCTTACAGCGACCTGGCCGTGCTGCCCGATGGAACGGCTCTTTGCTTCTACGAACGGGGGCGCGAGGCGAACGCGGAACAGAAGAAGCCGACGAGTTACGCCTATTTGACGCTGGCGCGGTTCAACTTGGAGTGGCTGACCAACGGCAAGGACAAGCTGTCGATTTCCGTAGGACGCGCCGCCAGCCGCTATCCGCTCCCCTATCCACCGACACTCCCAGACGGGAAGACCGTCGTCACCGAGCGATCGCCGGTGTTCCTCAAACCCGGCCCGAACCTGCGTGACGGCGTCGAGATCGCACGCACTACGCCGACGGTCGATTTCGCTTTTTATCCCGAGCAAAACTATCCAGGGAATCCGTGGTCGCATCGTTCGGACGGGATTGTGGTCGGCGACAAATACTATTCGTCATCCAACGATCATCTGGCTCCGCGAGGCACCGCGCATCTATGGGAGTTCGACGCGGTCGCGAAGCAATTCCGGCTGTTGTGCGACACGACGAAGTTCTTGGAGTCGATCAACGCCTTTCCCGCGACGATGAACTATCGCCCCGGCGAGATGCAGAGCCGCATTGATCTGGGGAGCGACGGCTGGCTGTATTACGCGACCGATCGCGGTTCGCCGACGGTCACCAATGATGCTCACGGCTATCTCGGCGAATGGGTGCTGCGAACGCATCCGCGCACGCGTGAGGCCGAGGTCGTCAGTACGTTTCCCGTGGCCAAGCACACGCTCCCGGCCAGCGTGCTCGACCCGCAGCGGATGCTGTATTACGGCGGGACTGCGCCGGGAAAGGACTCGCCCAATCAGAAGGTGCAGTTCTTTGTGCTGGATGTGAAGGCGAGGAAGGTTCGGCTCGTGGCGGACGACGGGCCAACTCGCACGCTCATCTTTTCTTCCAGCACCGGCCGCGTGTTTTGGGAGGGGAAGATGTACGACCCGGACACGAACACGATCTCCCCGGCCAATGTGCCGCATGTCCGCTCGGCCACGCGCGAGACTCCGCAAGGAATCGTCTACGGCACGTCCGAGACTCGCGCCGATCTGTGGGCGTTCAACGTGCGCACTGGCGAGTTGAAGCAACTCGGAAACGCCGCCGTCGCCAAGCAGGAATACATCGCCTCGATCGAAGTCGATCCGAGCGGACGCTATCTCTACTACGTCCCTGGTGCTCACGGCGGAGCAGTCGGCGATGGCACGCCGGTTGTGCAATTCGATCTGAGGACGGGAAAGCGAAAGGTGCTCGCGTTTCTGCACGACCTGTTTTGGGACAAGTACGGCTATGCCTTGGACGGCTCATTCGGTTCCGCTTTGGATGAGCGTGGCGAACGGCTCTTCATTTCCTGGGACGGCTTCCGACGCGGCCAGCCGCGCGGTACGGAATCGGCTGCGATCACCGTCCTACACATCCCCGAGGAAGAGCGACCAAAGTGAAGTGAACACCGAATCCAAAACCTTTGAGCTACTGCAACTCGCTGAGCTTCACTTTCTGTTGTAAGACGACTCCTCCCATTTCGTCGCGGACTTGTAGGCGGAGCTGCGGTGACGGCTGCGACCAGTCGATGTCGATGAATCCGAAGTTCGTGTCGAAGTAGGTCAGACCGACGCGGTACGAATTGATCTCGTTGGCAAACCGGACTCCGGCTTTCGTGAAGTTGCCGCTGGGGGCGTTGAGGCTGCTCGATGTGACTTCGTAAATCGGGTAGCCGATGCCGGCCGCGTCGGGTGCAAGCCGCATCATCTCAGCGAGATGTCGGTCGCCGCTGATCACGACGACTCCTTTCGCCTTCGTGTCGCGGATCAGATTCAGCAGCCGCTTGCGTTCCAGCGGGAAATTGCCCCAACACTCGGAGCCATGTTCGTCGGGAAGCAGTTGATAGCTGCAACAGAGGATTCGCACGTCGGCCGGTGTCTTGAGTTGCTGCTCCAACCATTTCCACTGCGCGTCGCCCAGCACTGTCGCGGAGGGATCAGTGTTTGGCGCGTACTTGCCTCGGTAACCGTCACCCGGTTCGCCCGGCTTGAAACCGAGCTTCAACGGACCGCGAAAGTATCTCGCATCCAGTAAGAGGATTTGCACTCGCTTGCCCGGTGGGCCGAAGAGTTCGGCGTGATAAACGCCCTCTTGCTTGCGGCGCGGACTGTCTTTGGGAACGTCGAAGAAGTCTTGGAACAACTGCTGCGATTCGCGTTTCTTGGGATACTCGGCCCCGGCGTCGTTGGCTCCGTAATCGTGATCGTCCCACGTCGCCAGCACCGGGCAGGTTTGTTTGAGCTTTTGATATCCCGGCTGAGCCCCCAGCAAATCCCACTTCTGCTTGAGCACCGTCATGTCCTCGGAGTCGCCGTAGATGTTGTCGCCGATAAAGAGGAAGAGTTGCGGCTTCGTCTCGACCACCGCGTCCCAAATCGGCTGCGGCTTGTCCTGCTTCGCGCACGATCCAAACGCGATCCGTTGGAGTGGCTCTTGGGCGGACACCGGCAGAGCAATACTCAGCAACAATCCCCAGACACACCAGCATCGCAACATTATGGGCTCCTGTTGAAGGACGAATTCGTGGGCTCACTATGACGGTTTGGCGAATGGGGACAACCCAAAGGGGCCCGACGAATCGAAGGAGACGACGAATGGATGCAATCATTCGTCGTCTCCTTCGATTCGTCGGGCACTTCCCCTCCTCAGAACCACCGGCTCGCAAAATTTGCCCGCAAAGCGATATCGTTCCCGCGACCTTTCCGGCTCATCAGGCACAGGCATTTGATCCACGGAGAATTCGCCATGAACAAGCTCAGGACATGTTGTTTGTTGGTTGCACTTGTTGTTGCGTTGAGTGGCTCGGCAAACGCCGAGAACTGGCCGGCGTGGCGCGGACCGCGCGGCGATGGCACCTGCACGGAAAAGGGATTGCCCACCACCTGGAGCAAAACGGAAAACGTCGCGTGGAAAGTGAAGCTGCCGGAACGTGGGAACTCGACCCCCGCAGTATGGGGCAACCGAGTCTTCGTCACGCAGGCGATCGAAAAAGAAAACCGTCGCACGCTGATGTGTTTCGATCGAGCCAACGGAAATCTGCTCTGGCAGAAGGGGACCGAGTGGACCGAAAAGGAACCGACTCACGGCACGAATCCGTTCTGCGCGTCGTCGCCAGTTACCGACGGCGAGCGAGTCATCGCCTGGTACGGCTCGGCCGGAATGTTCTGCTACGACTTCGAGGGGAACGAGCTCTGGAAGAGAGACCTCGGCATTCAGAAACACATTTGGGGATACGGAGCCTCGCCAGTTTTGCACGGCGATCTGTGCTATCTCCACTTCGGCCCCGGCGAGCGGTCGTTCTTGGTTGCCGTCAACAAGCAGACGGGCGAGACGATTTGGAATCACGATGAGCCGTACAACAAGGACGGCACTTCCGAAGCGAAGTCCGGGAACCCCGATTACTACGGCTCGTGGAGTTCTCCGATCTTTCGTGACATCAACGGCCGGAACGAACTGCTCATCAGCTTTCCATTCCGAGCCTGCGGTCTCGATCCGCAGACAGGCAAGGAATTCTGGACCTGCACCGGCACGAACGCGTTGTGTTACACGTCTCCGATTTACGCGGATGGCATCGTGGTCGCGATGGGCGGCTACAACGGCATGTCGATCGCGCTCAAGGCCGGCGGCAGCGGCGACGTGACGAAGGAACAACGTCTCTGGCGGCATCCGAAGACCAAGCAGCGGATCGGATCGGGCGTGATCCACGAGGGGCACATCTACATCCACAACGACCCTGGCATCGCTGAGTGCCTCGATCTGAAGACGGGCGAAACCGTTTGGGAACAACGCATGGACGGCGGTACGAACTGGTCCTCGGTGATGCTGGCCGACGGCCTGTGCTACACGATCACGCAAAAGGGGGACTGCAATGTCTTCAAGGCCAGCCCCAAGTTCGAGCTTGTCGCGAATAACTCGCTGGGTGAGCAGTCCAACTCTTCGATCGTTCCCAGTGACGGACAGCTCTTCATCCGCACTTACCAGAACCTCTGGTGCATTGGACAGCGGAAGTGACCGCGCTTGTAGTGACCGCATTTATGCGGTCGAATGCGAGAACGAAATCTGACGGCACGACGGACTCGATAAATCGAGTCACTACGAGCGCATACCATCATCAATCATCCCAACCATTACCAAACGTCGTCAGCGGGTAATCTCGCCGCAGCGAGTCCAACCAACCGGGGCCGTGCTCAGCGACGAGTTCATGGACCGCCGACCAAGGCCAAGCCAGCGGGTCGTCGACGTACTGATGTTTGACCGGATTCATGACGAGGTAATGCAGCGACGCCCAATAGTGTCGCTCCGAGCGAATCTTGCGGTCAGAGAACTTGAACCACACCTCCCGTTTGGGAGTTTGGTCTCGGCGATTGGCATAGAATCCAGATCGACCATGAACCTTGCCAATCGCTCGGCCAAATCCAGCGAGATTGATGTCGGTCAGTTTGATGAGCAGGTGGTAATGGTTGGGCATGACCACCCAGCCGCCACATTCACAATGGCTTTCGGCAATCGCTTCGAAGATGCGTCTCTGTAGCGCAGTGAGTTCGTTGGGTTCACGGAAATGGTGTTTGTGCTCGTAGCAGGTTCCCGTGATGAAGTACCAGCCGTTGCCGAAGTCGGGATGTGGCGGCTTATGCCATGGAAATCCTCGGCTGACGCGATGTGCGACAACCTCGACACGCTGCTCCGGAGTAAGTTGACGATAGTCATACATGGCGCTTGTAGTGACCGCATTCATGCGGTCGAGTTCGAGAATGGAATATCTATGGCACGACGGACTCGATGAATCGAGTCACTACGAGCGCGACGGACTCGATGAATCGAGTCACTACGAGCGCTATTTCGCTTCCAGCTTCAGCACACCTCTGTTCCGGACGAAGTATTGGTCGAAGGCCACTTCGGTCGCGAATTCTGGTTGGCCGTTGAAGAGTGACTTGTTCGCAAGTTCCTTGACCGCGGCGCGGGTTCGTTCGCGGCCTGCGTTGCCGACGAGTTGCTCGATCGGTTGAGCATTCACCCAGGCAGCGACGTCCGTCAGCAGCTTTTCGCGGTGAGGAGCAATCCGCTCTCGCAAGCAGGGAGCGCATGCGGGCGAAGTGCTCAAGAAGAGGCTTGCTGCGAACGTGTTTTTGTCATCCGGGTTGCCGAGTTTCAGGTCCAGCAATCCGACTCGCGCGAACGCGATGTCCGGATCGGCCGCAGGCCACGGACCCGTCGTGTTGCGCCGCTGAAGCAGCAGCCAATCGTAAACCGCCTCGTTCTTGTACGTCTCGGTCCAACTGTCGTGTTCCGCCTCGGGGTAGACTGTGAGCTTGGCAGTGCCGCCTGCATTCTGAATCGTGGAGACCATTTCCTCGGAGAGCCTGAGCGGCACACCTTTGTCTTTGGCTCCGTGAAACGCCCAGAATGGAACCCCTTTGAGTTTGACCGCGTCACTGGGATCGCCACCACCACAGATGGGAACCGCGGCGGCGAACAACAATGGATGTCGAGCTGTCAGCGACCAGGAACCGAAGCCCCCCATGCTTAAACCCGTGATGACGACTCGTTGCGGGTCTGCGGCAAAGCGAGTCAGCACGGAATCCAGCAACTCGGCGAGCACATGCTGCTGCACCTCGCCGTTCCACGAGCGTTCCTTCGGACACTGCGGAGACACGACGATGAACGGGAAGTCGGGCCGGCTATCCACCAGCTTCGGCGGGCCATGCACTTTGACCAACTTCAAATCATCGCCTCGCTCGCCCGACCCGTGCAGGAACAACATCACCGGCCACTTGCGGCTCTTGGTCCCGTAATCCTTTGGCAAGAACAACAGATATCCGAGTTTCTGCTCTGGGTCAGCTTGGCTGACAAGTAACTGCCCGACTTGCTTGCCCGGTGTCGGTTGCTCGGTCATTGGCTCGGCGGCGCGAGCCGGCAAGGAGATCACGAACAACAAACCCCAGACGCTGATCAATCGCCGCATGGCCAACTCCTCGTGAAGAGACAAATCGAACGGAAGGCCGAGCACGATATTCGCCACTCAAGCAAACGGCCACAGTCGCGTGGGGCAGTGTCGCGTGGGGCAGGTTTTCAACCTTCCCGTGATCGAGCTGGAAGGTTGAAACCCTGCCCCACTTCGCTGTCATTGTGAGCTGGCACGCAGGGAGTCGCTTGATCCTTGTTACGTTCCAGGATTTCTCATGGAGTCAGTCACCATGTTCGCAAAAAGATCTTCGCCGTTTGGGTGGGTCTTTCTGCTGCTCATCGCGGGGCCGTTGACTGCGGCCGATGCACCACGTCCGCCGAACATCATTTTCATTCTGGCGGATGATTTGGGCGTCCCGGCGATCGGCTGTTACGGCGGGGCGTACAAGACGCCGCATCTCGACGCGCGGGCCGCCAGCGGCACGAGGTTCGAAAACTGTTTTGCCGCGCCGCTGTATGCTCCGTCGCGAGCGTTGTTGATGACCGGTCGCTAGGGCCGCTTGGGGACGATCGTCTGCTTCGATCTCAAAAGGTGTTTCAGTAGAGTCCCGCTTGCAGTTCATTCGCGGCTGTGTCTGAATCTGCGGGGTGTCAAAGTCAGCCGGTCTCCCCGAGGATTCAGCGACGGTCGCGGATCGGCGGGAAATGTTCGTTGGTCTGAGGCGGAGTCTCGCTGGTCTTCTTCTTCTTCTTCTTCTTCTTCTTCTTCTTCTTCACGCTCAGGTGCCACGTGGCTGAAACATCTCTGCGAATCGCGTTGGCTCAATGTCGGCAGGTCAATGATGTCGAGACGAATGCTCGGACGATCTTCCGTTTCCTGGAACAAGCGGCCGAAGCCCAGGCGCGGATTGTGTGTTTTCCAGAAACGCAGACCGTTGGATACCGCGTAGACATCGCTCGGCCCGACACGCCGGTTGAGCCTCAACGCTTGGCGGAGTTGCATCGTCGCATCGCGCAACGCTGCAGCGAATTGAACATGGCCTGCATCCTCGGTACGGAAACACCTCTGGAGACGAATCCGACCGGAGGTAAGCCGTACAACTCGGCCCTCGTGATTTCAGAGGCGGGAAAGATTCTTGGCGTGCATCACAAGAATCGGCTGACTCCGCTGGATGCGATTGCGTACTCACCAGGGACGACGTTCGAGACGTTCGACCTGTGCGGCGTGCGTGTGGGAGTGGTGATCTGCTTCGAGGGATTTCGCTTTGCTGACACCACGCGCGAATGCGTCCGCCAAGGTGCTCAGCTCATCTTTCATCCGCAGAACAACACGACTCGGCCCAACGATTGGAAGATTCCGATCCATCACGCGATGCTGGTGACTCGCGCCGCGGAGAACACCGTTTGGCTCGCCTCGTGCAACATGTGCCACGAGCAGCATCAAAACTGCCGTTCGATGATCGTCGCTCCCGACGGCCGCATTCATGCTCAAGCCGAATTGAAGCGTGAGGAGTTGCTCGTCGCCGACATCGACATCAGCCTGGCAACGCAAGCGATGTTTAAGTTCGATACCGACGGCTGCGCCAAGGTTCTGTTTGCCGACACCGTCGCCCGTGACGAGTACGCGAGGCCGCTGAATACGTAGCCGTCACCGCTCCGCGTGACGAGCCGAAGGGATCAAGGACGACCCACACCATGAGCTATCACATCACCGGTTTGATCAGTTCGGCGATCTTTCTGCTGACCATCGGTGGTCTGTGGGCGCAATTGGGGCTTGTCTGGCAGCGGAAGCAATCGGTCGCGAACGGTGACACTGTTGAGCGGCCGACGGCGGTGTTGTCGGTCAATCAGTTCGTCAGCAGCTTTTTGGCGTTCTTCTCGTTCTTCCTGTACGGCATGTGTCTGGAACGGTTCAACCACTATCTCGTTTGGCCGAGACTGACCGCGTCGGTGCTGACGCTGGCCGTGTTGTTCGAGATCGTGCGAGATCGCCGAGATCGCGTGGCGAGTTGGGCATTTGCCGCGTGCGCGATCTTGCTCGTGGGAGCACCGCTGGGACTCGTCACGATTCCGGGCGCGACCGATTGGGGACGGACGGTTTCGCAAACGCTGATCGTCATCGTCACGGTGATCTTGGCTCAGGGATATCTGCATCAGGTGTTGATGATCCGCCAGACCGGCCGCACCGGCGGAGTCTCGGCCCGGCTGCACCAGTTCTTCTTTTGGAAAGACATCTCGACGATCGCCTTCGCGATCTCGATGGGCACGAGCACCGGCTGGCCGTTGATGTTGCTTTCGACGGTGAGTGCCGCAACCAAGCTCGTCACGCTGTGGCATTTCCGCTGGGTGCGGCTCAGCCCTGTCGCAAGTCTGCGGCGAGACACAACCGCCGGAACGCCGATGGAGACGGTCGCCGACTGACCCCTAGAACAGCCTCACCCGCGTCGGCGAAGTCGCCCGCTCCCCGGCTGGAAGGTGAAGGCCGAGATGCTCGTCACGCAGCGGATTCGACAGGTGTTTGGGTTAGCTTCGTGCTGAGCAGCGCGGGGTCAGTTAGCGATTGCTCTGGAACTGAGCGGCGGCGACTCCGAAGAGGGCACCTTCCAGCAGATGTCGTTCAAAGAATGCGCCACACGCTTCCAACGGCGTGTACTGCAACAGCAGGAAGTCGCCGGGTTGCATGAGGACTCGCTCGTTGGGATGTCGCAGAGCGCGGTACAGGTCCACCTTGATCGGCACCTGCGAACCGTTGGGCATTTTGCGCAGGATGATGGCTTGGCTGGCGCTGATGGTCACGTCGTTGTTGAGCGCGGTGATGCCGCCCGTCGCGCGAGTCGCGGTGCCGCTATTGCGACCGGCTTGAGCGATGGCGACGGCTCCCATCACATCGAGGTCGTAGTCGCGGGGCAGCGTGTACTGGCCGCCGCCGAGCAGTCCGCCCGTGTAGAAGATTTCCGTGTCGCGCGATTCGATGAAGACGATGTCGCCATCTTCGAGCAGGATGTCCCGCTCGGTGAACCGTGTTTGCTCACCGGGCGCGAGGCGTACCGGAATCTTGGTCACGCCTTGGTTCGCCAGAGTTGGATCGCCCGTTGAGGCGTGACCCATCCAAGCGTCGGCGGACATCTCCGGCCAGTTGCCGGTTGCTTGCATCGGCGGCAAACCGGACGGCCAGTTCATGGCCGGTGAATTCAGCGGAGCCATCTGCGGCGCGTTGTTCATGACTGCGGGCAGGTTTGTCGTCGGCATCGGGTAACTCGGATGCTGTGTCGCGTCGGAAGAGTGCGAGGTCGGTACGACGCGCTGCGGAGACTGGCCCGATTCAAAGCCGAGTATTGCCATTTGCACTCCGGAGTTCGCGGGACTCGCTGGCCAACGTGACTGCGGTCCGGGCGTCACGTCCTGGGAGTCGGAGGGCGACACAGGTTCCGGTGCGGGTGTCGGGGGGAGGGGCGATGGATTCGTGCTGGGAGCGTACTCATTCGGCAACGGGCTGAACGAGTGCCCGCCCTCCGGGAGCGGAGGCAGTCCGAGTTGCGAAGGAGTCGTGCTCCAACCGGAATTCGGTGGTCCGCCTGTTGCCAGGCCATCCGCCGCCGCGCCGCCGCTGCGTCGCTTGCTGCGAATCACGTAGATAATGTTCTCGGCATCCAGTCCCGGCAGGCCACCGGTTTCAGCGAGCGCGTGCAGCACGTCGTTCTTGTATGCCGTGAGCGTGACGGCTTTGCCCGTGCCTCGTTTCAACGCGCCGAGATTGACCGCTCCCGGCAAGCCGGACCCGGTCTGGGCTTCGACTCCCTCTTGGCGAATGACGAGCACTCGGTACTGCCGCGGGCGATGCAGGATGACCCACACTCGTTCGTTGCCGCTTTGCAGAATTCTCTTGTCGACGGTGTAGGCGCGGCGAACCGCGTCTTCGGCCTGCTTGATCGTCATGCCGCGCACCGAGATCGCGTCATGCAGCATCGGTAACGAGACGGTGCCGTCGGCTCGAACGGGAACCGGATAGCCCAACGCGGGCAAGGCTTCATCGTTTGCGTTGAAGGACATATTCACCGGAGGCAGTTCGCCCTCGCGGCGCGGCATGACTCCTTCGATCGAGATCGCCAGCACATCGCCGGCGTCGAGGTGATACACGCTCGGCTGCGTTTGGCTGAGCAGTGAGAGATCAATCGTCTTCTTCCCCGACCGCATCGGAGCTTTGACTTCATCGGGCACGTAACGCGCGGGGACGCCGTCGATCGGCCGAAACGCCGCGCAGCCGGAAAGGCCGAGCACTCCCGTCAGCGCTCCGCAAACAACGGCGCGCGCGAAATGTCTGAGCGACGAGTCCGACGTAGCCTGACTCTCCGAGTCGGGTCTTCCATCGCTCACGACTCGGAGAGTCTGGCTACGAAATGAGAAGCAGGGTTTCACCGTGAGGCTCCTTCCGGCTGGAATCCAAAGCCGCTTGTGCCGCTGAAACGTCCCCACGGGTTGCTCGCCGAGAATCCACGCTGCGGTGTCATCGGCGGCGAGTGGTTTTGATTGCTCATCGGAATGACCGGCGGATTCACGACCTCGCTACGGGGAATCGGTATCGAATGGCCGCCACCCGCCGGAGCGGGGATCGTCGTGTTCGGAACAGGGTAACTCGGCAACGTGGGACTTGGACCGTTCGACCAGCCGCCGCCTGGGAAGCCTTGCGAATACGGAGCGGTCATCGTGGGAGGATTCATCATCTGCGGCGAGGGACTCGCGCCGGGTGAGACGCCGAATGGCATCTGCCCATTCATTGCCGGGACGCTCATCGTGCCACCAGACGGGTTCATCGAGTAGGGACTGGCCATCATCGGGTTCGTTGAATACGCCGCACCTCCGCCGAGCCCACCATAGTTGGCATTGATTACCGGGGCTGCTCCGAACGATCCGCCATCCAGGCCCGACGCGAGCCGATTGTCGCAGTCGCGAT
Organism: Planctomyces sp. SH-PL62; assembly: GCA_945905295.1. GTDB lineage: Bacteria > Planctomycetota > Planctomycetia > Planctomycetales > Planctomycetaceae > SXKJ01. Next base: position 12,944 of record CAMDPX010000042.1, on the reverse strand, counting down.
ACACCGAGGTCGGCACCGACAGCGTGTTCGCAGGCATGCAACATTTTGCGGAGCAGGCTCCGGCTTCATACCCGGTAAACCAGTCGCGAGCTTTGTTGTGTCCCCAGGTCGTGCGATACGGAGCCGCCCAGTAACGCGCTGGAGGGATCGCCGGCAAAGCACCGCTGCCGCCGTTGGAGATGTCGATGTAGGCTTGCTGATAGCCGTACTTGAAGTCGCGGCTGACTCCTCCGCCGTCTTGTTCCGACAGGGACCGATTCGCCGCTTTCACCGCCGCCTTTTTTACGGAGAGGTGATCTCGAATTCCGTCGGGCGGACCGCAGTGATAGTGCGGATGAAAGCACTCGCCCAACCAGCCGTAGCTGGCGCAATCGCGGACCGAGCCGTACTTCATCGGTCGATCATCATCCCGGTCGACCCAGCAGGTTCGACAACCCGCCAGAGCCGCCATGACTCCGATCGCACTCAGCATCCTTGCGAGTTTCACGTCCGCACCTTTTCCGTAGCCACAGGCGGCTCGCCTGTGGCCGAAACGACCGCGCGAGCTCCGTCTCACGCAGCAATCCATCGCTCTCCAATATCGGACGCGAGATTGCCGATTCGACCGGTCCTTCCGGTTCTCGCAACCATTCCGAAGCGACCCGGCCTCGCGCCGCTCGCAGCCTTTGCCCAGATTGCCTGACACGAACGGCGGAAAACTGCCAGCGCTCGTAGTGACCCCATTTATGGGGTCGAGCGTCGGGTCAAGCGTGTGATCCTGACCCGATAAATCGGGTCACTACAAGCGCGATCATTCCGCGGGCCGACCGGCGGCGTACATCCGCGCGACGTCGTTGACGGTCAACGCGCGGTTGAGCACGAAGACTTCATCAATCACGCCGCTCCAGATGCGCGGATCGGAACCTTTCAGACGATCCGCGTTCGCTCCGATGCAGACGGCGTGCTTCGAGGGTTGCATGCGATCCAGTTCGGCGATCCCTTCCGGCTGGCCGTCCAGATAGAGATTCAGCGATTTCTTTGGGCTCTGAAGATCGTAGACCCCAACGGCGAAATGCCACTTGCGGTCGTCCACTGAACTCAGGCTGTAGACGGTCGTCTGCTTGCCTTTGGACGGGTCCGCCTTCTTGGCCGCCGCGTCCCAGAAGGTGTTGTTCGCCGCCAACTCCAGCTTCTCGGTCATTTGATTGCGTTGCAGTCGCCACGAATCGTCCCCCTTCGTGATCAACGCCTGATAAGCACTCTTGAGGTGATCCGCACGGAACCAGACGCCAACCGAGAACGGCGTCGTGAAGTTGCACAGGTTGGAATCGTTATCGCCGAGCAACACAGACTCATTGGATTTGTTGCCGCCGAATTGCAGAGCTTTCTTCTTGGGAAAACGGCCCGCTTGCCACTTGGCTCCGAAGACCTTGGCGTTCATTGAGCCGTACTTCGGTTTCGCCGCCTGACTGCGGACGATGTCGCCGCCGTCGCCGGCACCGCTGAATGTGAAGTAGAAAATCAAATCGGGATCGTTCTTGAATTCGTTGCTGAAGGCCAGCCAATTTTCATAAGACGGCGGAGACGAATCGGTCGTCAACGTGGCTGGTTGAATCTTGCCTGGCGTGGTTGCCGGTGCGTCGATCGAGGGGTTGGTCGTGATTGTGGCGGTCAACTTCGGCGTCTCGCTGTCCGAACTCATCATCCAGACGACCAGCCCGATTAAAAACACAGCCGCTCCGGCTCCGATGATCAGCTTGTTGTCCAATTTCTGACGCTTCGGTTTCTTTTTCTTGAGTCGTCGAATCGACAGGGAGCAGGGCAGGTTGGCGAAAAAGCCATCGTCATTCGTCGGTGGTTCTTGTTCGGGAATGATCAAAGTGGTTGACTGCGGCGACTTCTGTTTCACCCGTGATGGCGATCTGCTGACGACGGCCGATGGCTGACGCTTTACCGTCGTGCCCGCCGACACTGTTGCTTGCGCGGGTACGGCGGGCTCCGTGCCGGAACCTGTCTGCGGTCGAGCGAGGCCCGTCATCGTGCTGGCTGTTCCTTTCGCCGTCACTTGTGTGGCGGCATTCGACGACGAAGCGTTCGATTGTGATCCCTCAGAAACTTTCGATGTCGAATTGGATCCGCCGCGCACGGGCGAGTGGATTCCAGAAAGTTGTCCACGAATGTTGATCTCGCTGAGTTCCGGGCTGCGACCCAGCAACGGAGCCAATGACTCGCGCGGGTGCTTGATCGCGGTGAGGTCGTAGGGCGGAGACTTTCGTTGAGCGAACGGCTTCAACAATTCAGCAACTTCGGTCGGTGTTTGCGGCCGAACCTCAGGCTTCTTTTCGAGCATCTGATGAATCACCCGCGCCAACTCTTCTGGCATGTCTGGGACCAGTTCGCGAATCGGCTGCGGCGGAGTTTGTTGATGCTTCAGTAGCTTCTCTGCGGTGGTCTTTCCGGAAAACGGCAAACGCCCCGTGACCAACGCGTACAACACGCCCCCCAACGAATAGATGTCGGCGCGAATATCGACGTTGTGGCTGTCCACGGCTTGTTCCGGAGCCATGTAATCCACGGTCCCGATCTGATCGAACGCCGTCGTCAGCGAGCCGTTGCCACGTTCTTCCTTGCCGACCGCCAGTCCGAGATCCAGCAGTTTGACGTTCCCCTCGCGATCAACCAGCAAGTTGCCTGGCTTCACGTCGCGATGCACGAAGCCCGCCTTGCGAGCCGCTTCCAGTCCGTGTGCCGCCTGCATCCCATAGTCCGCCGCTTGCGCCCAGCCGAGCGGCCCGAATTTGTCGACCTGCTCGCCGGTGTCGATCCCCTCGACGTACTCCATGCAAATGAACGGCACCCCGTCCACTTCGTCGAAATCGAACGCTTGGATGATGTTCGGATGGGAGAGCGCCGCGACCGCTCGCGCCTCGCGAGCGAACCGCGCGATCGTATCGCTGCGATTCTTCGCGAACCGGCCGATCACCTTCAACGCGACCACGCGATTCATCGTGATCTGCTCGGCGAGGTACACCTTCCCCATGCCGCCACGCCCCAGCAAATCCAGCAGCTTGTACTTGCCGAGATAAAATCCCTCGGTCGTCCCCCCCATCAACTTCTGCGCTTGATTCAGCGTGATGATCTGACTCTTCACCAACGATCTCGCGAAACGATTGACCGTCAGTTCGCCTTCGCACAGCGTCGGTACTTGCCCGTTGATCTTTTCAAAAAGCGCCGGCTTCAACAGTTGGCTACGCTGTAAGACATCCAGAAACTCATTGACGGTCGTCAGCGCAGGCATGAGGCGATCCAGTTCACTCGCGAAAGGCAGAAGTTGCTCGGCCTTCGGGGCGAACACCCGCATCCCAAGAAATGGGACGGGAAAAGGCCGAGTAGAACTTAGGCCATGATTCCGCCGCCAAACGGCGTCGCCTGAGCATTTCGCGCAGGTCGCTGCGCGACTGCTACGATCGCTACAACCCTGAATGCAGCAGGCGAGCGGGGCGGCGTCAGCCCCCCGGTCTCACGGCGAACTCACCGGGGGGCTGACGCCGCCCCGCTCGCCTGTGTGACGCCGCGAAGAATTACACGAACTCGACCGGGCGGAACGCGCCCCCCAAGACCGGTTCGCTGGGGATATTCAGCCAGCGGTCGAGCAGCGTTGCATACACCGAACGAAAATCGGTGTGAAACTTCAGATCGCCGTCGTCGAGATCGGTCAGGCTCGGATGAGCACCAACCACGCCCCCTTTGCACTTCGGCGATACGACGAACATCTGCGAGGCGGCTCCGTGATCGGTGCCAAGGCTACCGTTCTCGGCGACACGGCGGCCGAACTCGGAGAACGTCGCGACCAGGACGCGGTCGGCAAGCCCGTGCCCTTTCAGATCGCCGACGAACGCGCTGATCGCCGAAGACAACTCGGTCAGCAACGCCTGATGCGCATTCGCTTGCTGTGAGTGCGTGTCGAAGCCGTCGAGATTCACATAGAACATCCGCGTCCCCATTTCACCGCTGATGATCTCCGCCACGGTGCGCAGCTTCTGCCCCAGCGCGTTGCCGGGATACTCCGTCGCCGGCTTGTAGCTGGCCGAGATTTGCTTGAGCTTCTCCGCGCTCGACCACGCCGTGCGCGCGGTGCGCCGCAAGAAGTCGAGGTCCGAACCGGCCGAGGCATCGCGGCTGGCGATCCGCTCTAACGCTTGCTTGTGTGCCTTCAACGCCGACTCGTTGCCGGGACCGAGCTGCAATTGATAGCCCTTCACGTCGCGCACCGTCGGCACGTTGATCTTCGACGCCACTAACGACAGCGGCAGCTTGTCCGTCCCGAACGCCAGCCCCGGCACCTTGCCGATATGCTGCTCAACGGTCGAATCGAGTGCTCGGCCGAGCCACCCGCTGCTGACGTCATCCTTCTCCGGCTTGGCCGACTGCCAGATATCCATTGAGCGGAAGTGAGACCGATCTGGGTTCGGATACCCGACTCCCTGCACGACGCTCAGCCAGCCTTCATCGAACAACGCCTTGAAGCCGGTCATCGCCGGATGCAGGCCGAGTTCGTCGTTCAATTTCAAGACTGCATCTTTGCCGATACCGACTCCGGGCCGTGCCTTGTAGTACTCGGCACGACCAAACGGCACGACGGTGTTCAAGCCATCGTTGCCGCCGGCCAGTTGCACGAGCACAAGAATGCGTTCGTCAGGTTTCGCCTCCGTCGCAGCGGCAGCTCGCGCGAGAAAGTTCGGCGGCGTCGCTCCCAACGACACGAGACTGGCGGCTCCAAACAGCTTCAAGAATTCACGGCGAGTGGTCATGGCGAAATCTGCTTTCCCCCCACCGACCTTGCGTCGGTGGCTCGCGGGCTTTTGCACTACGTTTCACGCTGGGTTTCAAGGTGACAGCGACGGACGTAGTGCAGAAGCCAACGAGCCACCGGGGCAAGCCCGGTGGGGTGAGGGTCATGTGAGTTGATACTCCGACATCTGCATCACGAACTGGGCCAGCGACCGGAGTCGGGTCTCTGCATCACCGGTTTGATTCTTCGCGAACTGCCGCAACTCGGCGACGGCTTCCGGGCCAACGTCGCGAGCCAGCAACAATTCAACGAAATAGTTCACCTCATCTTCGACTCGCAAGCCCGCGAACGAAATCGAACCGAGTTGATTCGACTTCAACAGCGCGGTCGCAAAGTTGGCTCGCTGAATCAACGTCGTCGAGCTGATCCACAGCCGGCCGCCGTCCCATCCTTTGACCGTTGGTGGCTCGAAGATGTCCTGGCCGAGTTCCGCAGACAACCGCGCGAGGCTTTGCAGATTCGGCTTGGCCTTCAATTGTCGCACCGCGCCGAGCAGCAATTCGATCGGCGACTTAATAATCGACTGCCGAACTGGCTCGCTGAAAAACAGTCGCGATGAGAACAGTTCGCGCAGGATCGGCAACCACTCAAAGTTGTGCTGCCGGATACGAGCGGCCAGCGCGTCGATGTGATCCTTCGACGGCGACGGCTCAACGAACTGCCGCAGCAGCTTGAACGCCAGGAAGCGCGGGCAGGCGGGATGTTCGAGACACAACTCGACGACGTCGCCGCCGTCGAAGTTGCCACGCTTTGTGAAGATGACTTTCTCCCCGGTGTCGTGCTGAATCTGGTTGAACCAGAACTCGCCGTTGCGGACGTGCCAACCGGTGAAGGCTCGCGCGGCCTCCTGGATGTCTTGCTCCGAATAATTCCCGACGCCGAGGCTGAAAAGTTCCATCACCTCGCGTGCGAAGTTCTCGTTCGGGTGCCGCTTGCGGTTCGAGTTGCTGTCGAGCCACACGAGCATTGCCACATCCTTGGCGATGCCGTGCAACACTCGGCGAAAGCTACCGAGCGATTCGCGCCGCAACAGGTTGTTCTGTGCGGCCATCAAAGGAACGGAATCGACCTTCGCATTCGAGGTCGCGAAATGGTTGTGCCACAGCAGCGTCAGCTTCTCGATCAGTGGATTCGGTGAGGAATCCATGCGGTACAGCCACCACGTCTTCAGGTCCGCGATGTTTCCACTGTCAAACGCCGCCTGCTCCAGCAACCGATCGGCCTTGATGAACTCCTCCGTGGGTTGCATCGGAGTCAGCAGCAGGAGCAATGTACGGTCCAGGCCGTTTTTCGTAGCTCGTTCGATTTCCTCGGCCGAAGCCCCGAAACCTGTTCTCCAAAGCAGGTGAGTCGCCTCACGCCGCGTCCAAGCGACCTCGGTCTGCTGCATCAACTCGCTGGGTTCGTTTGCCATGAATCTGACTCCGGAGAATGCGAGCCATACCGAACAATTCGCGGATCGGTTTCAGCCGTTCGCCGACAACCGTGAGACCGTTTTTTACCCACGAAAAAGGATAACGGCTTCTTGCTCACGGCCATCGGCATTCGGCCGCTATCTCAGTTCGTCGGGTTCGAGCGGAGGCTGCCCGGCTCCGCGAACTCGAAGAATCAGAACCTCGTCGGCGTCGATGGTAAACAGGCCGCGATAGACATTCCCACGACGAGTCTTGAAGAGGAATTGTCGCACCGGCCGCTCACCGCCGACGTCTTCCGGAGCCAAACCGTAACTGTCGGGAGACTGTGCGACCTTTCGGGCGGCGGTCGCATAAGCTTTCAACCGATTGGACGCGCCCGCTGCGGAACCTCGTTCGCGAGCCATCCAATTCAGGATCGCCGTCACATCGCGGTGCGCGCGAGACAGCGTGCGGATGCGAAAAATCATGGAACCGATTCCAGACCGAACTGGACCGCCAATGCCCCCAAGTGGTCCTCAAACGGCATCCCCCGATCACCAATTTCCAGATCCTTTAACGCGGCCTTCACTGCCAGCACATCCGCCTGTACGCGAGCCGGATCGGGATTCTGAATCTCCCACTGCTCCAGAAGGTCGTAAAGGGTCCAATCATTCTCGCCCGCGTCGATCTTCTCGACGGCAAATCCGTGGAACCGATTTAACTCATCCAGCGTGACAGGCATAAACAACTCCTTGCGAGCCGGGCAGCCGCAGGAACCTTCCGATCCCGCCAAGGATCAGGTTGCCGCCGAAGCCGATGTCAGGAATTTATCGACATCGTTGGAGACAATCACTCCGTAATTCACGGCTCCCAGCCAGCCGGACATGATGATGCCGACGCTGCCGGCATGAAACAGCCCGGCGATTTGCTGCGGCAATTCTTTGCTGACCTTCAGGCCCTCCCACTTCGTGCCGAAGGCGGCTCCGTTCCAGTGTCGGGTGTAATGCTCGAAGGTCCGTGGCGTTGAGGCTTCGTAGTGGTCGACCTTGTCGCGGATGCCGGGGACGTATTGTTCGAGGCAATCGAGCGTTGTCTCGCAGAGCTCTTTCTTGGCTGCTTCGTACTCCGTTTCCGGGAGGTCCGCCCAGTCTTTGAAGTTCGCGTTCGTGGATGAGACCACGACGTAACGGTCGCAGCCCGGACGAGTGGACGGGTAATAGAACGAGAACGTACGGCTGCTGACCTTCTTGCTGAGCATCGCTTCGATGTCGAAGCCTTGGTGCTCGGAATGAAACAGCAAATCACCGCAGTAGTCGAAGCCGACCCCCGGCTTGAGCGCGATATAGACCTGACAACTGCTGTTGTTGAGCCGCACGGCCTTGGCTTCTTCGACGAAAGCGGGATCGAAATACTGCTCGCCGACAAGCTGCAAGATTGTGGACTTGATGTTCGAGTTCGACACGACGCAGCGGCAGCCGATTCGCTTGCCGTTGACGACCACTCCGGTCACGCGGCGCTGTTCATCGACTTCGATCTTCTCGACCAGCGAGCGAATGCGAATGTCGACGCCGTTCTTTTCCAATTCGTCCTTCATCTGATTCACGAGTTTGTCGGTGCCTCCCTCGAAGGTGAAGACACCCTTGCTCATGAAGTTGGAAAAGACGATGCCGTAGGAGACGGCCGGGTCTTCCAGCGTGCTGCCGTTGGCGTAAGTGATCGGCTCCATCAACAGCCGAATGACGTCGCTGCGGCCGGGGAAGAATTCCTCAAACAGTTGCCGAGTCGTTTTGGATTCGGCATCGAAGTGATTCATTCCCCGCGCGGTGTCAAAGAATTTTTGGACGGTCTCGCCGGGAACATTGAACTTTTCGATCAGCAGTTTCGTGAAGTCTTCGCGGTTGAAGGTCGTCGTCAGCGAGAACTGGGGGTTCTCAAAACGAATCCCCTTGAGCTGCACGATGCTGTCGGCGATCTCCTGCGTCCAATACTTGCGGCACGACTTGATCATGCCGATCGGAAACCCGTGCAGAGAGATATCGAAGATGTGCCCGCCAGCCCGCTTGAACCAGGTGGCCATGCCGCCGAGCTGGTAGTGATGCTCCAGCAGCAGCACGGAGTAACCGGCGCGAGCCAGGATGTTGGCGGAGGTCAGCCCCGCCAAGCCGCTGCCGATGACGATGACGTCATAGTGGTCTCGCGTGTCTTTGAGGAAATCCTTGGCCATTGTTCTGCTCGCCGCCCACCTTGGAAACAAACGCAGCCCGGTTGAGCCGGGCTGCATCAGGGGCGGCAGTTTAAGGTTTGTGGCAGATGCTGCCAGCGTCGGCTTGGACGCTGGCAGAGTCCGCCACGTTGACGAAGACTATTGCATGACCGAGCACCAACAGTAACGGCCGTTGAGGACCATGTAGCCGAAACCAACCTCGGTACCGCTCAGCATGTTGGCGTGGTGAGCCGGCGACCAGATCCAGCCATTGGTGGCGGCTTCGGGGGTGGTGACTCCCATGAAAATGTTCTCGCGGTACGGCAGGCCGCTGTGCGAAAACCATCCGGTCTCGGCCATCCAGACGGCATGCTTTTGGGCAGCGAGGCACATTTCCGGGTTGAGCTTCGAGGGGGACAAGCCGACTCGTGCCCGTTCCTGATTGTGCAGTTCCAGCAGTTTTTGGATGGTCGGGTGCTCGACCAACCAATCGAGGTTTTTCGAATTCTTCTCCACCCGCTCCGCCATCTCGGCGGATCGAGTTCCCGTGACGGCGACTCCTGTGACAGCGAGGGTCAAGGCAAGGACCAGTGACTTCCGAATCAGACTCATAACACAACACTCCATGCAAACCACGTAAATTGCGCAGACTTTGACGATGACCCACTCCTGCGAAGGGGCGGATCGTTGCGGACGCCCGCCGTCACTTCAAGCAACTTGAGCAAAATCGGAAGGCTGAACATGCGGCTGTCGATCGTGATCCCGACGCTCAACGAGGCTTCTGGAATTGAGCACACGGTCCTACGTGCGTTGGAGTTACGTCCGATCGAAGTCGTCGTGGCCGATGGCCAGAGTCAGGACAGAACCGGAGAGCTCGCTCGCTTGGCAGGAGCCGTCGTTGTGTCTTCGGAGCGTGGCCGAGGCCAGCAACTCAATGCCGGAGCACGAGGGGCGACCGGTGACGTTTTGCTGTTCCTCCACGCCGATTGCTGGCTGGAACCGCAGGCGGTCGAGCAGCTCGAAACCGTCTTTCGCGACGATCAAGTCATCGGTGGAGCCTTCCGCCAACGGATCGACCACGATCGACCGATCTTCCGCTGGCTCGAACGTGGTAATGCGGCTCGCGTCCGCTGGCGACACATGGCGTACGGCGATCAGGGGATCTTTGTCCGACGATCCGCCTTCGAAGCCGTGGGTGGATTTGCCGAGGTCCGGCTGATGGAAGATGTGCTGCTGATGCGGGAATTCTGCCGCCGCCGCTGGCGAATTGAACTCCTTCCCGGCCCGATCCACGTCGATCCCCGGCGGTGGCTGAAACACGGAGTTGTTCGGCAAACGCTTCGCAATTGGACGCTGTTGGCGGGGCTCAAGCTGGGGATTTCGCCCGATCGACTGGCGGAGTATTACTCGCCGAACTCGGTTGTTCCGCGGAGTTGAGGGCCTAGAATCCCGCTCCGTTTCGTAGGGCAGGCGGCCCGCCTGCCATCTGATGATCAGGCGAGTCGCCTGATCGACGTTGGAGCTTTCCTTTGGAAAACATCGTCCCGTTGGAACTGATGGCGGCTGGCGAAGTCGGCCATGTGGTCCAGGTGGACGGCTTGCCGGACGTCGTTCATCGGCTGGCCGAGATGGGACTTCGAGAGCAAGTTCGGGTCATGATGGTCCAACCAGGCAGGCCCTGCATTGTTGCCGTGGGGGATCATCGTCTCAGCTTGCGAATGGACGACGAGGCCGAGATTTTGGTGGCCTTGTCCGTCATCCCGTAACCTGAGCCGGAACGCGCTAGCGTCCGGTTCTCAATGAATTCGCGAACCGGACGCTAGCGCGTTCCGGCTGATGACAGAAGGTGTTCTCCGTTGCCTCAGACTCTCGACCAACTCCCCGAAGGCCAAGCCGCGACGATCCTTGATGTCGAAGGGGACGACGCCGTCGCCGTCCGATTGCTGGAGATGGGGCTGACCGACGGCGAGTTGATCCGATTCCTCGGTGCCGCCCCGCTGGGCGATCCGCTGGAATTTGAAGTCCGAGGCTACCGTCTCTCCCTCCGCATTGTCGAAGCCCGCCGCGTGCTGATCCGTTTCTAATCCCGCCTTCCCTTTCCGAATCCCGCCTCCATGCCGCTCACCGTCGCGATTATTGGCAACCCGAATACTGGCAAGAGCACGCTGTTCAACGCGCTGACCGGCTTGCAGGCGCGAGTCGGCAACTTTCCGGGAGTGACGGTCGAGAAAAAGATCGGCCGGATCAAAGGGACCGCCGAGCCAATCGAACTCGTGGACTTGCCGGGGACTTACAGTCTTTCGCCCCGGTCGCTGGACGAGATGGTTTCGGTCAACGTGCTTCTCGGCCGGCAGACCGATATCGGCAAGGTGGATGCGGTGGTCTGCATCCTCGACGCCTCGAACTTGGAGCGGAATTTTTATCTCGCCTGCCAAGTGCTCGACCTGGGGCTGCCGACGGTGATCGTGCTCAACATGTTCGATGTGGCGACATCGCGCGGAGCGCGGATCGACATCCCGGCACTCGCCAAAAAACTCGGCGTTCAAGTGGTGGCCACTTCGGCGCACCGCAAGGAAGGTTTAGACGCCCTCAACGCGGCGATCGCCGCCGCTGTGCCGAACGGTCCCGGTCCGCGCCCGCATCCGTTTCCCGAGTCCTTTTATGCCGAGTGCCATCAACTCGCGACGAAGCTCGCCGAGTTGGGCCGCTCAGACGCTCCCAGTTTTTTAGTGGAGCGCGCGTTGCTGGATGTCGGCGGGTATCTCGAAACCGAATGGCTGGCCGGCCATGCCGTGGCCGAACGCTGGAAGACCGCGTTGATCGAGTCGCGTGCGCGGTTGAAAGAGGCGGGCTGTCGAGTTCCGGCCATCGAGGCGAAGGCTCGGTACGCCTGGGCGAAGCAAACGCTGGCCGATGTCGCGACGGTGCCAGTCGCGCGAGCCGAAACATTCAGCGATCGAGTGGATCGCGTGCTGACGCATCGTTTTGCCGGTCTGCTGATCTTCGCGGTGCTGATGGTTGTCGTCTTTCAAGCAATCTTTTCGTGGGCCAAGCCGCTGATGGATTTGTGCGGAGCGGGGCAATCGGCCGTTTCGGACTTAATCGCGTCGCTCATTTCGCCAGGGACGTTTCGGAGTTTGCTCACCGACGGAGTCGTCGCCGGCGTCGGTGGCGTGTTGGTCTTCCTGCCGCAGATCGGGATGTTGTTCTTTTTCATCGCGCTCTTGGAGGACTGTGGTTATCTCGCCCGCGCTGCGTTCTTGATGGACAAGGTGATGTCGAAGTTCGGCCTCAACGGCAAATCGTTCGTGCCGCTGATGACCTCACACGCCTGTGCGATTCCCGGCATCATGGCCACGCGCGTCATCGAAGATCGAAACGCTCGGCTGGCAACGATTCTGGTCGCTCCGCTGATGAGTTGCTCGGCGCGGTTGCCGGTCTACACGTTGTTCATCTCGCTGTTCGTATCGGACGAACCGTTGCTGGGACTGCGAGGTGCTCGGCAAGGGCTAACGTTGTTCTCGATGTACGCGCTGGGGATTGTCGCCGCGGCGCTGGTGGCAGCGGTGCTGCGGAAGACGATCTTTCACGGCGAGACACCGCCGTTCGTCATGGAGTTGCCGGCCTACAAATGGCCGTCGCCGTGGATCGTCGCCAGCCGCGTGTGGGACCGGATGATGGCGTTTGTGACTCGCGCAGGGACGTTGATCTTCGCAGCAGCGATTGTCGTCTGGGCGGGAAGTTACTTTCCGGGAGATCACTCGCAGGAGTTCGAGCAGCAACGCTTCGTCGAACAGACGGAAGCCGCGCAGGCTGATCCGCTGAAGCATCGCGCGATGCTTGAAGAGTCGCTCGGCAAGCTCAACGAGCGGATGGCGGTTCATCCGCCGGCCAAAGAATCAGAGCGGAGCGAGTTTCAACAGAAGCTGTCCACCATCGAAGGAGGACTCGCTGACCTCAACGCGGAGCTGAAGTCGCTCGACGACGCTCGCGCGGAAGTGAACCGCTTGCGAGCTTCGCTCGTTGAGCAAAGCTTCCTCGGCTGGCTCGGCCATCTCATCGAGCCGGTCGTTAAGCCGCTCGGCTGGGATTGGAAGATCGGAGTCGGCACACTGCTGTCGTTCCCGGCTCGTGAGTTGGTCGTGACGAATCTGGGGATCATCTACGGACTCGGCCAGGATGTGGACGAGAGCAACCAGCAACTGTGGTCGGCGATTCGCGAGGCCAAGTGGCCCGACGGCCGGCCGGTCTACGGCGTGCCGGTGGCGTTGTCGATCATGGTGTTTTTCTCGCTGTGTGCTCAATGTGCCGCGACGCTGATGACGATTCGCCGCGAAACAAACTCTTGGCGCTGGCCGATCGTGACGTTTACCTACATGACATTGCTAGCGTACTTCGCGGCGCTGGTGACGTATCAAGTTGCGATTCGCTTCTGAATGGGAGTGCGGTGTGTCAGCACCGCTATTCTCTGCGAGCTTTGCGCCTCTGCGTGTGCACAGGGTTCACGCAGAGGCGC
>CAMDPX010000041.1 GCA_945905295.1 Planctomyces sp. SH-PL62 | reverse complement strand
GAAATCCAAACAAGCACGCTACCGTCCCGACAACAAAGACAAGCCTCACGCCGGAAAACCAAACATCATCGCCGCCACACGACAACACAAACTCCAACTCAAACAGCACCTAACGCTCGCTATGTAAAAATACTTAACGGCGTTGCCCGAAGGGGTTGCGGCCTTCGACCACGCAGAGGACGCAACCCCGTTGGGGTAGAACATCCTTGGCCAATCCGATTCCCAGGGTAGCCGCGAACCGCGGCAACCCTGGGCTATGAGACATAACTCCTTCGGAGTATCGGCCGAATCAATGGCCGTTCCAGTGCCCGACTCGATACCCTGTCCGCATTGATTTCTCTCAAGGAGCCAAGCCATGTCCGCTCAAGAACTCATCGAACAAGCGCTGCGATTGCCGGCTGCGGATCGCGCGGAAGTCGCCGCCGAAATGCTGTTCAGTCTAAGTCCTGATGAATCCCTGGACGTGGATGAACGCGAATGGATCGCCGAAATCCAGTCGCGCCGAGAAGAGGCATCGCGCGGGGCCGTCGTGATGCGGCCGTGGTCGAACGTCCGAGCCGATCTGCTGAAGGACTTATCTCAGGCGAGGGCGGAATGATTCTGCAGATTCATCCCCAAGCCGAGAACGAATTGCGATCGGCGGCTCGCTGGTACGAAAAGCGACGCGCCGAGTTGGGATTTGAATTCCTGGCCACCGTCGATGTGGGGATGGCTCGAATAGAATCCAATCCGCGATCGTTCCCCCGACTCGAAACATGGCGAGGCGACGGTGATGTTCGGCGACTTGTGCTGCCCCGGTTTCCGTATGTGATCGTTTTCGAGTTGGCGGACGAAATCATCAATGTTTGGTCCGTCGGCCATTCCAGCCGAAAGCCCGGTTACTGGAAATCTCGTCGCCGCCGCTGACACGCATTGCGAGGACCAAGATCATGGATTGGATTCACAAACCAAGCCTGCTCGTCGTGCTGCTCTGCTCGACGGCATTCGCTGCTGACGAACCGCATTGGTCGTTCCGCAAAATCACTCGCCCGACTCCGCCGCGAGTTCGGCAAGCCGATTGGCCGCGAAACGGCAGCGACTCGTTCGTGCTCGCGCGGTTGGAGAAAGAGAACGTCGCGCCGTCTCCGGAAGCCGACCGAGTCACGTTGATTCGGCGAATCACGCTCGACCTGATCGGGCTGCCGCCGACGCCGGAGGAGGTCGCGGCGTTCGTCCACGACGAGCAACCGGACGCTTACGAGCGGTTGGTGGATCGGCTGCTCGCGTCGCCGCATTACGGGGAGCGGTGGGCTCGGCCGTGGCTCGATCTGTGCCATTACGGCGACAGCGACGGACATTTGACCGATCAGTTACGCCCGGTCGCGTGGCGCTATCGCGATTGGCTCACGCGAATGCTCAACGACAATCTGCCGTTCGATGAATTCACAGTGCGACAGTTGGCGGGGGATCTCATGAGCACAGGTGAGCCGGAGGGCGTTAGCCCCCGGACTGCGGCGAACGTTCCAATTCGTCCGGGGGCTAACGCCCTCCGGCTCACCGAAGATCGTCGCGCCGAAGATCGCGCGTTGCTCGACCGCATCCTCGGCACTGGCTTCCTGCGTCAGACGCTCAGCAACCGCGAGGGCGGCGCGGACCTCGAAGAGTTTCGTGTCGCGCAGATCGTGGATCGGACGTCGATGGTCGGCACGATTTGGCTCGGCCTGACCGTCGGATGCGCGAGGTGTCACGATCACAAGTACGACCCGCTGACTCAGGCGGAGTTCTATCGGCTGTACGCCTTCTTTGATGATGTCGACGAGGTCAACATCGACGCTCCGCTGCCGGACGAAGTCGCCGGCTATCAACGCTCGCGGCCGGAGTACGAACGGCGGCGGTGCGAGATCGTCGAACCGTATCGCGCGGGGCTGACCGAACTCCAGAAGCAATGGGAAGCGAAAGCTCTGCACGCCGCAGCTCATCCCGGCGAAGACCATATCTGGGATCGGCAGTGGGAAGTGCTCGGCCTGATCTGGGGTGGCCACTTGGGCGAAGGGCAACTCGAAGGCTGTGAGATCGTGCGACTTCCATGGGACAAACGAACGCCGCGTCAGCAGGACGACTGGCTCGATTACTTCTTGGCGCACGGCTCGATCGTGGACGCGAAGAAGTTCGCCGAACTGAAACTGCCGGAGCTTCAACAGAAACTCGTCGCGTTGAAGAAAGAGTTCGCTGCCGCGCACGCCACGCGAGCACCGGTGATGCAAGCGGCGTTCGCTCCGCGACAGACTTACATTCACGAACGTGGCGACTTTCGTGGCCGTGGTGCGGATGTCGCGCCAGGAGTTCCCAAGGTGTTGCCTTCCGTGGGGCACGTTTTCAACGTGCCCGGATCGAAGCACGTTGAAAACGTGCTCCACGAGAAGTCGGCTCCGCCACGACTAGCGCTCGCTCGCTGGCTGGTGTCGCACGACAACCCGTTGACGGCACGAGTCACCGTCAACCGGATGTGGCAGGAGTTCTTCGGCCGAGGTCTCGTCGCGACGTCAGATGACTTCGGCACACGCGGCGATCCGCCGTCGCATCCGGAGTTACTCGATTGGCTCGCGGCGGAGTTCGTAGGTCAGGCTTTCCAGCCTGACCCGGTGGGCGACGACGCGTTGAGAAGCGATCGAGTCAGGCTGGAAAGCCTGACCTACGGCTGGGACGTCAAGCGCATGCACCGGTTGATTGTCACGTCGGCGACGTACCGGCAATCGTCACGGCCGCGAGAGGAACTCGCGATGCGCGATCCAAACAACGCCTTGCTCGCGAGACAGAACAGCTTGCGAGTCCCCGCCGAGACGGTGCGAGACGCGGCACTTGCCGTCAGCGGCCTGCTCAGCCGCAAGCTCGGCGGACCGAGCGTCTTTCCGCCGCAACACGAGCGAGTCACGATGGAAGCCTTCGGCAGCAATTCGTGGAAGACCAGCGAAGGCGCGGATCGCTACCGACGCGGCCTCTACACGTTCATCCTGCGAACCTCGCCGTTCGCGCAGGGGATCACGTTTGATGCTCCGCCGCCGGTCGATGTCTGCACGCGCCGCGACCGATCGAACACGCCGCTGCAAGCGCTGACGTTGCTCAACGACCCGGTCTTCGGCGAGATGGCCGCCGCGCTCGCCGAGCGCATTCAGCACGACGTCGGACGTTCGGACAAGGAACGCATTCGTGACGCGGTGCAGTTGTGCTTATCTCGCGATCCGAACGACGCCGAGACGGCTCGGTTGAAACAATTCCTTGATTCACACGATCCGCCGGCCGACAAGTTGCGTTGGGCAAATCTCGCCGGCGTGGTGCTCAACCTGCATGAGTTCATCACGCGGGACTGAGGTCAGAATGGCTCAGCTATGACGCGGAATCCGCTTTTCGAGCGCGTCCTGGTTGCCAGCCATGATGCGGTTGGTCGATCTCGATCCCCAATAGTTTCGACAAGGCCATTCGAACCACAGCTCCACGATTGGCGAGCGAGTTGCTGGCGGCAAACTGATCGATGGCGTCGAAGACGTATTCTTCACCAGAAATGAAGACCGTATCGAGGTGCCGTCGTTCTCCGGCGGTCTCGGCCAAGATTTGGCGGCCCTTCGCTTGAATGCGAGGCAGTTCGGCAGCGACTTGCGCACGAATACTGCGATGCCGCGTTTTTTCCTCGGCCGTGGCGGGGCGATTGATCACTTTCCGAAGTTTGCGAGCCATGATTATTCCTCGATCACATAGGCCGTGACTGGATACAACGTGCAATCGTCGACTTCCTCGTAAACGACCGCGATCAGTCTTCCGTCGGGTGTGTATCCAAACGCGATGGGGCGACCGCTGGACTCGCTGATTTCCTCGCGAATGGGATTTTCCAAGACTTCGTTCACATCTTCGGGAGTTAGTCCGTGTTCCGCGACGTGTTCGACATTACCCTCTTCGTCGTCATAGTTCCAAATGATGTCGAACCAGGCCATGACCAGCCTCACGAATTGAATGGCGTGATTTAATCAAAGCGACCACAGGACGTCCAGATGACATCTGACATTATTTGCTGCCAGAATCATCCGCAGGACGATGGCCTTTCGTCGGGATTGCTTCGCCGTTGCTTCCTGCAGCGGGCGGGCGTCAGCCTCGGATCGATAGCCCTCACTCAGTGTTTGAATGCCGAGTCTGTGCAAGCCGCTTCGGCGAACGCCGTCGGCAATACGCTCACTCCAAAGGCTTCGCATTTCGAACCGCGTGCGAAGAACGTGA
The DNA here is from genome assembly GCA_945905295.1 of Planctomyces sp. SH-PL62. Lineage (GTDB taxonomy): Bacteria > Planctomycetota > Planctomycetia > Planctomycetales > Planctomycetaceae > SXKJ01. Next base: position 37,036 of record CAMDPX010000041.1, on the reverse strand, counting down.
TCTTCCTCTTCATGGCTGGCGCGCCGAGTCAGTTCGACCTGTTCTCGCCGAAGCCGGTCATGCAGAAGTTGCACGGGCAACCGGTGCCGGCGTCGTTTTTGGAAGGGCTGAGCGATTCGCTGATCAAAGGGAGCGCGCGGGTTTGGGCGTCGCCGAGGAGGTTCACGAAGCATGGTGAGTGCGGAATGGACTTCTCAGATTACTTGCCGCATCTGGCGACGTGTGCCGATGACCTGTGCATGATCCGCACGATGAAGACCGACGTGCCGAATCATGATCCGGCTCAGCTTCAGATGCAGTGCGGGGTGCCTCGGTTCGGGATGCCGAGCATGGGATCGTGGATCACCTACGGCCTCGGCTGCGAGTCGCGGAACTTGCCGAGTTTCACCGTGCTGCTATCGAACAACGGGCCGGGGGACATCGCCGGGACCGCGCTCTGGGACAGTGCCTTCCTGCCGGCGACGCATCGCGGCGTGACGTTTCGCAGCCAGGGTGATCCGATTCTGCATCTTGCGAATCCCGAGGGAGTCACTCGGCAGCAGCAGCGGCAGCGGTTGGATGCGATCAACGATCTCAATCGGCTGCGTCAGCAACAGCAGCCCGATCCGGAGATCGCCACGCGGATCGAAAGCTACGAACTCGCGTTTCGGATGCAGGCCGCCGCGCCGGAGTTGCTCGATTTCAAACAGGAGTCGCCGCACACGCTGGCCGAGTACGGCATCGGCGATGAGAAGACCGACACGTTCGCGCGGAATTGCCTGCTGGCTCGGCGGATGGTCGAGCGGGGCGTCCGCTTCGTGCAGTTGTATCACTACACCTGGGACGATCACGCGGACCTCAACAACAAGCTCAAGCAGAACACCGACAAGACCGATCGCCCTTCCGCCGCGCTGATTCACGATCTGAAGCGACGCGGGTTGCTCGACGACACGCTGGTGATCTGGGGTGGCGAGTTCGGCCGCACGCCGATGAACGAAGTCCGCCGAGGGATCAATCCCGGCAAAGAAGGCCGCGACCATCACCCGTTCGCCTTCACGATGCTGCTCGCCGGCGGCGGAGTTCGCGGCGGCCAGATCATCGGCGAGACGGACGACCTCGGCTATCACCCGATCGCCGCCCCGATCCACGTTCACGACTTGCAAGCCACGATTCTGCATGCACTCGGCTTGGATCACACACGGCTGACGTTCCGCCACCAAGGCCGCGATCACAGGCTGACGGATGTCGAAGGCGAAGTCGTGCAGAAAGTCTTTGCGTGATTGTGGGCTCGGCTCGCTCCCGACCCGCCTTGACCGCATTTCGCCGTTGACCTGTAATCCCGCCGCGCCGCAGGGATTCGCGGCTGGCTCCGGGGAATGGATTCGCCGTGACGACGATTGATCGCTATCTGCTGGGCCGATTTTGGCACGTCTTCGGGATTGGCTATGTCGCCACCGTGGGCTTGTACGTGGTGTTCGACGGTTTCACGAACGTCGACGCCTTCCAGGATTATTCGGGTGGAGGCAACGGCTTGACCGTGCTGGCGCGCATGGCGGAGTTCTATAGCTACCAGTCGCTGGTAATGTTCGAAATGGTGGGACCGATTCTGACGGTCATTGCCACGATGGTCGTGTTCTCGCTTTTGGTGAAAAACCGCGAACTGCATCCGATGCTGTCGGCCGGTGTGCCGGCCGCGAGACTGGTGTTGCCAATGTTGATCGGCGCGCTGGTGGTCAACGGACTGTTGATGTTCAATCAAGAAGTGTTGTTGCCGGCGGTCGCGGATGAACTGCTCAAGCCCATCGGAGCGGGTTCGAAGGACACTCAGCGCGTGTATGTCAGACGCGATTTTTCTTCGCACATTGAAGTCAGCGGCGAAGGTCTGATTCTGACGGAGCACAAACTGCTGCAACCGGAGTTTCTGTTGCCGGCTCCGGAGATCAACTCGGAGATCATCACGCTGCGAGCGGAGCACGCGATCTATCATCGCAAAACGAAGCATCGGCCGGCGGGCTGGCATCTGAAGCAGGCCAGTCCCGTGTTTGCCCAACTCCGGCTGACAACGGCCGGTCAGAAGGTCGTTTTGCCGTTAGACGATCCGAACGACCTCTTCATCGTGACCGACGTCGGTACCGAGCAGTTATCGGGGATGACCTCGGCTTACCGCTATCAGTCGTCGTGGGATCTGGTCGAACGGCTGCGGAATCCGTCCTTCAGCACGATGACCGCGCGGTCGCAGGTGCTGCACTTGCACGAGCGGATGACTCGGCCGTTGGGCAACCTGCTGGCGGTCTGCCTGGCCGTGCCGTTGGTGCTGCGGCGAGAAAGCTTCTCGATCATCACCAACTTGGCGGTGTGCTGCGGCATGATGCTGTGCTTGATGGCGTTGGCTCAGATGAGCAATTACCTGGGCCGCATCCATTGGCTGCCGCTGGATTTCGCGGTCTGGCTGCCAATCATCGTTTGCGGCGGACTGGTGGCGTGGTTCTCGGGCCGAATGCAAACCTGAACCGCTCCCGTAGCCGCACTCGCCAGAGTGCGGGCGACCCGCGTTCTGGCGGACGCGGCTACGGGAATGCAAAGTCCTGCCGTTCGCTCTAGTGCGACGGCGGGGGGCTGTTTTGGAACGCTCGCGCTCGGAACAAGAAGTCGATGATGTTGCCTTCGTGGGGCTGCATCCAGTGAAGTTGGATCGTCTTCACCTCGCCGATGTTCAGCCGGTCGATGTTGGTCGCGTCGAGCAGTTGTCGCGACCACGCCTCGTCCTTCGTCAGGCAGGAGGCGACTAGCGTGCCGCCGATCTTCGAGATCATGTCCTTCTGCTCGCACTTCACGACCGAGACGAAGGGGAACATGTACTCGGTGTTGGCGATCGTCGGTTCGGTGCTGGTGCAATGGATGACGGTCGGACGCAAGAAGTCGTACCGCTCGTGAGCGACGTGGCGGTCGCCGTTGCGGTACTTCGCGGTGACTTCGGTGACGCCTGGAGCCTTCACCAATTCTTCGATCTGCGCGTTGACCGCCTTGGCCGCTCCGGGCACGGTGAAGGCTGCCAGCGGCGACTTCGGATCGTTCATCGCCAGCGGCGCGATCGGGCCGAGCCGTTTGGCCAGCGCTTCGGCAATCTCTTCCGTGTGCCGCGAGGCCCAGATGCCGGAGCAACTGATGCAGCTTCGGCCGCTGTTGGCGAACACGCTTTCGGTCATGAGATCGAGATGCTTCTCCCAATCATCGACCATGTCGTCGCCGAACAGAATCTTCGAGAAGCCCGGCCCGTGAGCCTGCACGCGAGGGTTGCCGTGATAGCGTTCGACGGTCGGAATCCCGCCGAAGATCATCGCGCGGTTACAGGTTTCGAGCACGGCAGCACCGCATTCTGGACCGCCGGGATAAACGCAAAAGACTTCGCGCGGCACACCGGCTTGAGCGAACGCCTCATACATGCGGTACGGCGTCCACGGCTCTTGCGGGCCGGGCTTGAGCACGAGGCCGATCTGTAACGGGATGACCGGCATCCACAGCGTATGCACGCCGGGTGAATTCGATGGCAGCACCATGCCCAGCACGTTCGTTTGAGCCTGATAGCTGACCATCACGCCGCGGCTTTCCATGCCATAGCCCTTGGTCAGAATCTCCAGCGGCAGCCCGCGCGTCAGAGCCTCCAACGTGTGCCGCATGTTGCGGAGCACATAGGCGTTCTTCTTCATGTTGCCGGCACACATGTGCTCAGGCAGGCCGGTCGTCGCGGATTGCATGCGGCAAAACTCGGCCGGTGTCTGCGTGCCGTTGCCGAGCGGCAGCGTTTCGAATTGATAGAGGTCGGCGGCCTTCGCACTCATCTCGCAAAGCTGCTCGACGGTGAACTGCCGCAGGATGTCGCGAGCCTTGCCCTGCTTTCGCATGTCCATCTTGATGAGGCCGGCGTTCGCGTTGTTGACAGTCGCAACGGCTTCGCCGGTTTCAAAGTGGACGATCTTGTCCTTTTCCATGGACTCGTATGGTTGGCCCCAGCGGATGACGGGAATTTCAAGCATGTCAATCAATCTTTCGTTTTCAGGTGCGGTGAGTAAGTCATCGGGTCAGCCACCCAGCTCACGACTAGGCGGGGTGCCGTTGTTTCTTTTTCTTCGTGAGTTCGAGCGCCACGACATTGTCGATCTGGATTAACTCGAACGAGTCTTTATGAGCGATCACAATCTCGTCACCAATCGGTGAGATTCCAATGTAATTTCGTTTGGGAATCCGAAACTTTCGCCCATCGTTTAGCCGCACGACGAACGGCTGAAAGGGCTTTGTGTAATAAGCGACTCGAATATCTTCGGCAGTCATGTGAGTTCCCTGAAAAAGCACAACATTCCGAATCGCCCCCTCATTTCTCAACGTGAGGAAAACGCAACGATGTCACGAGTTCCAAGTCCACCCAATTGCGTGAGCCCTCTCGATCAAACACGGTAACAATCCATTTCGACGGCAGAAATATCACGAATTCCGGATGAGGAATGTGCAATTCGCGTCCATCCGCCAAGTGCAAAAAAACGGCTTGAACGGTTCGGCGAAACAAGCCTCTTCCAGGTATCGAATGGTCATGGCTCAATACACCCCGACCGTCGTTGTCGCCGCGAATTCGTGGAATGGTCGTGTGCCGCTGATGCCGTCCCAAGGGTATTTGTCGTGCGGGAGTTCGCGTTCGCCTTCGTCTCGCTCCATGAAGCCGGGGACGAAGAGTTCTTTCGTCAGCGTGTAGAGTTTCACTCGGCCGGTGCTGCCGTAGGGGACGACTTGGTTGTAGTCCTTGAACTCGACGGTCTCGATGACGGCTCGGGGTTGCGGAGCGTAGTAGGTGATCTTGAAGTTGTCGGCCGGGTCGAAGGGCTTTCCGCAGGCGAGGCCCATCAGCGTGTTGCCGTAGGTCGGCGTGATGTAGACGTTCGGGCCGAGCAGTTCTTCACGACAGAAGCGATACCACTGCGGAGTGAATTCGGTGCCTCCGGCGAAGATCCCCTTGATGCCGGACTCTTCGATGCTGCTCCCCTTGTCCATCAACTTCAGGGCGAGAGCTTCGAGCAACTTTGGCGTTGCGAACGCGCACTTGATGTCGTGGCCGGCGGAGAGAATCGTCACGGCTTGGTCGATGACGTGGTCGGCATACGCCTTCACGCCGGAGATGTCTCCCTTCTTCAAGAGCTTGACGACCCAGCGCGGATCGAGGTCCACGCAGAAGCAGATGCCGCCGCGATACTGCGCGAGATGCTCGACAGCCAATCGCAAGCGGCGCGGACCGGAGGGGCCGAGCATCAGCCAGTTCGAGCCGCGCGGGAAGAACTCATCCGGCAGTGTGTCGCTAAAATTCTCGTAGTCGATCCAGTGATCCTCGATGACCATGCGGCTCTTCGGGATACCGGTCGTGCCGCCGGTCTCGAAGACGTAGACGGGCTTGTCGGCGAGGCCCTTCGGAACCCAACGGCGAATCGGGCCGCCTCGCAGCCATTCGTCCTCGAAGTTGGGGAACTTCTTGAGGTCGTCGAAACAGTTGACCTCTTTGAGCGGGTCGAACTTGAATTCCTTCTTCTTTTCCAGCCAGAACGGGCAACCGGTCTCATCGCTGAAGTGCCAGCGGACGGTTTGGCGGGTGTGTTCGTCGAGCAATTCCTTAGCTTTGGCCAGTTTGGCGGCGAGGGCAGTGTCACTCACGGTGAGTCAATCTCCTTACAAGTCCAGGCGGGAAGAGGGATGAGCGCGGCCGAATCGGCCACGAATGGTTTCCAGGGTGGGAGGGGGACAGAGTATTTGGCCGATGCGGGCTTTTCAACTCGCTGCGAGCAGTTGCACTCGCCGCGAACCGTGACGGTTGTGTCGATTGAGCGGTGCGAGTTCGCGGGCCGGGCGTGTTTGACATCTCCTGAGCGTGACCTAGCTTTCACCCGCTGGATTTTCCGCGAGCGGTCCGACCTGCGCGCGGTGCAATTGAAAAAATGGCGAGCGGGGCGGCGTCAGCCCCCCGGTGGTTGCGACGGCAGTTGAAAACTGGGGGCTGACGCCGCCCCGCTCGCCTAAGAGCCGATTGTTCGCGCGGTGTGAAGTTCGTAGTTTGAAAGTCTCTGGCCATGAAGTCGTTGTTCGCAGATGCTCGTGAGGCGTTGGTGGGTGCTGGCGGCGACCGCCTGGCCGCGTCTAAGCCTAAGCCTGAGGCTGTCGCCACAGAGAGGGCCTCGCTTGGCACCGAACCGTCTCACATCGACGACGTTGAGTCGGAGGAACATCCGCTGCGGACCGATTCGGCTCCCGTCGCGTGGGTGGATCGCCGGCTGACCGATCTGTTCGACCGAGTCAATCAACTGTTGGGAGACGCGCAAGCGGACGAGGGCGTTTACCGACCCAAGTGTCCGGGGACGATCGAGGCGGCGGGACTGACCCACGAAGAAGTCGAGGGGCTGATCCTGAAATATCTGGCCGCGCGCGGCGTCGCGTCCGGGCGGCAGATTTGCAATCAGATCAAACTCCCTTTCAACATCGTCGAACCGATTGTGCGGGATTTGAAACTCGAACACATGCTCTCGCTGTCTGGAACGGCGGAAGCCGGCGACTTCCACTACACCATTACCGACACGGGACGTTCGCGGGCACGAGCCTACTCGGCGGAATGCACGTATTTCGGAGCGGCTCCGGTTCCGCTCCGCGACTATCTCGAAGCGATGGCGGCGCAGAGCATCGCCAAGCAAACGGTCAACGTCGAAGAACTCCACGAGGCGTTCAATGACTTGGTCATCAACAAGAAAATGCTCGATACGCTCGGCCCGGCGATCAACTCTGGCCGAGGCATGTTCCTGTACGGCGAACCGGGCAACGGCAAGACCAGCATCGCCGAACGAATCACACGCTGCTTCGGCTCGTCGATCTGGATTCCACGAGCACTGGGCATCGAAGGGGAGATTATCCGCGTCTTCGATCCCGGCCAGCACGAAGAACAGCCACTGGCTGCCAGCAGCAATCTGTTTGACCTGTCGGGCGTGGACCCGCGCTGGGCGCATGTCGTGCGGCCGACGATCGTCGTCGGCGGCGAACTGACGCTCGATCAATTGGAGGTCACGCAAAATCCGCACACGAAGGTTTGCGAAGCTCCGCTGCAACTGAAGAGCAACTGCGGGACGTTCGTCATCGACGACTTCGGTCGGCAGCGCTGTCCCGTGTCGGACCTGCTCAACCGCTGGATCGTGCCGCTCGAAAAACGCTACGACTTCCTGAACATGCCCAGCGGCAAGAAGGTGCAAGTTCCGTTCGATCAGCTCATCATCTTCTCGACGAACCTCGAACCCAGGCAGCTTGTGGACGGAGCCTTCATACGCCGCATTCCATACAAGATCGAGGTCATCGATCCCACCGAGGATGAATTCCATCGAATCATGCAGCTCGTCTGCCCACACTTCGGCTTCGAGTATGACCGCGACGTGATCGAAGACCTGCTTGCGAAGCATTACCGTCCAATCAACCGTCCGATGCGTTCGTGCCAACCGCGCGATCTGGTGCTGCAAGTTCGCAACTTTTGCACCTACCACCGCATCCCCAAGCGGCTGACTCTCGAAGCGTTCGACTTCGCCGTCGCCAACTATTTCTCGGTGATGTAGACGCGGGCCGCCCCGCTCGCCTGGCTCATTCATTGACGGGACGAGTTTCGTCTGAGTTTGTCTCCTCCCTTGGGCCTGATTAGCCTGAGGTCCACAAACTTGGGAGACAAATTCGATGAAGACTGAAACGTTCTGCGGACGGGTGCTGGAGTTCGCCGAGAGCGATGCGGAATTGCGAGCCTTGTACGGCCCACCTTCGGAGATTGCCGCTCGCAAGAGTTTGCTGCGGCTCGATGAGCACTGCTGCCATTTCATCGCGCGGTCTCCGTTCTTGTGCTTGTCGAGCGCGGCGGCCGATGGCACGGCGGACGTTTCGCCGCGCGGCGACGCTCCGGGATTTGTCCGAGTGCTGGATGACCACACGTTGTTCATTCCGGATCGGCTGGGAAACAACCGCATCGACAGCTTGTTGAACCTGCTGCAAAACCGACACGTCGGATTGCTCTTCTTGGTTCCGGGGGTCGATGAAACGCTGCGAGTGAATGGTCTCGCGCGGATCGTGCTGCGATCGGACTTGCTCGACGAGTGCGCGGTCAACGGGAAGACGCCGCGAACCGGTCTGTTGGTCGAGGTTCGCGAGGCGTTTTTGCAGTGTGCCAAGGCGCTGCGAAGGTCACGGCTCTGGTCTGACGACGCCCGTCTGCCGCGCGATCAATTTCCCACGCTCGGCAAGATTCTGGTCGATCAGATCGGCCTCGCCACGCCGGTCGCCGAGCTGGAGACGATGATCGAAAAAGCTTATTGCGAGAAACTCTACTGACAAAGTAGACGAGTCACTCCGTGGCTCGAATTCGAGTCACGGAGAGCCTGTGAAGTTTTGGGTCGCTGAAGTCGCCAGACTTCAGAATTCGCCGAGAAAACTGAACTCTGGCGAGTTCAGCTACCAATTCTTTCACAGCCTCGGAGTGACTCGTCTACTTTGCGGGTTCCTTGTCGAACATCTTTGAGACCAGCGCCTCGTCCGGTGGCGAGGTCAGCAGGCTCACGCCGACGCTGAACAGGCCGGAGACCAAGACCCCCCACAAGAACGGGTCGACGTCGCACAGATAATACGGACGGAAGCTGGTGAGTTGCCCGATGCGTTGTTCGGGCGTCTTCTCGAGGATGCCGAGCAAGTACAGGGACAGGACCGTTGAGGCACCACCAATCATGCCGGCGAGTGCGCCGGCAACGGTGGCCCGTCGCCAGTAGCAGGCCATGATGGCGGGAATCAGAAAGGTCGCGGCCGAGCCGGTCGAGCTGAAGACGATGAACGCTTGGAGATATGCGACCGGGCTGATGTTTACGACCACCGCCACCGCACCGACGAAAACCATCGAGAGGTAGGCGGCTTTGCGAAGCTCGCCCGGTGTCGCCTGAGGACGGATGAAGCGTTGGTAGATGTCACGCACCAGGCCCGACGACAGCACAACCAGATAAGAACTGACCGTGGACATCACCGCTCCGAACGGAGCGGCGAGGATCATTCCGGCGATTAACGAACCGCCCGGCCAATCCTTCGTCGAAAGCAACGCCATGCGCGGGATGATCTCGTCGGTTTGTCCTGGCAGTTCGGGGATCAACGCTCGGCCGCAGATGCAGATCACGATCAACGGCAGATAGATCCCCAAGTTGTAGACGCTCAGCAAATAGATCGAACGGCGAATGACCTGCGTGTTCTGGCTGGCCATCAGCCGCACCAAGCTCGCTGGCGAACCAACGCCACTCCACACCCACACGCAGAAGAACGACAGAGCCAGCGACAGCGGCAGAAACTCGCGAGGCACCTCGGCGTCATAAGCCAAGCGCGGCGCGGTCTTCGCATTCGGGGCGGCCTTCGGACCCTCGAACCGATCGTCGTAGCCGGGGCCGTAGACATAGCCCGGCCCGGTGTTCTTCAAAGCCGTGCGAGTCGCGTTCTCCAAGCCACCGGCCTGATGCAACGACGCGAACAGCAGCACCATCACGCCGAAGAACATCAGCACGCTTTGAAACATGTCCGTCCACACGGCCGCGAGGAAGCCCCCCATCAGCGTGTAGGCCACGACCGTCAACGAGAAAATCGCCAGGCCGTAGAGGTACAGCCGGTCCAATTGTTTCGAGCGTTTGACGATGCGGTCTTTCGACTCGGTCAACTCCTCGGCGGTGAGCAGCGACTTGAGTTGCGAGGCCAGATCTCGTTCCGTCGAGAAACCGTGACCGACCAACGGCGTCAACTTTTCGATCACCGAATCGGGGACACGATCCTCTTTCAAGGCACTCAGGGAATTCGTGGAGAGGGCGAACGGCTTTTGATCTTCATTGACCGACAGCACGCCGGAGCCGGGCCAAGCCGTCTTCATCACGATCGCGCCCGCTTTGAACTGCGCGAACATCATGAAGGACAAATACAGCAGAATGAACAACGACGCGACCAGTCCCAAGGCCGGGCTGCCGAATCGCGCACGAAACAGATCGGGGACAGTGATCGCCTCGGTGCGGCGACTGAGCTGTGCGAGTCGTTTGCCGAGAATGCCAAAACCGGTGATCGGCACCACGATGTAGCCGCCGATCCACAGCGCGACGATCCAGCCGTGCGTGTAGACCAGCGACGGAAACCCCATGAACGTCCCGCCGCTTTGCACGGTCGCGGTCAGCGCGAGCGCCCACGCGCCCAAGCCGCGATTGCCCAGGAAGAACCCGGTCATGAACGAGCCTTCGCGCGTCTTGCGATTGGCCAACGCGCCAATCCACAAGCTCGCGAAGATGAATCCCACGAGCGCGATCAACGCACCGTAGCCGACGCTTGGCATCGTGGCCGTGTCACCCGCGGCCAGCAGAGCAGGGGGGAGATTATTCATGAGTTAGCTCCCCAATCCGAGTTCATCAGCTTCTTCCGGCAACTCTTCGCCCAAGTCGGCATCGTGGACGAACAACGCGCCGAAGATCCACGAGATGATGACGCAGACCACCCACGGCACGGCGACGCCCCAGAACGTCCATTCGGGAAAGCCCCAGATCAACTTCAACTCTTCGACCGGGCGGTTGTAGCCCAGGCGATAGCTGGCGGTGACGGACCAAATCCCCGCCGTCAACCAAATGCCGACTACGATCAACGCTTCGCGCCGACCTGTGCGGACTACGGGATCAGTGTTGTCTCTCATGAAACCTCGCCGCCAAAGTTGCTGAAGAAATTGCTCAGCCAATTCAGAGGGCGGCATGGTATCGCGATCCGCCAAGCAATCCACTCGGCGGGGCTATGCAGCATTTGTCCGGTGTCTGACCCCTGCCTGTGGAATTGTTGTTATGCACCCGTCACGCGCAGCGTTTGATCTCGCTCAGGCCGGGCGGCAATTCGGCTTCGGATTCGTAGCGGTGATAGAGCGTGCGATGCGGGAATGGCAGTTCGATGCCGAGTTCATCGAAGCGGTTCTTGATGCGCCGGAATAACTCGCGCTTCACGGCGAGTTGCTGATTCGGCTTGGTCTTGAACGAGAACTTGAGCGTGACAGCGGACTCCCCCAAGGAGTCGACGAAGGGGGGCAGCGCGTCTTCCACAATCATCGGGCCGAAGGTTTTGTCCGCACGAAGCTCTCGCGAAATTTCGGCGAGCACACCCATCACATGATCGACGTTTTCTTTATAGGCCACGCCGACTTCGACGATCGCTCGCGACCAGCCGTGGGTTTCATTGCTGACGCTCGCGATGGTCCCGTTGGGGATGAAATGCACGACGCCGCTGCTGTCTCTCAGCACCGTCATGCGCAGCGTGATGCGTTCGACCTGGCCGGTCATCTCGCCGATGCGGATGGTGTCGTTGAGCATGTACTGGTTCTCCAACAGCATGACGAAACCAGAGAAATAGTCCTTGATCAAATTCTGTGCTCCGAAAGCGACCGCCAAGCCGAGAGCGGCCACGCCGCCGACCAGGACGGTGATGTTGGCTCCACACTCTTCCAGAATCATCAAGGTGCCGACGATAAAAATGGCGACCGTGCAGGCGTTCTGAAACACGCCGACCAGCGTGCGGGCCCGGTTCTCGCGTTCGATGGGAGAACCGCGGCTCGTTCCCCCCGCAACCAGGTTGATCGTGCGGCTGGAAAAGAAGTGCGAGAGATAATTCATCACGAACATGCCCAGCACCAGCAGAAGCACTCGCGGACCATGATCGATCAGCCACTGCGAAACATTGCGGAGCGTGAATGGGTTCCGAAGTTCGTCCACCGTTTCCTTGGCCGCCTCCGCCGCCAGTCGCGACTGCGCCGCATCCTGCAAGACGAGAATCTGCTCGGATTGCAGTGAGGCCAACTCGGATCGCCGATCGTTGAGTCGATCGGTCGCTTCGGTCACATCCGCTTGAGCCGCCGCAAATCGCTGCCGAGCATCTGTCGCTCCCGTTCGCAATTCTTGAAGCTCCGCCGCGACGGCTCCCTCTTTCTCACGCTTGACCAATTCCGATTCGAGTTCCTTCCGCGTCGCCTGAGCCAACTCCGACTTCTTGCGAGCCAACGCGAGCATCTTCTGCTGCTGGAGGATGAGCTTCTGCAAATCGGCGATGCGTGCCGCGATGGATCGGGTTTCTGCCTGAGCCTCGTCGGCTTCCTCTTCTTTCTTGCGAGCCTCTTCCTCGGCCTGCATCAACTCCGGGTCATCGTCATCCGGCTTCTCTTGCGGCGCAGCATCGTCCTGTTTGTCTTGCGCGTCGCTCGGCTTCTCCGCGTCAGGTTTCGAGTCCTTGGTGTCCGCCAACTTTTTGCCGCGATCGTGTTCTTTGTCAGGGGATTTGGATTCCTCTTCCGGCTTCGGCTTCGCGCCAGTCAATTCGTCCAAGGCTTCTTGATCGAGCTGCGCCTTGCGCCGCAACGTGGCGACTTCCTCACGCAGTGCCTTGCGTTCCTCATGCGCCAGTTCGAAGAGTTCTTTCGCGAGCTTGCGTTGCTTCTCGACGGACACGATCTCTTTTTCCAAAGCGGTCGCCTCGGCCGATTTGCCGTCGGCCTTGAGCTTCGCCAGCGACTCACGCTTCTGTTCCAGCTCGCGATCGAATCCCTGAAAGTCTTTTTCCGCCTTCGCATATTCGCTGGCAGGATCGTTGAGCTCGGATTCCAACTCCTTCAGCCGGACATGATCGGTTTCGAGCGTCTGCTGCAAATCGGCGATACGCTCGACATCGGACGTTTCCGCTTTCGGAGCGGCGGCCTTCGGCTCCTCCGCTTGAGCGGTCGCAATTGCAAGAACAACGAAACCGACTGAGAAAAGGAAACAGATGTCAGAAAGCCGCTGCCGTTGCCGCTGGTCCTTGCGTTCCTCGGCAACAAACTCCGCCTTGGGAACTTGTGCGAAGCGTCGCAACAGGTCGTCAAAGTCGCCGACAGGTTGGCGTTTATTGGTCATTCTGAATCTCCCATTGAAAACGGACCAAAGTGCCGCGCTTTTCTAAAAAGCCGAGCCTCTGGTTGCTGCCCCGCAGCCTGGTGCCACAGATCGCAATTGAACTGTTATGGAGCCCTAAACTCCCCACGGATGGCATGGCGACACCACGGATGAAAAACGAGAAACACTGCTTTATCCGTGGTGTCGCCATGCCATCCGTGGGGATCAGTCGGTCTAAAAATTTCGTTTTGATCAGCAGGCAACCAACGATGGTTCTGGTGGAAGGCTAATTCTGATCTGTGGCATTAGTGCTGCGTCAGTTCTTGATTTTCGGGTTCAGTCAATCAGCCGGAACGCGATAGCGGCCCGGCTCTCACCGTAAGCTAGCGCGAAGCGGCTGATGGGCTCAACCCAAATTCTTGGCGCGGGACGCAGTGCGAGTGCCAAAACAAAAACTTCCGAAGTCTCGAAGACTTCGGAAGTTTTGAGGTACGGCCGTGTCGCGTTTTGAAGGTTAGTACTTCACGCTGACACCTGCGATCAACGAATGCGCAGAGATCTCATTGGAAACCGTCGTCCCCGGCCCCAACGACCCCGTGACGCTGTTGTTGACGAGATACACATACGCCGCATTGAAGGCGACTTGGTTCGTAAACATGTAGGTGGCACCGGTCGAGAAGTTCATATCCTGAATCAAAGGGGAAATCAGGTTTGTCGCCACTGCACCGGATTCAATCGGGTTTTGATTGAAGTTGTAGCCGAACCGAGCGGAGAGCCGATCGGTCGCACGATATTGGACACCAACCGCTCCGGCGAAGACGCTGCGCCAGCCCAGTTCGCGGTAACCATCGGTGTGTTCATAGTCGAAATAGCGACCGTCGATGGCGAAGGTCCAGTTCTCCATGCCCGTGTAGGACAGGCCGAGTGAAACGATCGCGGGGTAATCGAGATTGAAATTGACTCTGCCTCCCGCGGTTTGGAAATCCAGTTCCTCAATCCATTGCTTGCTCTTAAACGTCGCTCCGGCGTTGATCCCATACTCGCTGCGATAGTAGGCACCCACCTGGAATCCTCCCCCCCAGTGCATGCGATTGCCTTGGGCTGCCGTCGTGGCGGGCGTAATGGGTGGCCCGAGGGGATCCAGAATCACTGATTCGGTGGTGATCGTCGGTGCAAAGCCGACCGAAAGTCGATCGGTGAGTTGATACGACATTGTCGGCGCAATCTGCAGGATCTCCGCCGATCCAAAGGCCGGGCCAATGCCGGTGAATGGGCCGGCATTCGAGAGCACGGGATTCGCCGCATCGAACGGCATGTTGTTCTTGAAGCCAGCGACTCCGTAGACGCCCAAGCCGATGGTCATGGGTGTGCCGTCCAGGTGATGCACCCAGCCGATGGTCGGAACCGCTGCCCAACCCGCATCGCTGTTGGTCGAGCCAGCGCCAAGGCCGGGGATGCTTGATGACAGTCGGATGCTGGCGCTCAGCAACTCGGTTCCGAAACCGATTTCATTGCATTGCAGCGCACTGATCGAGCCCGGATTCCAGTGCAAGGCTCCGATGGCATCCAACGGAGCGGCCGTGCCGGCACCGCCAAATGACCGATTGACGGGGCCAACGCCCGTCACGGCAATGCCCTGCGCCTGAACTTGACTCGATGGCGCGAGGGCGGTCAGGATCAGTCCCGTGCAGACGAAGAGGCGAGTAAACACTTTTTTGAGCATGGTTATCTCTCTTAGACAAGTGGAAGAGATCCTGAGGGTCGATGGGAATAATCTCGGTCCAACGATGGTGCCGTGTTTTCATCGACCGGTCGGGCGGATATTCGGTATGCGCCTTGTCCCAGGCGCAAGGATCATTCGTGTTGTTTGGTGCAATACCCTGAGAATTGGTACAAACGTTAAACTCCGAAGCGCGTTCTGTTTCAATTGGCTCGGTGACGGAGCGAGGAAGCGGGCATCGGACTTGGCCAACACCGCCGCGAGCGAACGTATTGTCGGACTGCTCCTCACAACCTCAGGGGTTGGCTGAATTACCGGGCGAGTGACTCGGCATTCCGTTTTTTGTAGATTCTTTGGCCGGATTTGAGCGCAGAGTACGCACTGAGTTCTGGATTGCTTTTTGTGGGAATTCGCATGGTTTTTGTTTTCCACCGCCGTCCGCCGTGCCTGCGATTCCATGTGCCGGACGTGGGGGGCGACGTTGCATCCTGCGGGGAGAAGTTGTGATGCCCCAGTTGCAGTGCCACCACGGCCACCAATTCGATGTCGCCACTCCGGCCGATCAACGCGTCGTCTGTCCTTTGTGTGGATCGGTCACGACCCCGAAGGCCGAGATGCACACGCCGGCCCCAGGGCCTCTCGATCGGACAATCGTGTCCCGAGATTCCGCGCCGGTCGAAGGCCCATCCAGTTCAGCCCTGACCCATTTTTCGGGCCAGACAATGATCACCGAGGTGCCGAAACCGTTTGCTCCCACGGTGGACTTACCTGCTCCGCCGGACGAGCCAGTCGGTGGGAACAAGACCATCATCGCCACCGCTGCGGAACTCGAAGCCGCTGAGCTTGAGCTAGACGCCCTGGATGCTCTGAAAGTGGAGCCAAACGGCGGGAACAGGACCGTCATTGTCACTGCGGCGGAACACGAAGCGGCTGAGCGCGAACTGGATGTCACGACTGCTCCGAAATTGGAGCCAATCGCTGGGGATCGGACTTTCATTGCCACCGCAGCAGAACTCGAAGCGGCTGAGCGCGAACTAGGTGTCCCGGCCGCTCCAGCCTCCGACGCGAGCCGATCGAGCTCTTCAGCTCCCGATGTGTCGAATACTTGCACCGTGGACTTTCCACCTGAGACTGCCGACTCCGCACCAGTCGCCACACCAACGAGCGAAGTGGGAACCGCCCAGAAAACATTTTCGGGCCAACGCACGACGACAGCGATGCAGGTAGAGGTCGATCTGACCGAACCGCCGAACCTGCCCGGATACAAAGTGATCAATGAGCTGGGCCGCGGCGGCATGGGAATCGTCTATCGAGTTTACGACGAGAAGTTGGATCGGCAGGTCGCGCTCAAGACATTGCAGCGGATCAGCCCGATTGGCTTGCAGCGTTTCAAGCAGGAATTTCGCTCGCTGGCAGATATCTCGCATCCCAATCTCGCGGGCCCCTACGACTTGCTCTCGGACGGCAAGACGTGGTGCTTCACGATGGAGATTCTCGATGCGGTGGATTTTCTCGAATACGTCTGGTCGGAATTCGAGAAGCTGAATCGCAACAAGACACTCAAGCTCATCGCCAAAGTTCCGAGAGCCGGGCCGCGGCTTTCGCTGGCCGTCCTGCAGCGCCTTTCTGACGGACTGAGACAGTTGGCGTTGGGGTTGCACGCGCTGCACGAAGCGGGTGTGTTGCACCGTGACATCAAGCCCTCCAACGTCCTCGTCACCACCGAAGGCCGTGTGGTTCTGGTCGACTTCGGGTTGGCGGCGCAGATCGAAGGGGATGGGCGTCCGCAAGGGATTCAGGGGACTCCCGATTACATGGCCCCCGAACAAGCCGCCAGCCGGCCGGTGACGCCCGCCAGCGATTGGTACGCCGTCGGAGTCATGCTGTATGAACTGCTGACCGGGCGCATGCCGATCGAGGGCAAAGCGCTGCAGGTCATCTTCAAGAAGCAGAAGGAGACGCCCAAAGAGCCGCGCGAATTGGAACCGACTGTCCCGCAGGAACTCAATGACCTCTGCATGGCGCTGTTGCAGCGCGACCCCGCGAAGCGTCCCACCGTGTTCGACATTCTGCGTCTCATCGGCGCGGGTGACATGATCGAGACGGTGCGTGCTCAAACCGTGAAGCGAACCGGCCAGGCCGTCGAGTTGGTCGGAAGAGAACGGCACCTCGCTGCGTTGAAGGATGCTTTCGACCAAGTCAAAGCGGGCTCCACTCGGAGCGTGTTCGTGCATGGCAAGTCCGGCATGGGCAAGAGCGTTTTGATTCAGGCCTTTCTGGAGGAAATCAAAGCTCAACAAAAGGCGGTCGTTCTAACGGGCCGTTGCTACGAACAAGAATCGGTCCCGTTCAAGGCGCTCGACAGTCTGATTGATTCGCTGGCCAGCCATCTCGAAAGGCTCCCGGTGGAGGTTCTCCGCCAGGCTGTGCCGGAAGATAGCCTGCCGCTGGTTCGGCTGTTTCCCGTCCTGGGGCAGATGCCCGGAGCGACCGACGCTGGCAAGCCCTCGATCGACAATGTGGACCAGCAGGAACTCCGTCAGCGAGCCATGAACGCCCTGCGCGAGCTCCTGAAATGGCTCGGCGCGCGGCAGCCGGTGGTGCTGTATATCGACGACTTGCAGTGGGGCGACGAAGACAGCGCGGAGTTGCTGGGCGATCTGATGCGTCCGCCGGAATCCCCGCGAGTGTTGCTATTCGGTTCGTACCGCAGCGAGTACGTCGGGACCAGTTTGTGCCTGAAGGCGTTGGATACGGCCTACACCACGGGCCAAGCCCATCCGCATCGACAAGAACTCGCCGTCGAAGCGTTGGAGGAGCATGACGCGACTCAACTGGCGCTGATGCTGCTCAAACGCGACGACCTGGATTCCATCAGATTTGCGGCCAAGATCGCACAGGAATCAGGCGGCTGGCCGTTCTTCGTGTGGGAGTTGGTGCAACACGTTCAAGAAGCTCCGGAAGCGGCCGACCAGAAGTTGGAACTCGATGAAGTCATTTGGAAACGCGTGAGTCGATTGCCCGAAGAAACGCGACGACTCTTGGAATTGATCGCCGTCGCGGGTCGCCCGATTGTCTCGGCCGAGGCCTACCGAGCGTTGGCGGTAGGTGCCAAAGGTCAGAACCTGCTCGTGCAGTTGCGGACCCGCAACTTCATCCGCGCCACCGAATCGGGAGATGAATCGACCGTCGTCGAAAGCTATCACGACCGCATCCGCGAGTCGGTCGTGAACCATTTGGAAGCGGGGACCAAGCAGGGTTACAACCTGAGCCTCGCCGAAACGATCCTGCAACTCAGCGGCATCTCCGTGGAGAGTGTGTGGGCTCATTTGACGAACGCACCCTCCTTCGCAGAACCGACGGATTTCTTCCGCCTGGAACGGCAACAGTGGCGACGTGTCTTTGATCTGACACACTATTTGTCCGCCGCGGGAGACAACGCTCGGGCGCTTCCACTGGCCGTGATCGCCGCCGAGCAGGCGCGTCAGCAGAACGCTCTCGAAGTGGCCGAGCAGCAGTATCGGATCGCGCTGCGCGGAGCGAATGAAGTTGCTCCGGCCATTCGGTTCCGCATCCTGGAAGGGCTTGGGGATGTCCTCGTCTTGCGTGCCAAGTACCTCGAAGCGAGAGAGCACTTTGCGGCGGCTCAAGTCTTGAACCAAGACAACTTGGTCAGCGCGCGGCTGAGTTGGAAGTTGGGGACCGCGTCGTTCAAAAAAGGAGACATGGGGGATTCACTGACCTATCTCGAAAAGGCGATCGCGGAAATTGATAACCGCCCTCCGTCCGTGTTGACCGTGGTTCCCCGTCTCGTCAAAGAGGCTGTCGCCCAAGTCCTGCACACGAAGTTTCCCGCACGGTTCGTTGGCAAGATGGATCCGAAGTCTCCGCAGGGTCAAATGGATCTGTTTCGCGCCCGCATCTATGACAACCTCACGCTGACCTATTGGTTCACGCGGGGCATGAAGTTTGTGCTCTGGTCCCACATGCGACAGATGAACTTGGCCGAGAAGTATCCGCCGTCTCAGGAACTGGGAAGAACGTATGCCTTCCACGCGATCGCGATGACGGGACTGCCGCTGGCGAAACGCGGCATCAAATACGCCGAGCGGGCCTATCAGATCGCGGTCAATAACGGAGACCTGTGGGGGCAGGGCAAGGCGCGCAGCTTCCACACGTTCTCGTGCATTGTCTTGGGGACTTTCCAGGAAGGAATCCGGACAGGATCGGAAGCCGTCCGTTTGCTCGAAGGTGCCGGCGACATCTGGGAAGCCAACATGGCCCGCATGATCATGAGCGTGCCGTTGTATCACTCGGGAGATCTCAAGGGCGCGCATCGCGAAGTCAAGAAAGCCTACGAGATTGGGATCGAGACCGGTGACTACTCGGCCGCTTGCATCTCACTTTTGTTTTGGATGCCGGCCGCGCCGCATCTGGTTCCGCCGGGGGCGATCAAAACGGAAATGGAAAGAGATCGCGTCGATCCGTTGGCGATTACATCGACGTTCTTCACGCGCGGACTGGAGTTGCTGCTCTGCGAAGACAAGCCTCAAGAGGCCGCAGACATGCTCCAGAAAATGTTGGATGAGGCCAATCGCCGCGAATTCCGCGACTGTTGTCTGTTTGCCGCCAAGACGTGGAAAGTGACCGCGCTGCGGACTGTCGCCGAACGAACCGCCGAGGGTTCCGAGCGCAAGCGGGCACTTCGCAATGCGAAACGAGCGCTCGGCGGCGCGCTGAGTATCACCAAGAGCTATCGCGCCTGCCGTCCACATGCACTTCGCGAGGCCGGCATCCTCGCCGCGCTGGAAGGCCACGAGCCACGAGCCAAATCGTTCTTTGAGGAGAGCCTGCAAGTGGCTGGCCAACACGATGCCCGTTACGACCTGGCCAAGACGCGATTGGCTCAGGCCGAAGCCGGAATGAAATTCGGCTGGCCAGGTTCGACCGAACAAGCTGCCGAAGCACGAGCGGTGATCAAGGAATTGGAAGACGTCGAAGGCACCTGATCGACCCTCAATGACCACGTGATTTCCGTCGGCATGACAGTGATGTTCTACTTGGTCTCAACCTCTTGTTGTGCCGCGTGCATTTTGTAGGACGGACAATCCTGTCCGTCGTGAAGTCTTGATGACGGACAGGATTGTCCGTCCTACGTATGGTTGCGACTCGGCCGCGATGTTCTCGCCGATCCGTATCAACATCAGCCATCTTTCATTCGTTGGTTGAAGTGATAGACTGCCCCCCGCCGAAACCAAGGCCAGTGGCTCTCTTGGATCACCACGGAGACGGAAACATGCTGACGATCGTTGGACCCCGGCAGAATGGCTTTTGCGACCGGCTTGACCGCCGTAGTTTTCTGCAAATCGGTGGCCTCGCATTGGGAGGCGCAACGCTCTCGCTGCCGCAACTCTTGCGAGCCGAGCAAGCCGCCGCCGCGACTGGCCAACCGCCGACACGCCACAAAGCGGTCATCAACGTCTTTTTGTCCGGAGGTCCTCCGCACCAGGACTTGGTGGATTTGAAACCGGACGCGCCGTCGGAAATTCGTGGCGAGTTCCTGCCGGTCGCGACCAACGTGCCCGGCATCCAAATTTGTGAACTGCTGCCGAAGCTCGCGGCGATGACTGACAAGCTGGCGATCATCCGCTCGCTCGTCGGTTCGGATGGCCGTCATGCCGCGTTTCAATGTCAGACGGGACGCCGCTTCGCGAATCAAATCGCCGGTGGCTGGCCGTCGATGGGATCGTTCGTCTCGAAACTGCAAGGAGCCGTCGATCCCGCCGTGCCTTCGTTTGTCGGACTCGCGCCGAAGATGATCACGTCGACCTGGGCCGATCCCGGTCAACCAGGATTCCTCGGTCCCAGTCATGCGCCGTTCCTTCCGAATGCCGAAGGCAAGAAGGACATGGTGCTCAACGGCGTTGATAACGATCGCTTCGGAACTCGGAAGTCGTTGCTGAAGAACTTCGACACGCTGCGGCGCGACGTCGATGCCAGCGGGATGCTCAAAGGCATGGACAAGTTCACCGAGCAAGCGTTCGGCATCCTGACCTCCAGCAAGCTCGCCGAAGCCATTGACCTCGAACGCGAAGACCCGAAGCTGCGCGACCGCTACGGCCGAGGTAGCGACAAGCCCGCCGGCTACGGCGACGCCGGTCCGTTGAACAACGATTACTTCCTGCTGGCTCGCCGCCTGGTCGAAGCTGGAGCCCGCGTCGTCACACTGGCCTACGGCCGCTGGGACTGGCACGGTATGCCTCATGGCACAAACTTCTCGAACGCTCGCGAGCACTTCCCGATGCTCGACATCGGACTCTCAGCGTTGATCGAAGACCTCGAACGCCGTGATCTGCTCGACACGACAACGGTCCTCGTCTGGGGCGAATTCGGACGGACTCCGAAGATCAATCCGAACGGCGGACGAGATCACTGGCCCGAAGTCGCGTGCGCAATGCTCGCCGGCGGCGGACTCCGCACCGGCCAAGTGATCGGCTCAACCAACCGCAACGCCGAGCACGCCAAAGACCGCCCCGTCACGTTCCAAGAAGTCTTCGCGACGCTGTATCACTCGTTGGGGATCGACGTGAACACCGCGACGATCAACGATCTCGCCGGTCGCCCGCAGTACGTCATCGACGGTGTGCAGCCAATTCGGGAACTGGTCTAATCATGAGCGTCGCCTACGAGATGGTTGATGGAAAAGCGATCGCCATGCCAGCGACTCGCTCGCGTTATCGCTTCTCGCTCGAAGACTACTTGCAGATGATCGAGTTCGGCATTCTTGACGAGAACGACAACCTGGAACTCATTCGCGGGGAGCTTGTGCGGAAAATGACCATCGGCGATCCCCATGCCTCGTGCGTTGACCGGCTCGTCAAACTGTTCATTCGACTTCTGGACGACTCGTTCGTCGTGCGTAGTCAGAATCCCGTCGTCGTCCTCGACAGCCGTCCGGAACCTGACGTGGTCTTGGCGGTGTCGCGAGGCGACGACTACGCCACCTCCGCTCCGCTATCGGCGGATATCTTGCTGCTCATCGAAGTCGCCGATTCTTCGCTCGACTACGACCGCACTGAGAAACTCTCGCTCTATGCCGAGGCCGGAGTTGGCGAATATTGGATTGCAAACATCCGCCAGCAGTGTGTCGAGGTCTATCGCAATCCGCAGTCGAACGGAACCTACGCTGACACATGCGTCCTGAAACTGGGCGAATCATTAAGCATCGTGAAACTACCCGGTATTACGGTCGCGGTCGATCACGTCTTCAAAGCCCGCCGCGATCGCTGACAGCGACTCATGATTCCGCCCATCGACGAATCCGCGTACCTGATTTCGGCACGGCCGGCCGACATGGACCATCTTTGGAAGCAAGGCTGGCGTCACTTCGGTCCGGCGTTCTTTCGTTATTCGTACACGCTGTCGGGGACCGAACTGCGGCATGTGATGCCGCTGCGTTTGGATCTCAAACGCTTTTCTTTGTCGAAGAGCCAACGCCGAGTCCGCCGCAAAAATGCCGACCTGCGATTGCAAGTCGCACCCACAGTCATCGACGCCGAGCGGGAAGACTTGTTCGAACTGCACAAGCAGCGATTCACGGAAAACATTCCGGAGTCGCTGGAGAACTTTCTCGGCCCGTTGCCCAACCGGATTCCCTGCGCCAACTTGGAAGTCGCGCTCTACGACGGATCGCAATTGATTGCCGCGAGTTATCTCGATCTCGGCGCTCGCTCGGTCTCCAGCGTCTACGGTTTCTTCCACCCGGATCATGCTTGGCGAAGTCCGGGGATCGCCACCATGTTGCTGGAGATCGAGTACGCTCAGCAACACGGCTACCGCTACTACTATCCGGGTTACGCTTTCCGCGAACCGTCGCACTACGACTACAAGAAGCAATTCGACGCGCTGGAGACCTACGACTGGTCGGACCGATGGATTCCCCTCCAACGATCGCACAAATCCTGAGCCGCGTCGGCCCACGTTGGGAACTCGAATTCAAATCCAGAGGCCAGCATTCGGCTGGGGATGACACGGCGGCTCTTCAGCACCAGTTCGCTTTCCGATCGCATCAGACATGTGCCGATCTCCAGCATCCACTTCGTTGCGGGCAAGCCGATGCGAATGCCCCAAGCGTTTTGCAATTGACGCATGAAGTCGCTGTTCGGCAGCGGGTTCGGCGATGCCAAGTTGACGGGACCAGAGAGGTCATGCGCGATCAGCCAGTAGATCGCTCGCACGAAGTCGCGGTCGTGAATCCATGAGACAAACTGTCGTCCGTCGCCGTGTTTTCCTCCCAGGCCCCAGCGCACCAAACGCAGTAGGTAATCGAACGCACCGCCGCGATCGGGACTCATCGTGATGGCCGATCGCAGCAGCACTTGCCGAGTTTGCGGAGTGACCGCTTCAATGGTGGCCTGCTCCCACGACTTGGCCACGTCGATGCTGAATCGCCAAGTGTCGGGCGAGTCCGGTTCGTTGCCACCGATGATGCCGGTCGCTTCGTCGTTCGCAGCGTCGTAGCGATGTGCGTAAATCGTGGCGGTGCTCGCTTGCAGCCAAACTCGCGGAGGATGTTTTGCCTCGGCAATTGCTTGTCCGACGGCTCGTGTGGACTTCACACGCGATTCTTTGATCTCGCGCCGATTCCTCGCACCATATCGGCAGTTGACACTGCGGCCAGCCAGGTTGATGACGACGTCAGTCCCGTCGAGTTCGGTCGTCCAGCGTCCCATCGTCTCGCCGTCCCATTCGACGTGGCGGACGCTGCCAGCGTCCGTTTGCGCCGACGCTGGCAGCGTCGGCCACGGGCTTCGGCTGAGTACCACGACTTCATGCCCATCGGCGACAAACGCACGAGCCAACACAGTCCCGACCTGACCGCTGCCGCCTGGGATGACGATCTTCATGTCGCAAGCCTTCCAACAATGTGTTTGGTAGAGTCCGACCCTCCGAACCGCGAATGTCGCCGGTTCATAACTGGCCTTTTGCAAGTTGCCCTCAGGCCGTCGGCCGGAATTGAAAGGGACATCGTGAAACTCCGCGGACTCAACCTGGTCTTGTTGGTCGTTCTTCTGACAGGCGGTCAAGCTGCTCGCAGCGAAGATGCGATCAAGCATTCGTTCTTCATCGCCGGGCCTTCATTCACCGGCATCATTGATGAAGAGGGCAACGAAGCCTGGAACTCCGGGAAGGGGGCGGCTCGCGATGGGTTCGTGCTGCCGAATGGAAACGTGCTCATCGCCTGGAGCGATGAAGTCAAAGAGTTCACACGCGAGAAGGAGATCGTGTTTCGATTCGCGCGATCGGCCGAGGCCAAAGAGATCGGCACGGTCGAGCGGCTCGAAAATGGACGCACGCTGATCACCGAGTTGGGACCGAAGCCGCGACTGCTGGAAGTCGATGCCGCTGGGAAGATCGTGCTCGAATTCCCGCTCAAGCCGGAGACCGACAATGCTCACATGCAGACGCGCATGGCGCGCAAGCTGCCGAGCGGCAACTATCTCGTGCCGCATCTGCTGGCTTTCAAGGTGAAGGAGTATTCGCCGACCGGTGAGGTACTCAAAGAATTCCCGACCGACATGGATTTCCTCGGCGGTCGCGAAGCGAGGAATTGGCCCTTCACGGCGATCCGATTGGCGAACGGCAACACGCTCGTGAATCTCACGAATGGCAATAAGACGGTCGAAATGGACGCGACCGGCAAGGTCGTTTGGCGAGTCGGCAACGACGACTTCCCCAACGAGAAACCATTCGCCGATCCCTGCGGCGGCCAGCGGCTCCCGAATGGGAACACGGTCATCGCCAGCTACGGTTCACGCGGCACGATCAAGGTGTTCGAGGTGACGCCCGACAAGAAAATGGTTTGGACCTACACCGGCAAGCACAACGCTCACGAGATCCAAGTCCTGACGACCAACGGCAAGCCGATTGAGGGGAAGCCGATGAAGTAGCTGCGCTCGTAGTGACCGCATTCATGCGGTCGCTCCGAAGACCCGATTAATCGGGTCACTACCAGCGCTGGCAGCCCATCCTCATCATTTCAAATGCTTGTCGAAGTACGCGAACAGCGCGGCTTCGGACTTCTCCGCGTCGGCACCTTTGAATCCGTGGCCGGCTCCTTCGAGCGTTAGGAGTTCGGCTTCAACCGTCGCGGCCTTGAGTTTGTCGATCAGCCACACCGCTTGTTCGTGAGCGACGTACTTGTCCTCGGTGCCGTGAATGCAGAGCGTTGGAGCGGCGTTGGGTGTGACCCAATACAGCGGGCTGGCTTGAATGTGCAAAGCTTTGTGAGTGCTCAAGTCGCCGCCGAACCACAGCGGCAAGACTTCGTGAGCATCAACACTCTTGCCATACGACTTCGTGAAGTCACTGGGGCCGTAAACGTTGACGACGCAGGTCACGGCACTCGATTGATTGGCGTTGCCGCCGGTTCCCTCGAACTGCGGCACGTTCGCGGTTACTCCCAAGAACTGTGCGAGATGCCCGCCCGCCGAACCGCCGGTCACACCGAGTTTGTTCGGATTGACTTTGTATTTCGCGGCATTCGCTCGCAGCCAACGAACGGCGGCTTTTGTGTCATGCACCGCCGCCGGGAACTTGTGCTTTGGAGCCAGTCGATACGTCATCGTCGCCGCCACGTAGCCTCGTTCGGCCAGCTTCACGCAGAGCGCGTCGTAGGACTCGCGCTTGCCCGCTCGGAAACCGCCGCCGTGAATGCAAAGCACCGTCGGGAACGGGCCGTCGCCCGTCTTCGGCCGAGCCATGTTGAGCTGCAAGTGCGTGTCTTCGGGACTCGAGTATTCGATCGCTTCTTCCCAAACGACCGAATCTGGTATCGGCGGCGCAGCCGACAACGAAGTGGAAATCGAAACGATCAAGAATGCCAACAACAGATTTCGCATGGTGACTCCTGAATCTCTCCGGCCGAAAGCCGTGAGCCGATGGCCGTTATCCGTTATTTTGGTTGAACAAGTTGCGATAACGGCCGTCGGCCGTCGGCCATCGGCTCACGGCTCATGGCCGGACAACGGGGACAGTGGTGTTCGTTGCGGGCGGGCATGTTATCCTCCTTCACCGACGAAACCACTCGTCGCGAGGAAGAGGCCGACATGCGAGGTTGGCTGTTGTTGTTGGCAATCCGCACTGTGCCGTGGGGTCAGCAGTCGTTCGATGAGATATTTCGCGGCGACGTTTTCTACGACAGCGTGTCCCACAACTCGCGGAACTTCTGCGAGAACAACCGTACGGCGATTTCCGGCACCTCGATCTGCGGGTGCCACATCTTCTCCCACTCCAGGCTGTACCAGCCGGAGTAGCCGTCGGCCAACAATCGTTGCAATAACTCGCGAGCAGGAAACTCACCGCCACCGAAAAGAGCATAGTCGGCGTGTTGATGTCCCGTGTTCGTGGCATGCGCCAGTCGCGCCGCCTCGGCGATCTGAGTGGCCACTTCCGGCGAGACCGCTTCGGCATGTTGGGGCGGGCGAGTCACCGAGTCCTTCCAATGCGTATGCCGAGTCCACTTCTTCAGAGCGGCCCATGTTTCGGCGATCGACTCGCCGTGAAATCGCCACGGATGGTGTGTGTCCCACAGAACGCCGACGGCGGGACATGTCACGCGACTCATCAGCGAGACCATCTTGTCGCTACGACAGAAGTCGCCGTGAGTCTCAATCAAGATGTCGATTCCAACCGTGCTGGCGTACTCGCCCAATGCTTGCAGGCCGCTGGCGATCCAGTCGAGTTGCGGAACTTCGTCTTCGTTCGGTCGAATCATGTCGCCGAAGACGCGAACGAAGTGTGCTCCTAATTCACGAGCGAGATCACAGTAAGCTCGGCCCGCCGCAAGTTGAGCGTCTCGAACGGATCGGTCGGTCTCTTCAAAGCGGACCGATGAGGACAAACCACAGACTCGAAACCCCGCATCGGAAAGCTGTTTCTTTCGTGACGCCAACTCGGGCGTACGAAACTCCGGCCGCTTGAGCAGGTCGGTCTCACGCTCGATCAGACGAATCTCAACGCCGTCGTAGCCGTACTCAACGCCACGTGCGACGATCTCGTCAAACCTCCAATCGGGACAGCCCAGTGTCGAAAACGCCAAGAGCGGCTGGCCTCGATGGGAAGTGCTTGCGGACATGGTTGCTGGCCTTTCTGGCAATCGCTAGAAGTTCGCGCGACGGACGGAATGTCCAATTTCCAAACTCCAATGTCCATTGAATGACCAATTTCCAAGTTCCAAATCCCAACGATCGCTTCGACATTGAGACTTGGGATTTCATTGGTCATTGGGTTTTGGACCTTGGGATTTCCAACCAACAACTTCACAACAAACAAGGATTCTCAAAACCATGACTGCTCCGATTCGTGTCGCTGTGACGGGTGCCGCTGGCCAGATTGGTTACGCCATGATTTTTCGCATCGCGTCGGGCGAGGTCTTCGGACCGAACCAGCCGGTGATTCTGCATCTGGTCGAAGTGCCGCCCGTGCTCCCCGCTCTGACCGGCGTTCACATGGAGTTGGATGACTGCGCGTTCTCGACGTTGGCCGGAGTCGTCAAAGCTGACAGCGATCACCTGGAGGATGGCTTTCGCGATTGCAACTTCGTGATTTGCGTCGGCAGCGTGCCGCGTAAGGACGGAATGGAACGCTCGGACCTGATCCGCATCAACGGCCCGATCTTCACGAAGACCGGCCAAGCCATTCAGAACGCGGCGGCGAAAGATGTGCGAGTTCTCGTCGTCGGAAACCCGTGCAACACGAACTGCCTGATCGCGATGATGAACGCTCCGAAGGTGCCGCGCGATCGTTGGTACGCGATGACGATGCTCGACCAGAATCGCGCTCAAAGCCAGTTGGCTCAGAAGGCGGGCGTGGGAGTCGGCTCGGTCAAAGGCTGCAACATCTGGGGCAACCACTCGGCCACGCAGTTTCCGGACTTCTATCACGCTCGCATTAACGGCCAAGCCGCAACGTCGGTCATCAAGGACGAGGCGTGGTTGAAGACCACCTTCATCGACACTGTGCAAAAGCGCGGAGCCGCCGTCATCAAAGCTCGCGGAGCTTCTTCGGCCGCCTCAGCCGCGAACGCCGCGCTCGACAGCGTGAAGTGCATCGTTCGCCCGACCGAAGCCGGTGACAGCTTCTCCGCCGCCGTGTGCAGCAAGGGTGACTACGGCATCGACTCCGACCTGATCGTCGGCTTCCCTCTGACCAGCAACGGCACGACCTGGAAGATCATCCCCGGCCAAGAGCACAACGAATTCGCTCGCGAGAAGATCAACCTCTCGGTCAACGAGTTGAAGTCCGAACGAGATGTGGTGAAGGATCTGCTGCCGGGGTAGGCTGTTGGTGACGCTAACGTGGCGAGTTCAATTGGAACTCGCCATTCATTTTCGCGGAGCACGGTTATGGTCGATGTTGCCACTTTGGATTCGCTCAAGCAACTCAGTGTTGAAGATCGTCGTGAGTTGATCGGAGAGCTGTGGCTAAGTCTCGTCGACGAACCTTTCGTCCCGGAATTGACCGACGATTTGAAACACGAGCTTGAGCGCCGCCGTGACGCCGCCATTGCGCAGCCGGAGCGTTCGAGTACTTGGGACGAGGTCGTCGCTCGAATCCGGTCGCGAGCTCAGTCATGAGTTGGACGGTCAGGCTCACGGCAGAAGCCGAAGCGGACCTTCAGAAGTCGCACGACTACTACGAGCGGCAAGGCACTGGCTTGGGTCAACGATTTCTCAACGATGTGCGACATTCGCTCGACGTCCTCGAAGAGATGCCAACAATTTTCGGCGAGATCCTGCCAGGCGTCCGTTTTCAAGTGGTCGATCCATTTCAGCAGGTCGTCTACTACGTCGTTCTCGGCAGCACGGTCCATGTCATTGGTGTCATTCACGCAAAACGCGATCCCGAAATTTGGAAAGAACGCCGAAAGGCATTTTTCGATCAAGCTGAGTAACTGGCCGGCGCTAGGGCGAACTGCCACCGAATAGTTCGTTGAAGATCGCCCGCAGGCGTCCATTCTTCGTGCCTTCGACTGCGGTTTGAACCTGCTGCCGGATGTCGGGGTAGAAGCGGTTGGGAGCGAGTGCTCGCAATGCGGATTCGGATGCCTTCGTCACCGACGTGAGGACCGAGATCAGAAAATCCACCGCCAGCGTGTGACGTGAGAGGCCGAGGCTGATTAGCAGCGATTCATTCAAGTCGCCGTCTTCGGTGCGTTTCCACGTCTCGATGAGGATCTGAATCGCATTGGGGCGACCGCATTCCCCCAGCGCGGCGGCGGACTCGCAGACGAGTTGCTCGTCGGAGTGCCGCAGGTAGCGAGCGACGAAGGGAATGGACTCTTCCGGACGAAGACGCAGCAGCGCACTGAAGCAGGCTCCGGTGACTTCCACTTTCGAGTCACCGCATTGGGCTTTCACTCGGAGCAAGGGGATGACGCATTCATGCCCGACGTCCGCAATGGCGTTGACGGCGTGGACGCGAGCGACTCGTTCGGAGTCCGCCAGCAATTCCGTCATCGCGATCAGCTTGTCGTTGACGGCGATTCTCCACGACCGAGCCAGCAGCGCGGCACATCCACCACGCACATTGACCGCCGTGTCGGAAGCTTTTGGCCAGCCAGGCTCGATCTGCGCGTACTTCATGCCGGCCAGACAGAAATCGGGATCGTCGAAGCCGAGCCGCGCGAGCGCATCGACGATCGCCGCCTTCACCGTGCATCCGCGATCCCGTTCCGGCTCGGTGCAGAGTGGCGACCAGAGCGATTTCAACTCGTCCGAGAATTCCGTCAGCTCCCGTTCGCCGATGATCTCCGCCGCTTTCGCGATCACGAGATTTGATGACGCCTGCAAGCAGCGCCGCAACTCGGCGCGAGCGGCTTCCGAATCAGGTTCGTTGGCCAGTTCGGTCAGTCGCTTTAGGCGAGCATCAATGGGATTGGCTTTTGCCATCAACGGGCTCTTTTTAGGGTGAGACGAGCTTCCGTTGTTGCTCGTACTCTTTGGCGACTCGTTCTGCGGACCAAGCCACTGCGGCAAGGCGGATCTCGTCGAGTTGTCCGTGGAACCACTGCGTCTTGCTCGCGACGTAGTGACCAAATTCGAGCGGGTATCCAACGGCGGCTCCGATAGCGCCGTCAGAACGCGGCGATTCCGCAGAGAGCTCGCCATTGATGTAGATCCGCTTGTGACCCACTTTCGGATCGAAGATCACCGTGACCATCGACCAAGTTTTTGCCCCCAGCGGTTTTTTCGCGGCGAGCGTGTCCCAGGCTTTGTCTTCGGCCGTGCGTGTTTCAAAACGCGGGATCGCATCCGCGCCGAGGTAGATATTCCATCCGTGTTTCGACACGAGATAGCCATTGCCCGTCGCAGACTCCGGTCGCACCCACAACGAAATCGTGAGCGGTCCGGTCAATCTCAGCGTCGTCGCATTGCCAGCAGGGGCGAAGCTGGCTTTCCCATCGAAGAGCAGTGCGGATCTGCCTGTCGCAACGCTGATCGGCTTGGCTCCCTTCAACTCCAACGGATGCCGGCCCGCGTAGTCTTTCGCCAATGTGGACTGATCAGTCAACTCGTCGAACGAGTAACGCAGCACAAGTTCGTCGGCAGGTTTCGTCGCAGGCTCAGCCGGTTTCACCGCCGGTCTGTCCGCAACGGCCAATTCGGTCGGCACCGGCATGCGATAGATGTCGAAGCCTCCGTCGCGCATGGAAACGAACGCGAGGGATTTGCCATCGGGTGACCAGGCGGCTTGGTCGTCGGTCGACGAGTGCTTTGTCAGATTGCGCAGATCGCTGCCATCGGCTCGCATCACCCAGATGTCGTAGTTGCCGGAACGATTCGAGGTGAAGCTGAGCCAGCGGCCATCAGGCGACCAGCGCGGGTGCGCGTCGAGACCGGGCGATTGCGTGAGCCGCGTCAACTCGGTGCCGTCGGGGCGGACTTTGTAGATCTCGATGTTGCCGTCGCGATCGGTGGCGAACGCGATCCACTCTCCATCGGGGGACCAATCGGGTTGATGGCAGTACGAGCCATCGACCTGCACGATCTGCGCAAGGTTCTTGCCGTCGGCATCGACGACAAACAATCGCTCGGTGATGCTGACCGCGCAGAGCCGTTTGCCATCGGGTGACCAACAGGGCTCTTCGCCAATACTCACTCCCTGGCTGGGGATGAGCTTTCGTAATCGCGTCGATTTGAATTCGAGATCGACGTCGCAGACGAACGTGTCCTTCGACGAGTTACCGGTGTCGTTGCCTCCGCCGGAGAGGATCAGTTGCTTGCCGTCCGGCGACCAAGCCGGATGCTCTTGGATTTGCACTTCGCGATCGAACTCGGCCAGCAATCGTCGATCATCGGTGCCGTCCGCTTTGACGAGATGCAAGCCAACCAGAATCTGATTGGCCGCTCGGCGATTCGCATAGTGGCGTGAATAGACGATGTGCGTGCCGGTCGGCGAATAGCGCAGGAAGAATTTGGAGTAATGCGTTTTCGTCAGTCGAGTGACCGACGGTGCTGGTTCGTCGGCACGAATGTGCGGCGATAGGGTTAACGCGAGGATCAGAAGGGGGAAAAGGAAGGTGCCCGACGAATCGAAGGAGACGACGAATGGGCTTGTGTCATTCGTCGTCTCCTTCGATTCGTCGGGCACTTTCCCTTTGAACTCAACCATCATCCCAACTCACCAATCGGCGTGCCCAGGACTTCGGAGCCTTTGACGAACAACTCCAATTTGTCGAGCCCCATCTTTTCGAGCACCGTGACATGCAGATCAACCGGATGGATCGGGCGCGACGCGGGGTAGCCACCATCGGCAGTGCTCGAACCGATCACGGTTCCGCCTGGAGTGCCGCCGCCCGCGACAACAATCGAGTAGCCGAATGGCCAATGTTCTCGGCCGCCGATGCTGCTGATTTCTGGACTGCGACCGAACTCGCCCATCGCGATCACCAACGTCGATGCCAACTGGCCGCGCGACTCGAGATCGGTCAGCAATGCGGTGAAGGTGCGATCGAAGATCGGGCAGAAGCGATCCTGCATCCGCTCGAACAAGCGATAGTGCAAATCCCAGCCGCCATCGCCGCCTTGCTGTTCGTCTTCCGCGTCGCCGCTCCAATTGACTTGGACGAACGGCACCCCCGCCTCAATCAATCGCCGGCCGAGCAGACAATTCTGACCGAAGACCGTGTAACCGTATCGCTCACGCAATGACTCGGATTCTTCATCGACATTCAACGCTCGCTTCGCGCTGGCGGAGGTCAACAATCCAAACGCTTTGCGTTGCAAGTCGTCGAATCGCGTGGCATCCGCCGCTTCGGTTCGTCGCTGAATGTCATCCAATCCGGCAAGCAGCGATTTGCGATCGTTCAGTCGCGAGCCACCGATTCCAGCCAGCGGCTCAATCGACGGCGGAATCTTGAAGCCATCCTCATGAGTGAAGCTGTCGATGCGGAACGGATCGTGAGCGGCACCCAGTGCTCCGGCCAATTGCCCGCGCAGATCGGCTCCGCTGACTTTGCAATTAGGACCGATCGTCGTGAAAGCCGGCCAATCACCCGATCGGCGGCGAGTCAGATACGACACCAGCGATCCCATGCTAGGCCGAACTCGACCAGGAAAAGGAATGCCTCCGGAAGCCTGCGATCCGTTGGTGCTGCCGGTCAGCGCGACCGTGCCTCCCTGGTTATGGTCCTTCATGTCGTGAGCCATGCTGCGGATGATCGTGAACAGCCGCGAGTTCTCCGCGCACATCGGCAACAGTTCGCTGATCTGCATTCCCGGCGAGGCGGTCGCGATCGGACCGTAGCAACCACGAATCTTCGACGGCGCGTTTGGTTTTGAATCCCACATCTCATACGAACTAGGACCACCCCACATCCAGAGGAGCAAAACGGACTTCACCGCGGGGCTCGATTCGGCGGCCGCGCTCCGCGCCAATAGTTGTGGCAGCGACAGGCCGAGCGCCGAGCACGCTCCCATTTGCAACAACGCTCGGCGGCTCAGGCCCTGGCAATCGCGAGTTGCTCTTCGTCCGAGTTCAATCATGCCGCACCTCCTCCGGGAGACTGCTGGTTCGTTGCGGGCTACACGATGCCGGATTCTCTGCGGCTGATCAAGACTGTCTGCGGAAATTTGGTGGATGACTTCGCACACGGATGCGAGAGGTACACACGGATGAACGATGCCGTCACCTTGCCTTCATCCGTGTGTACCTCTCGCATCCGTGTGCGAAGAGTGTCCTGTTCGACCTCGCCAGAACTCACCCCAACCGCGACAACTCCCCAACCATCAAGCTTCTCGGCCAACTCCAGTTGAAGCGAATCCATGAAACTCAGAATGTCCGTCCGAGTCCGATCGGTGGCGATTTCCATCGCAGGATTGCTCGCGATCGAGCTCTTGGTTTGCTGGCTTTATCGTGGTCCGCAACCCATTCCGGATGAACAAGGAGCCGCGGCCGATGCGATGATCTTCTCCGCCGAGCGGGCGGCCAGCATTCACGAAGAGTTGTTTCCGCCGAAGCCGCATCCGGCAGGTTCGATCGAAAATCAGTTGGTGCGCGACCGGCTGGTTGGGTTGTTGCGAAACATGGGCTGGCAGGTCGAGGTACAGACGGCCGTCATCGAGTCGGATGCGAAGGTCGTCATCCACAATGTGCTGGCGAGCCACCCGACGAAAGCCAAGCTGGAGGCTCGGCCGCTGGTGTTGGCGACCCATTACGACTCGTGCCGCACCGGACCTGGGGCGGGCGATGCGGGAGCGTGTGTCGCCGCTGTGATGGAGGCAGCGACGACGCTCGTGGAAGGAACCGCGAAGACCAGATCGCCTCTGAAGCGACCGCTGTATTTGCTCTTCACCGACGGCGAAGAGTTGGGGTTGCTCGGAGCACAGCAGTTCGTGAAACGGCATCCGTTGTCGGCGCGAAAGCCGATCGTGATGAACTTCGACGCTCGCGGAACCAGCGGGCCGGTGATGATGTACGAGACGCACGCCGGCAACCGAGCAGCCATTGAAGCATGGTCGAACGAGTTGGCTCGGCCGCGGATCACCGGATCGCTGTTCACGGCGGTGTATCGGACGATGCCCAACAGCACCGACTTCACCGTGTTTCAAAAAGCCGGGTGGCAAGGGTTCAATTTCGCGATCGGCGACGGAGCCCATCGGTACCACCAACCAGACGACACGCTGGCGAACCTCGACCGCCGCAGCTTGCAGCACTTCGGCCAGCAGGCCCTGAACTTGGCGCGACGCATTGCCACGACTGATGTGGAACTGCCGCAGACGACAGATGACGCGGCCTTTTTCGATGTGCTTGGCTTTTTCGTCGTGCATTACCCGTTGTCGTGGTGTCTGCCGTTGAGCATTGCCGCTTGCGTGCTCCTGTGCGTGATCAATCGCCGGACACTGCTCACGAAAGACGGCCACCGCGCGCGAATGTTGTTTGCCGTGACAATTCTCGTCGTCTTGATCGTCAGCGTGGGAATCGGTTGGTTCTTGAGCCGGCTGATGCAAGACGTCGGCATGTTGCCTCGCAACCTTGTGTGGTACGGACACGCGCTGAGCGTCGCGTTGTGGTTGGTATCGACGGCGAGCACTTTGGGGATCGCATCGTGGTTTCTGCGGCGCTGCTCGGCCGAAGCGTTGTGGAGCGCGCTGTGGTTATGGGGTTCATTGGCGGGGATCAGTGTGGCGATGGTCGCGCCGGAGTTCAGTCCGTTGTTCCTCTGGCCGGCGATGCTTGCGACGGGTTTGTCGATGACCCGGTGGTGCATCACGATCCGAACGATCGTTGTGACAATCGGCGGAGCCGTGTTGCTAGTGCCGGTGCTGCATCTGTTGTCGATCGCGCTCGGACCTGCCGCGGGGGTTCTGCTCTGTCCGGCGTTCGCATTGGCTGTGATGCCTCTTTATTCTGCGTTGGGGTTGCCCGCTGTGAAATCAAGTTCTGCTCACGCATGAGGAATTGTCATGACACGATGTTCGATCGGTTTGCTGTTGTTCGTTTTGGGATGTTCGCGCACGCCGTCACTGACTCCGAGCAGCCCGCCAGATCCGGGATTCACGGAAACCACGTCGAAATCCGAGCCAATCGCAGAGGAGAAGAGTGCTCCGCCAGCTCTGACCGTTGGATCGGCCGCTCCCGCATTGAAAGTCGGACGATTCCTCAAGGGCGAGCCAGTGACGTCGTTTGAACCGGGCAAGATCTACGTCATCGAGTTCTGGGCGACCTGGTGTGGGCCGTGCATCAAAGCGATGCCTCACGTCTCTGCGTTGCAGAAGCAATTCCCCGACGTGACTTTCATCGGCGTCAACATCTGGGAAGACGAAGTCTCCGAGGCGGAAGAGCTCGTCAAGAAGATGGAAGCTAAGCTCGAATATCGGATCGCCGTTGACGAAGTTACGGACGGCAACCCCGACCACGGAGCAATGTCCACGACGTGGCTGAAAGCGGCCGAGATCAGCACGATCCCCACGGCAATCATCGTGGATGGCCAAGGCCGAATCGCAGACATCACCCACCCGATGGATTTGGACGAAACGCTGCCACAGATCATCGCCGGCAAGTGGGACACCGCCGCAGCCGCGAAGCGGCATTTGAAGAACGTCCTGAAGGAACGCGAGCGGCAGTGATCTTCGCGCTTGTAGTGACCCGATTCATCGGGTCGGGATCGAGCTCGCCCCCATGAATGGGGGCACTACGAGCGCGGGGCACTGCTGAGATTGGCCAGCCGAGTTCGCGCTTGAGCGAAAACGGCGTCGAGCATTGGTTCGGTCAGCCGGCCAGTAAACGTGTTTTGCTGGCTGGGGTGATAGCTGCCGATCAACCAGCGAGTGTTATTGTCGAGCGGCACCTCTGCTCCATGACCGAATTTGGGACGTCGTCCTTCCAGCCAACCGGCCGCGAGCGCGTGATCAACAATGTTTTGCCACGCGATCTGTCCCAACGCGACGAAGACTCGGACGGGAAGCAGTGCGACGGTCTGCTCGAACCACTCGGAGCAATTCGCGATTTCCTTGGGCGTCGGTTTGTTGTCTGGCGGAGCACAGTGGCACGTCGCCGTGATCACGCAGTCGCGCAATTGCAGGCCATCGTCGCGTGCTGTCGAAGTCGGCTGATTTGCGAAGCCGGCTTTGTGTAACGCTCGAAAGAGCCAGTCACCGCTGCGGTCGCCGGTAAACATACGGCCGGTCCGGTTCGCTCCATGCGCGGCTGGCGCGAGGCCGACGATCAGCATCCGCCCCGCTGGATCACCGACGTTCGGGACTGGCTGCCCCCAATACTCCCAATCGCGATACGCCGCTCGCTTCTCGATCGCGACGTCGGCACAGTGCCGCCGCAATCGGGGGCATCGCTGACAGGCCACGATCTGTTGATTGAGTTGCTTCCAGGCCGCGCCGGCCGATTTGGCTTTGCTCATTGCGTTGAGCCGACCTGAAAGCGTCGCTCCATGCGGGACCAATTCCCTTGGCGATCTCGAATCGCGACCTTGAGCGTGCCGGACGGAATCTGACTCAACGGTGATGACAGCTTGAGCTCCCACACGCCTTGCGATTTCTGTTGGAACTTCGACGCCAGATTCTCACCGGCGGCGATTCCACTCACAGCGAAGTCGGCACGGACATCGAAGCTGTCCAACTCCAGGCCGCTGTCGTAGTCGTGCATGCCGATCAGAATTCGAGCGAGCGGTCTATTGGCACCGGGTTGCGGCGACGTCACCGTCAGGATCGGGCGGTTATCGTCGAGCATCCAACCGAGGCCGCGCTGTTCCGGATGAGCGGGATCGAAGTCGAAGTCGATCGGACAGCCGAGATCGATCCAGCGGACGATCGTGAGACGATCTTCATCCGAGAGCGGCTCGACTTTGATCGCCTTCCCATCGGGACCACGCGACTTTCCAGCGACCGCATCCGGCGGAGGCATCCCGCTGCCGAGGTAGTCGAGGTCGTACTTGTGACGATTCTGTTGCGTATCGACTTTCTCTCCTTTGAGCGCGAAGTGGCCAACACCCGGCTCCGGTTCGGACGGGTGATCGTCATTGGAAAAACCATCCAGCCGCTCGCCGAAGATTTTCCAGACGAGCAGACTCCGCCGCGCTTGCATCTTGCGTATGTAGCGTGAGGCGTTCGGGTATCCCCACGAGTCGTAGCCGATCGGCTTGTGTCCGAACTTCGCCCGCTCGTCCATCGCCAACCGCAGGTAGGTGCCGGGGAACTTGCCGTGATGCTCGAATTGAATCTGTTCGTCGTCGGCATCGAGTACCAAGTTGCCGGCGGGCTTCTCCCAGGACTTCGTGTGGCATGCGACGCAGCTCCGTTTGAGGATCGGCTGGATGTCGCGGAAGTATTCGACGGTGACGGCGCGTTCGTGGGGCACGTTTTCAACG
>CAMDPX010000040.1 GCA_945905295.1 Planctomyces sp. SH-PL62 | reverse complement strand
GTGAGTTTGCCGGAGCAGGCGGCGGCGAGGACGGATTGGCGGAAGCGTTTCAGCAGACCCGGAACCCGCGACAGACGCTGCTGGCTCGACGACACCTTCCCCAACAGCAACTCCAGCTTCCCCACAATCCGCCGCTGCTCCGCCAACGGCGGCAACGGAAGTTCGAGTTCAGCGATGAACGACATTGGTGCGCGAAGTTGACCAGCCGAGCCGGTGAAATTGGCGGCAGCGTCACGTCTGACCGACTCTTGTTGCAGAAATCGGTAGACGTAATGCGGGTCGATTCCGCCCAGCGGCCGAATGACGTGAAGCTCTGTCGTACCGCAGCCGAGTCCATTCTTGAGTCCGGTCGCAACCGCTCCTTTCCCGTTCTCCATGCAAGGCGTGATCTTCGCGAACAGCACGTCACCATCGGCGAAGTGTGTGTAGCCTTTGCGAACATCGGCCAGTGGCCGCTCATTGCAGCGATCGAAGTCGGGACTCGATTCACTGACGCACGTCATCGGCACGAACGTGACCAATTGAGAGTCGTTGAGTCCACTCGGATGACGCGGGTTCAATTCGGCGATGGAATCGAAACGACCGCTCGCCCATCCTTGAGGCAACTCGCTTCCGTCGTGCGCCGGCTCGGCGGGAGCCTCGCCCTCCCGGTTGGGTTTTGACCGGACGCTCATGCCTCGACTCCCTCTTCCTGCTCGATGAGGGCGACGATTTCGCGCAGGTCGCCGACGATCGCTTCCAGTTCCGTGATCGCTTCGGTGGCGAGGTCTTGCGGGTCGGGAAGGTCGTCGCTCGATTCCAGCGACTCGTCCTTCAGCCAGGTGATGTCGAGCTTGTACGACCGCTCGGCAATCTCGGTCGCGTGGAAGCGACGGAAGCGGCCGGTCTCGCCCAGGTCTTTGCGCGGCGGCTTGCTCTGGCCGTTCGGGTCGGAGCCGTAGCACTGCTCGAACTCGGCGAAGTGCTGCGGGCTGAGCGGCCGGTCCTTCTTCGTGATGCCGGGGACGTTGCTCCGCGCGTCGAAAATCCAGACGTCCTCGGTAGGCAGCCCCTTCTGGAAGAAGATGACGTTGGCCTTCACTCCCTGGCTGTACGGCGTGAACGTGCCGCGCGGCAGACGCAGCACCGTGTGCAGGTTGCAGTCCTGCATCAGAATCTCGAAGACCTCGCCCGCCTTGCCCTCGAACAGACAGTTGTCCGGCAACACCATCGCGGCTCGCCCACCCGGCTTCAGCGCATTGACGACGTGTTGCACGAAGTTGAGCTGCTTGTTGCTGGTCTCGATGGTGAAGTCGTCGCGCGTGGGAGCCTGATTCGCCCCCTTCGTGCCGAACGGCGGATTGGTCAGGATGACATCGAACCGCTCACCCGACGGCGGATCGTAGATCGTGTCCCCCAGCGTGATGTGCGGCTCGACGCCGTGCAGATAGAGATTCATCAGCGCCATCCGTCGCGGCCGAGCAACCAGTTCCTGAGCGAAGTAGGTTTTCTCCTTGAGCCGCTTGGCGTCGGCCCGATCCATCGCCGCCGCACCTGCTCCCCCTTTGTCTTTCGGAGCAACCAGCCACTCATGCGCCGCGACCAGAAACCCTCCAGTCCCGCAAGCTGGGTCACAGATCGTGAATTCCTTGTGCGTGCGCGGATCAGGCTTCATCACGCGGACGATGGTTTGAATGAGCACTCGCGGCGTGAAGTATTGCCCGGCCCCCTTCTTCCCCTCGTTGGCCGCCTGCTCCAGCAACCCCTCATAAGCCGCCGCCTTCACGTCCACGCCGAGCGACGTCCATTCAATCTCGTCAATCAGATTGATGAGCCGCTTCAGATTGACCGGGTTGTTAAACCGCGACTGCGACTCAGCAAAGATGTCCCCCAACATCCCCGGCTGCTTCGCCAGCTTGCGAAGCAGATCGACATAGAAGTCGGTCAGGTCCGACCCCGCCTTGTCCCGCAGCGTCGGCCAGTCGCACCCCTTGGGAACATCAATCCCCTTCTCATCAGCCATCTTCAGGAACAGCAGAAACGTGATCTGCTCGATGTAGTCCCCGTAGTCGATGCCATCATGCCGCAGCGTGTGGCAGAAACCCCAAAGTTTGGAAACAACGTCAGACATGACTTCCTTTACTGAAAAACCGCGACACCTATTGCTGCCAACCTCGACCGAAACTCTTCGTTGTGCGCTACGATCACCGGATAATCAGTGCTTCCATACCGCCGAAATTTCCAAGACTCGGGAAACGAATCGCGAAGTTGTCGTTCGACCACTTCGACAGTCGTTCGCCTGCAACCGACCCAAATTGAGAGCGGGTATTGGTTCAGCAGGCGTTCCCACGGAAATCCCTTGTCACAAATAAAGTGACACCTTCCCCACTCTGGTGCTGCATCATCGCTATGCGTCGAATCGGAAAGCGAACCCACTTTGGTATCGTGAATAAAGACGATAGTCGGAACGTTTGTCAGATACAGGCTTCGCTTAAACAGTTTGTTTTCGTAGCTGCTGACATGAAATCCGTTGCATTCCCATTCCGACGAAGGCGCTTGTTTGCCAACGCTGTTGGGACTGTTTTGTGGCGGCAAATACATCGCCGACGCGGCGGCAAGCACAAGCGTCTTTTCTGGGTTATGCAACCCCCGCATGAATTCGTCCCGTATATTGCATACTGTTTTCCAAGCATCAGGATCTTCATCCTCAATCGGACGCCCCGAGTAATCCGGGTGGCGAGTAATTCCTGTGAGCGGCCCATACATCGCACCGTATCGCTCATCAAGAGCAGGCGGGAAATCAGGCTCGGGACGACACAGGACGCCATTCACCAACCACAAATCGAGGTAAGCGAGCGCGTTGTTCGTAGTGACATGCGGCCGAGTCATCTCTCTCGTTTCCTTGACGGGCACAACACTAAGGCAAGTTGGCAACAGGTTGGCAATCTCTGCCGCGACATAGGTCAGCGTGCTTCCCGATTCAATGAACAACTTGTCAAAGAGTCCGAGATGCCGGCCGTGCAGTTCTCGAAATGCCGCGGCTAATGACCGTTTTTGCTCCGGAGCATCATTCAGACGGCCTTCTACAGTTTTGAAGGCCCCAGCACGTCGAACAATGTCTGCGACCACCTGATTCGAAGTGGTGATACTGATAATCGACTGGGTCTCTTCCGTTTCCAATACGTAACCGCGCACGCCGGGCAGTGGGTTCTTGAAGTAAGCATGAACATGGGTCTCAACATCCGCTGGTCCTCGAAACCAATTGAACCATCGCCCGCCAGAGCAGAGGCGATCTCTAAGCTTCCAATAGCGATCAGTATTGGCTAATTCTCGCTTTTGAACAGTATCCTTATCACTTAGTTTCTTTCGCTGCTTCTTGACCACTGTTTCGTTAAGTACCATGGAAAGAATGGGGATCCCGTGACTTTCTGCGATATCAAGCTCAAGTTCTGTGTAGCTTTTTCGCTTGCCACGAGGAATGCTGCCGTAGGTGTGACCGAGAATGATTAGGTAAAATTGGCAATCCTTGACAGCGCGTGAAATTACGTCCAGTTGGGCCTCGTAGCTTAGGCCCCAGTTTTCTAGGCAGGTTGCCATGTGTCCGGCCGAGACAATCGCCTTCATTGCAG
The DNA here is from genome assembly GCA_945905295.1 of Planctomyces sp. SH-PL62. Classification (GTDB taxonomy): domain Bacteria; phylum Planctomycetota; class Planctomycetia; order Planctomycetales; family Planctomycetaceae; genus SXKJ01. The sequence continues at coordinate 37,768 of CAMDPX010000040.1, read as the reverse complement.
CAGCGCGGTGTTCTTTTAAGTCACGAAATGTGCTGCTGACAAATACTTGATATTTCGTTGACATGGCATATCTCTCCAATGTGGTTACGCAGCGACGGCCTCGTTGATCCTTTTCAGGAGTTCGCCGAGCTTGTAGTCGAACTCTCGATTTGCACGGCCCCAGCCTCCAGCCCCTTCGAGTGTCGGTAGGACATCGAAGTCAGCACGATCAATCGACAGATTCTCGATGAGTGAAGCTCGAATGCGGTCGAGCCATTGCTGCTGCTCTGACGTGAATGTCTTACCGGCTGAGACGACGGCGATGGCTTTGGATGCTCGTTCTTGAGCGGTCAGCAGCGGACTTTGTTCTGCCGCCGCGTGTTTCACCATCGAGATTATGTCGACGAGCGATTTGTGATAGCGAAGCTGGTGAGCTTTCTGAAGCACATCGACCGTGAACCGCTCTGGTGCTGTGATCAACTTCTGCTTGAGTTCGCTGAGTGCAGCCGTGCTCCAGTCGGCAGGGCGATCGAGCAGAATCCGCACGGCTTCAATCTGCGTGGCGTTCTCTCGCAAGAAGCGGGCAAAGAGTTCCAAGTAATCTTCCGGCTTGTGTTCTTGGCCGCGCCCGTCGCGGATCAGGTACTCGGAGGAGACCGTATCTTCGTTTTCGGTGGCTCGCAGAAACGTCTTCGGCTTGCGCGGGTAGTCTTTCAGGCAATCTTGGAGAGCAGTGTTACGCAGAAGCTGCATCGTGCCGGTGAAGTCCTGCCTCAGCTTGCCAGGCAGTTGTGTTGCGAACTTGCCGATGTCGCCGTCGGGGATGCCGTGTGCCGCGAACAGGTCGCGAGCTTCGGCTGCCATCTCTTTGTCGATCCGTTGCAGTCGCTTCGTCAGGCAGCGGATGTTGTAGTCGCGGTCTCGGTTGGCCCAGATGTCTTCGATGACTTCGGCCGTGGTCCGCGTCGGCTTCTCCGGGGGTTCGGCAGTCATCGTGGTCGAATTCTTGAAGAAGGCAACCAGCGTGCCGTCGAAACAATCGAAAACCGTGAAGTGCGACTTGTCCGGGAACTTGTCCCCCTTGCGCGTGCCGCGTCCGAGCATTTGCTCAAACAGGATGCGCGACTTCACGGAACGCAAAAAGACGATGAACTCCAGATCGGGAATGTCGACGCCGGTTGTGAGCAAATCGACCGTGATGGCGATGCCAGGATTCGGCCGGTTGCGGAACTCGCGAATCGCCTGAAGCGGCCGATCGACTCGCCCGGTGATCTTGCGTACGAAGCTCTCGCCGCGTCCGAAGATGTCGACGGCGAGCGTGCAGAGTTCGTCCGCGTGCGACGTGTGCGGCAAGTCGTTCGCTGCGAAAATCAATGTCTTCGGGAAGCGGCCGTAACGCTGCTCGTGCTCGTCGGCGTACTTCTTCAGTTCGAGCAGAATTTTGCGGTTGGAATCCGGCGACGTGACTTTCCGTTCGACGTCGGTCGATTCAAACGAGCGTTCGTCTTCGAGAACATCGAGGTGTTCCGCCCCGGAGATCGGATCGACCGCTTGGACAGTTTCGCCCTCCTTCAAAAACACACCGTTAATCCGCACGTCTGACTTGATCTTCACCAAGTCCCAATCGACCAGATGCCCTTCGCGGACGGCTTGCTCGTAGGTGTAGCGGAACACAACGTCGTGAAAGTACGCCTTCGTGTGTGCGGCAGGCGTCGCCGTCAGCCCGATCTTGACCGCATCGAAGTGGTCGAGCACCGTTCGCCAGACCGAGAGTTCCGCCGTCGAATAACCGCGATGGCATTCGTCGGCGATGATGACATCGAAGGCGTGAATCGGGAGTTTCAGCTTCTCGGCGTCTTCGTCGATGTCGTCCCCCTCTTCGGAGAAGACCGCCTGCCGTCCGAGCAAGTTGATCGCCATGCGTTGGATCGTGCAGACGTAAACGAAGACGTGCTTCGGCTGCGGATCGAGCAGATAGTCGCGAGGCATCACTTTTGGATCGAAGGCATCTTCCTCGCCGAAGTCTTCCTTCTGAAACTTGTTGCTGTAGACCTCGTAGAGCTTGTCGAACTTCTGATTCGGCTCCGGCTCAAAGACCGAGAAGGCTCGCACGGCTTGGGCGGCCAAGGAGCGACGATCGACGAGAAACAGAATCCGCTTCGCCACCTGCGACTTCAGCAGTCGATAAGCCTGATTGACCAGCGTGAAGGTCTTGCCCGTCCCCGTGGCCATCGCGATGAGCATTTGACGCTTCTGATCGGCAATGGCTTTCTCGGTCGCCGCGTTGGCGGCTCTCTGGTAGTCGCGGAGTCTCGTGTGGTCGTTCGTCGTGTTGGCCAATGACTCGTGAGCCTGCTCGAAATTCCGGCCGAGCAGTTCTCGCAACGCACTGGGCGTATGAAACGCTGCGATCTTCCGCGAGGTTGTCAGCGGATGCCGAACGTCGTGAAACCAGATCACCTCGCCGTTGGTGGAGTACAGGAATGGGACTCGCAAGCCTCGGAAATTGAATTCGGAGCTGCTGAGCCCTCGCGAGTACCTTTCCGCCTGCGTCAAAACTCCCTGCGGTCCCACGGTCAGTTTCTTTGCCTCGACGACTCCCAGCGTTCGCCCATCCACGAACAGCATGTAATCCGCCGGGCCGTTGTCTGTGGGGAACTCGCGAACGGCGTGTTTCGTCAGCGCAGTCGTGGTCTGTGTCGGATCATAGTCAACAATCTGCCAACCAGACTCCACCAGCAACGGGTCGATCCGCCGTTGTCTCGTCTGCCGTTCGGATTCAATGGGATCGGGCATCGTGTTGCTCGTGCTAACGCATCCTTGCAGCGTCTTACATCCCAGTGCCAGGGAATTCGTTGCTAGGCCATGCTATCCCGCGACCGCGTGAACAGAAAGCGGGCACCGATGTGCTCTGGTTTGTGGAGATTCCGATCCAATGCTTGGATCTGCTGAAACTCGAATTCTCGTTGAGAACTCTCGGCGCGAGATGTAACAGCCGAGTCCTTAGCGAATGGGGACTCCCCCGGCGGGGTTTGTTTTGTCGCCTTCGCTCGGATTGTCGAGTGGAACCAATTCGTGGAACATCTGCCCTGTTAAATGACACAACCTTCGCAATTCCAAGGTTTTTCTTCACTCAGTCAACGCGCTCGAAATTCCAGATCCGATCCGAACCACCTCCCATTCAACTACCAATATGGGCATACCGGCGCGATCAAGGTTGATGACGAACTCGGCCCCTTCGGCCGTTTGATCCCAAGTCGCTTCCAAGTGTGGGCGGAGTTCCGGGAAGATCGGCACGAGTCCTTGTCTTCGTAATGCTCCGGCCAGGATCTCGCGGTGCTCAGCGCGCAGTTGCTGACGAGCATCGACCCGGACGCGACGACCCAACAAGCCCACGAAAAGTTTTCGATCCCCGCTGACGAAGAACCCAGCGACCAGCAGATTGAGCAAGTCGAACAGGACCGCATGCGAGCCGCGTTGAAGCCGTTCCACAATCCGAAGCCGCCGCACTCGCTGCACCCCGAACGGCTGTGGCAAGCCTACGAGACGGTCGAACCGGACAAGGTGCAGGGGCACGGCGGCAAGCAACTGGTGGACGTGGTCGCGCTCGTGCGTCACGCCCTCGACCCGAACTCGCTGCTGGCCCCGATCGGCCTGACGGTGGAAGAGCGGTATCAGCAGTGGCTCGCCGACCAGGCGGCGGCCGGAGCCACGTTCACGCCGGAGCAGCGTCGCTGGATCGACGCCATCAAAGACCACATCGCCACCAGCCTCGCCATCGACCGCGACGACCTGGACGAAGTCCCGTTCAACCAGATCGGCGGCCTGGGCCGAGCGTTTGAACTGTTCGGCGATCGGTTGGCTACACTGCTCACCGAGCTCAATGACGCGCTGGCCGCATGAGGAAATCGCATGAAGACAATCCATGTCATCTACGAAAATGGAGTGTTCCGTCCCACGGAGCCAGTTGATTTACCTGAGTTTTGTGAGGTGGAGTTTGAGCCACGACTTGTGGAAGAACGACAACCCCAGCCGACCGATCCGCAGTTCGCTCATCTTGATCCCGGCCAAGCCAAGATTTACGCCATCCTGTCGCGACGGTATTCGACGGGTGACCCCGATCTCGCCGCACGTCACAACGAACATCAACCATAGACAAGGAGTTGCCCATGACAATCCAAGGCACATTTCGAGGCGGCGTGATCGTTCCGGATCGCACGGACAATCTCCGCGAGGGTGCTCGCGTCACCGTCGTCCTGGAAGAAGAAGATGCCGACGAGCCGAGTCTCGGGTTTCTGTTGAAGTTCGCGGGCACCGTCGATGACCTTCCGCCCGACATGGCGGCTCAGCACGACCACTACATTCACGGAACACCCAAACGCTGAGAAAAACCGATGAACTCTTCGGCGATCGGTTGGCTATACTGCTCGACGAGTTGAACCAAATGCTTGCCGCCTAAAGGAAAGCCCATGCAGACGATTCATGCCGTTTATGAAAACGGAGTCTTTCGCCCGATCGAATCCGTCGAGTGGCCAGAAGGAACGCAGGTCGAAATTCTGCCATCGTTGACGGGCACGGACCAAGACGACGGTTTGGACGAAATCTACGAGATCTTGTCCCACCGATACGCATCCGGGGAGCACGATGTTGCCGCGCGACACAACGAGCATCAGCCATGAAGCGTGTCATCTTCCTGGATTCGGTCGGTTTGTAGGCGCTGTGGGATGAATCCGACCAATGGCACGCGGTGGCCGAACAGGCTTATTGGGAACTCCGTCGCGCCCGAGCCAAGTTCATCACCACGAGTTTCGTACTTTTGGAATGTGGAAACGCCGCCGCAAGACGCCCCTATCGTGATAACGTGTTGGCCTTGAAACGCAAACTCGAAACGAGACAGGCCCTCATCGAACCAACGCCAACCGATTTGGAACAGGCATGGACGGCCTATCGTCAACACGAAGCTGCCAACGCGGGAATTGTGGATTGCGTTTCTTTCGTTGTGATGCGTCGCCTTGGCATCTCGGAAGCTTTCACTCACGACGACCACTTCAAGGCCGCTGGCTTCGTGACGTTGTTCTGATCGTCTTCCTCCCTTGAGTCTGCCGCGCCTTTACCATGCTCGATGCCATCCCAGCCCACATCGCCACCAGCCTCGCCATCGACCGCGACGATCTCGACGAAGTCCCGTTCAGCGATGTTGCCGCACTTCGTCTCGAAACGGGCGATGTGCTTTTCACCGAAGGCGGCGACCGCGACAAGCTGGGTCGAGGGTGGGTTTGGTCAGATGAATTGCCAGAATGCATTCACCAGAACCACATCTTTCGCGCTCGTCTCTTCACGAACGAAATGCAGCCACGGTTCGTGTCGCATCACGGCAATACCTTTGGTCGGGTGTGGTTCACGAAGGCGGGCAAGCAGACGACGAACCTCGCGTCGATCAACATGGGAATCCTCCGAAGATTCCCAGTCCCCGTTCCACCTGCGGATGAGCAGCAAGAGATCGTCAAGTTGCTCGACGAAAAGCTCTCGCAAATCGAGTCGGCGGAGTTGGCGATCGAGCACAACCTGCGTCGAGCGGCCCGACTGCGTCAGAGCATCCTCAAGCAAGCCTTCGAGGGAAAGCTGGTCCCCCAAGACCCCACCGACGAACCCGCCAGCACGCTGCTGGAGCGGATCAATGCCGGGAACGATGCTAAACTGAAAACGACGAACGCCGCCGACCGAACTCGGACGCCTCGCCCTGCGGCATCTCGGAAACCAGCGGAGAACCAGACATGACCACCGTCACGATTGAAGAAGCCCAAGCCAAACTGCCGGAACTGATCGAGCACCTGGCTGCCGACGAGGAATTGGTGATTACTCGCAACGCCCGCCCCGTGGCCAAGCTCGTCGGGCCATCGCTTGAGCCGCCAAAACCGGTCTTTGGCCGAGGGCGAGGCAAGGTCGTTATCGTGGCCGAAGACGAGGAACATCTCCAAGATTTCAAGGACTACATGCCGTGAGAATTCTGCTCGACACGCACACTCTGCTGTGGTTCTATCTGGGCGATGCTCAGTTGAGCGGACAAGCTCGCGCGCTGGTGGATGACACCGCCAACACCAAGTTCGTGAGTCCTGCGAGCTATTGGGAACTGGCGATCAAGGTCAGCCTGGGAAAATACGAATTGACCGAAAGCTACGACGAGTTCATTCAGCACGCCATCTTCGATAATGGGTTTGTCATCTTGCCGATTGAGCCTCGTCAAACGGCGCTCGTGGCCGCGCTCCCGTTCCCGCCCAAACACAAAGATCCGTTTGACCGCCTGCTGGTGGCTCAAGCGATCGTCGAAGACATTCCCATCGTGAGCAACGATCCGAAACTCGACGACTATCCGATCACCCGCCTTTGGTAACTCTGCGAACTCGGCCAAGAAGCCGCATGCCCTACGCCGATCGAAACCGCAATCGGAGACACTCTGATGGCCACAGTCACTCTCGATGAAGCTCAGGCCCATTTGCCGAAGCTGCTCGCCGAACTGCAACCGGGCGAGGAACTCACCATCACGACACAAGGTCAGCCGCTGGCTCAGGTCAAGAAGGCCGAACGAACCTCCTGGCCCTGCCAAGCGGGTTGCTATCGCAAGCCCGACTTCTTCATGGCTCCGGACTTCGACGCTCCGCTCGATGATTTCAAGGAGTACATGGAATGAACTTGCTGCTGGATACCCACACCTTCTTGTGGTTCTGCCAAGGCGATCCCTCCTTGAGTTCGAATGCCAAGGCGTTGATTGAGGATTCCGCCAATCGGAAACTGGTGAGCATCGCGACGTGTTGGGAGATCGCCATCAAAGCGGGCTTGAAGAAGTTGCACCTCGGCGAGTCGAGCGTCACCTATCTCCCCGCCGCGCTGGCCCAGACCGGTTTTGAACTGCTGCCGATTTCGTTGGCGCATTCGACCGCTGTCGAAGCGCTTCCGCTGCACCAACCGAGATCCCTTCGATCGGCTGTTGATCGCTCAATGCTTCCTCGAAGACATTCCAATCGTCAGCGTTGACCCAGCGTTCGAAGCCTATGCGGTGAAGCGACTGTGGTGACGGCGAAGCGGAGGGCCAAGGCATGAATCTCGAACAACTCCGGCAACTGGTCGCCGAGGGAGAATCCGAGCGGCTGGAATTCAAAAAGAGCACCGGCGAGTTACGCGGTGGCATGGAAACGCTGTGCGGGATGCTCAACGCCAACGGCGGCCAAGTCCTCTTCGGCGTGACCGATGCCGGCAGAATTGTTGGCCAACAAATTTCCGATCAGACACTGCGCGAAGTCGCGGCTGAGTTGAGCCGGCTCGAACCGCTCGCATCGGTCATCCAAACGCGGGTCAAAGTGACGGAGACGCTGGAAGTGTTGATGCTCGATGCCGCGCCGCCCATCAACGCGCCGCACACTTACAACGGGCGACCGTTCCGCCGCGTCGGTCCCACGACGTCGCAGATGCCTCAGGGCGACTACGAGCGGCGGTTGATCGAACGTGCTCATCCTCATGTGCGGTGGGAAAACCAAATCGCAGCCCGACATCGGATTGAAGACCTCGACCGAAACGAGATTCTGCACGCGATGTCCGATGCCATCGCGGCCGGACGACTGGAAACTCCTGTCACGGACCCGATCGAGGCCTTGCACAAACTCAATTTGATCGAAGACGGACGACCGTTGCAGGCCGCTGTCGTGGCTTTTGCCAAGGATCCGTTGCCGGACTATCCGCAGTGTGCGCTGCGCATGGCTCGGTTTCAGGGTGTGACCAAAAACGAGTTTCTGGATCAGCGACAGTAGACCGGACATGCGTTTCTGTTGCTGCGCGAGGCGGACCTCTTCTTGCGCCGTCATTTGCCTGTTCGGGGTCGCTTCGAGTCGGGCCGACTCGAACGGATCGACGAGCCGCTCTTCCCACCATTGGCATTGCGCGAAGCATTGGTCAATGCACTGTGCCACCGTGATTATTCGATTTACGGCGGCGCGACTTACGTCGCCATCTACGATGACCGCGTCGAGATCATCAGCGCCGGAACCCTCCCGTTTGGGCAAACGGTCGCAGACCTCCGGCGCGAACACGTCTCGCGGCCTCGTAATCCGTATCTGGCCGAGGTCTTCTACCGCCGCGGACTCATCGAGCGCTGGGGAAGCGGGACTTTGAAAATCATCGACATGTGTCGGCAGGCGGGGCACCCAGAGCCGGAATTCGAGGAACGTGCCGGTGATGTCGTCGTGCGCTTTCTCCCCAGCGGCTATTCGCCCCCAACGCAGGTTAGCCACAACCTGACGGAACGGCAGAGACGGATTCTGCTCATTCTCAGTGACGGTATTCCTCGGCAATCCATGCAGATTCGCGAGCAGCTTGATCCTGGCTTGCCCTCGACGACGCTCCGAGACGAACTCAACCATTTGCGACGGCTTGGATTACTGGAAGGCTATGGTCATGCAAAAGGTGCCCGCTGGAAGCTGAAGTCGCCCTGAATCGCCGATGGACCAGATTAGAGCGGGTTAGAGCGGGTTAGAGCGGGTTAGAGCGGAATAGGACGGAATAGGCTGCTTAATAGGCTGCCCAATAGGCTGGTCGGTCGCCAAAACCTCCAATGGAAATGCGACTGGAATTGTTTTCTGAAAGTGATAACCAATGAGCAACGACTCCCAGCAAATCGTCTCGAAAGCCTGGAACTTCGCGCATGTGTTGCGCGATGACGGGTTGTCGTACATGGCTTACACGGAGCAGATCACGTTTCTGCTGTTCCTGAAGATGGCCGATGAGATGACCAAGCCACCGTACAACCGGCCGCCCATCGTGCCGGCGAAGCATGGTTGGCAGACGCTGCTCAAGTACGAGGGGGATGAACTTGAGGTCCATTACCGGCACACGCTGGAGGAACTCGGCAAGCAGCCGGGGATGCTCGGCGAGATTTTCAAGAAGGCTCGACCCGACATCCAGAACCCGGCCACGCTGCGGCGGCTGATCGTCGATCTCATCGAGCCGGTGAAGTGGTCAAGCATGGAAGCCGACGTGAAGGGAGACATCTACGAAGGGCTGCTCGCCAAGAGCGCCGAAGAGTCGCCCAAGGGAGCCGGCCAATACTTCACGCCGCGGCAACTCATCAAAGCGATCGTCGATTGTGTGCAGCCCGGCCCGGATGACACCGTCTGCGATCCAGCGGCGGGGACAGGTGGCTTCCTGCTGGCGGCTCACGATTCGGTCGTGAAGCAGCACGGCAAGACGCTCGACAAGGACCAGAAGAAACACCTGCGAACCAAGTTCGTGAAAGGTTGGGAGTTGGTCCCCAACACGGCTCGGCTTTGCATCATGAATTTGTACCTGCACGGCATCGACGCCGATCCCTGCCCGATCAAGTCGGGCGTGGACAGCCTCGCGGGCGATCCGGGCGAGCGGTTCAGCGTGGTGCTCACCAATCCGCCGTTCGGTAAGAAGAGCAGCATCGCCATCGTCAACGAGGAGGGGGATCTCGAAAAGGAAGAGCACGCCTACGAACGCCAGGACTTCTGGACCTCGACCAAGAACAAGCAATTGAACTTCTTGCAGCACGTCAAAACGCTGCTGAAGGTCAACGGCCGCTGCGCGATCGTCGTCCCGGACAACGTCCTGTTTGAAGGGGGAGCCGGCGAAACCGTCCGCCGCAACCTGCTCCAACAATGCGATGTTCACACGCTGCTGCGTCTGCCGACCGGCATCTTCTACGCTCAAGGGGTGAAGGCCAACGTCCTGTTTTTCGATGCCAAGCCGGCTCAAGAGAAGCCGTGGACGAAAACGCTGTGGGTCTACGACCTGCAGACCAACAGGCACTTCACGCAGAAAACGAACCCACTCAAGCGCGAAGACCTGGACGAGTTCGTCGAGTGCTACCGTCCCAGCAAGCGACACCTGCGCAAGCCCACTTGGAATGCCGAGCAGAACCCCGATGGCCATTGGCGAGCGTACGACTAAGACGAACTGCTGAAACGGGACAAAGTGAACCTCGACATCTTCTGGCTTAAGGACAGCAGCCTCGAAGACTCCGATGACTTGCCGGCCCCGGACATCCTCGCCCAAAAGAAATCGCCGACGACCTGCAAACGGCTTTGGGACAGTTCACCGCCATCACGGAGAAAGTGGCTGGCTGATGTTTCCCGCGAGCCGCAGATTCACCGATTGAACAAGAACTCTTTGCTGCTGAGCACGGACCAGTACAAATCCTCGACCGCCTGTCGGCGTTCTTCGGGGCTGGCGACGCTGAGGATCTCGGCCATCCTTTGACGCTCGCGGTCGGTTGGGAAACGACTCAGCGCGGCGAGGAACAACTCGTCTGCAAGTTGCTCGGGCGGCAGGTTGGCTTCGAGTTGCTTGGAGACCCGATTGTCCTTCGCCTCTAACTTTTGGATGAGCGTCTCGCCGTTGAGGATGTGCAGGACTTGAGTCATGCTCGGTTCGTCGGAGCGTTCGCACTCGCAGGTAATGATCCGCTCCGGGCGGCCGAACGTCTTGAGGAAGTCGGAGGCGATATTCGCATCGGGAAGTTGCATCGCTCGCGTACCGGCGGGGAAGTCTTTGAACGGCGTCGGCGAGGCGGTCACTTGCGACATGACGTCGAGCAACACCTCCGCCTTCAGTCGCTTCGGATAATAGCGCGAGTAGAATCGTTCATCCGGTTCGTTGCCTTTCGTGGCTTGGCTGCTGCGCTGGTAACTCTGAGACGTGAGGATCAGACGCATGAGTTTCTTCAGGTCATAAGCCTGATCGCCCCCCGCTCGCCTATTTGGTGTTGTGAGGAACTCCGCGAGTGCCGACAGCAACTCCGGATTGCTGGGTGGGTTCGTCAGCCGCAGGTCATCGACCTTCTCGACCAGACCGATCCCGAAGAAGTTCGCCCACACGCGATTCACGATGGCTCGGCTGAAGTAGGGATTCGTGGGGGACGTCAGCCACGAGGCGACCGCGAGGCGACGATCTTCGACGGACTCGAACGTCAGGGGTTGGCCGTCGAGCGGCTTGGGCGGCTGCGGTTTGCCGGTGCGCGGCTGAAGGATTTCGGACTCGTCATCCAAGAAGATGACGCGGTGCCCGTCGCCGCTGCGGAAGTCGCCGCCCCAGCCTTTGCCGCGCACGCGCGCGAACAGACTGGCGAAGCCGTAGTAATCGTTGTTGGTCCACTTCTCCAACGGGTGGTCGTGGCAGCGAGCACATTGGATCGACATGCCGAGGAACGCCATCGAGGTTGTCTCGGCCATGTCCACCGGGTCTTGATGTAGCGAATAGAAATTCGCCGCGCCGTTGTCGAACGTGCTGCCGCGCGAGAGCACGATCTGGCGGACGAACTCATCCCACGGCGTGTTGTCGGCGACATTCTGACGGATGAAAGCGGAGAACGATTTCAACGCTTGGGGCCGCAGCTTCTCCCCCGACAGCAACAGCAAGTCGGACCATTTGTAGGCCCAGTAATCCACGAACTCCGGCCGGGTCAGCAGTTGATCGACCAGCCGATCGCGCTTGTCCGGCGTGTCATCGCTCAAGAACGCGCGGACTTCGTCGGTCGTCGGCAGCACGCCGATCGTGTCGAGGAACGCTCGGCGAATGAACTCCGAATCGCTGCTTCGCGGTGACGGCGGGATGTTCAAGCTCTTGAGCTTCGCGAGCACCTGCTCGTCGATGAAGTTCGACCGCTCGGCATTCGCAAAGACCGCCGCATCGACCGGAGTTTCATACGGCGAGCTGACCGTCGCGATCACGTTCTGACTGAGATACCAGGCGTTGATCGCTCCCTCGCCGAAGCCAATGATGCTGGCCAAGCCTCGCTCATCGACCGACGCGACCGTTGCGTTCGCCGACGTGAACTTGCACCAGCGCGTGACGTCCTCGACATGCCCGTCCGAGAAGTGCCCGCGCACCACCAATTGTTGGGTCGCCCCTTTTTTCTGTTGCGATGCGGCCGGCAGAATTTCCAGTCGCTGCAGCCGCGCATCAGCGTCGCTCGGTCCCTGCTGCCCGGCCGCGATCCATTCGACGATCGCGCGGTATTCGAGCGAATCGACATCGAACCGCAGCCCTCCTTTGTGAGGGATCGCTCCCGATGGTTTCGTCAGCATCAGACTCCGTCCCGGATCGCTCGGCACGATGCGCCGCCCACGAGCCTGCCGAGTCAACGTCCGAAAATCGGCGTCCGGGTCGTAGCCGCGCAGCGAGAGTTTGAAGCCCCCTTTGCCGGCTAAGGCTCCGTGACACGATCCCATGTTGCAGCCGGACTTCGACAACACTGGCTGCACATGATTCCGAAAACTCCACGAGTGTGGCTGCTCGAACTTTTCGACCGTCACGGTCGCCGTCGCTGATTGATTGCCGACCTTCGCGGTGATCGTCGCCTTGCCGTTGCCGACGGGGACAACATAACCGTCGTCGATTCTCGCGACTTTGGCGTCCGACGATTCCAGCGTCGCACCGCTCGTCACCTGTCCGACGATTTGCGTCCCGGCCGTCGCCTGCACGAGCAATCGTTGGCGAGCTTCCGAACCGCTCAACACGAACTCCGATGGCAGCAGCGTCAGAGGCTCGGCACCCCAAGCCCGTCCGTTGAGTAACGCAACCATCGACAAAACGAGCAGAGACAAAACGAGCAGAGACAGACGGCGAATCATCGAAAGCACCTCTTGAGCTTCTCACCAAGACCGGCTTCAGGAGAGGGGCCGGTCATCGCAGGATTCCAAGGAACTGTGTAGCACGAGCATGCCGCTGCGGCCACTCTCGGCGTCCGTCACAGAAATTAGAACAGCGACCTCCGCTACCAAATTCGGGCAGATCATTTCAAACTGGTTGCCAGAATGAATTCCCAAATCCACCCGTCACGGCCAACGATCCTGGTCCGTTCCATTCAGAAAACCGATTGAGGCGAAAGTCATGATGTGTTTGCCGAGGCCGAGAAGTGTTGTTGCCTGCGTGTTCTTGAGCTTGTTGTGTCTGACAGGCTGTCCCAAATCGGAAGTTCCGGAAGGCGGCGCGGGGGGCAGTTCGAGTCCGTCAACGAGTGGCTCAAAGGAGCAGGCCCCGCCAGGTTCCACGAAAAATGCCACCGCGAATGCGGATGACGTCAAAGCCGCGAAGGCCCGGCTCGATGCTCTCGGCTCGCGATCCAAGTACGCTCCGAAAGCCGGCGACCTGCTGACGGAAATCGTCATTCAAGATGGATCGAACCTGACTTCGGACGACTTGACGCTGTTCGGCAAACTCAGCGATCTCGAAAAGCTGCAGATCTACAACTGCCGGACGCTGGATGATGAGATGGTCGTGAAACTCGGCGGCCTGAAGTCGCTCACCAGTCTGGCGCTCACGAATTCGGTGATCAACGACGCGACGGTGGAGAGGATCGTTAAATCGTTTCCCAATCTCATCGACCTCGACCTGTCGTCGAACACGAACATGACCAACGCCGTGGTCAAGATTCTCAGCGAACTCGGCAAGCTCCAGCGGCTGACCTTGGTGCAGAACCAAGTCAACGACATCGGTGCTCGGAAACTTGCGAAGCTGCAGGAACTCCGCACGCTCGACTTGCGGGGCAATATGGAAGCGGGGGACATGGCGCTGGAGATCGTCGCCGATCTTCCAAAGCTCACCGGGTTCAAACATCGCAGCACGGCGGTCACCGATTCGGGCTTGGAATATCTGAGCCGCAACCAGACGCTCGACTCGCTGCTGATGCAGGATTTCGGCATCTCGGACCGGTCGGGACCGCACCTCGCCAAGCTCGGCAAACTGACGCAACTGGAAGTGTTCCGCTGCCAGGCATTCGGCACCGAAGGTGTGTTGGCACTCAAAGGAATGGGGCTGACTCGGCTGACGCTGCGCGACCTGCCCAGTATCGACGATCGAGCGATGGAGGTCTTTGACGACCTGCCGAAACTGAAGCGTCTCTACCTGCACGAGATCACGTCGATCGGCGATTCGGGGCTGAATCATCTCGCGGCTCTCAAATCTCTGGAGTTGCTTGATCTCTGGATCGTGCCGCAGATGACCGACGCTACGATCGACGTGATCGCCACGCTGCCCCAACTGAAGGAGCTGTCGATCCGTGCGACTGGACTCACTGACGCGAGCATCGACAAGCTGTTGGGAATGCAAAGCCTGCAATCGCTGACCTTCAAAGAGAACGGCTCGGTCACCGCCGCAGGGCTGAAGAAGCTCGCCACCAGAAAATGGTCGAAACTGGATCTCGGAGCGTCTGATACTGGCGATGCGGCGGTGCCTTAGGCGTCCGAGTAGCCGCACTCGCCACAGCCTGTTGAAAAACGTGGGGCACGTTTCCAACGTGCCAAATTTCTTCGGAGAATGAGCACGATGAAATAGTGCTCCACGGCTTTTTCAACAGCCTGGCCAGAGTGCGGGCCACGGCCACCCGCGTTCTGGCGAATGCGGCTACGGCGAACGTGCCTCGCCCTCGCAGACGCTTCGAGTTAGTGTTTGTTGCCATGACTAAGACCGCTCCAACGATGACCGTTCCACACTTCGTGCAGGCCAAGTCCGAGGGCCGCAAGCTGACGATGTTGACCGCCTACGATTTCACGTGGGCAGGGCTGTTCGATGCAGCAGGCGTGGACTCGATCCTGGTCGGCGACAGCTTGGGCATGGTCATCCAAGGGCATTCCACCACGCTGCCCGTGACTCTCGACGAGATCATTTATCACGCCAAGTGTGTCACACGAGCCGTTCGCCAAGCGCTGGTCATCGTCGACATGCCGTTCATGTCGTTCCAAGTCAGCCCAGCTCAAGCGGTCGAGAATGCTGGCCGTATTCTGAAAGAAACCGGGGCCGCCGCCGTCAAACTCGAAGGGGGCGAGAATCAGGTTCGCACCATCACCGCGCTGGCCGAGGCGGACATCCCCGTGATGGCCCACGTCGGATTGAAACCACAGTCGGTCCACAAATTCGGCGGCATGAAAGTGCAACGCGATGAGCACCGCCTGCTGGCCGACGCGAGAGCCGCACAAGAGGCCGGGGCGTTCGGCGTTCTGCTGGAACTGATTCCGCGAGAAATCGCGGCCCAGATCACTCGTGAGTTACACGTTCCCACCATCGGCATCGGAGCTGGCCCCGACTGCGACGGCCAAGTGCTGGTCAGTTACGACATGCTCGGCCTGACCGACGGCTTCCATCCGAAGTTCGTCAAGCACTTCGCGGAGTTGCGAGCCGAGGCGACTCGCGCCGCTCAGCAATACGTCGCTGAAGTCCGGTCTGGGGCGTTCCCCGACGACGCTCACAGCCATCGCTGAAACCAAAGTAGACCGGTCACACCGAGGCTATGAATAAATGACGTGGGGCACGTTTTCAACGTGCCCAATCGGCCTATTTTCGAGCACGTTGAAAACGTGCTCCACGAAAACTTCACAGTCTCTTCGTGACCGGAATCTTCGCGTCAGGGAGTGACGCGGCTACTTATGCAACACGCCGCAGTCGGTTGGGCAAAATGCCGCAGGTGTTGCAAAGTGCGCGGCTCGGCGAGTGCGACGATTGGCTCGCCGTCGGACTTGGAAATCCGAAAATGTTCGGCGAAACAGGGCCTTGCGGCTCTTTTCAAAATTGGGTTCAAGTTTGGCACGAGCACTGCAATTGAATTCTCTCGCCGTGGTGGCAGGCGTTGGCCCGCAACTGCAAACTTCGGCAAACCCGAAAACGCTGTGAGTGACTCGTCGTTGCTCACAGCGTTTTTTCTTTCTAGGGTGTCCGCCTCGCGGCCACCAGAACGAAGGGGTCGGGAGTCTTTTTTCGGGGCGGCCAAGGGCTGCTCAAAGACGAAAAGCGACTCGCCAGCCGCCCCGAAAAAAGACTCCCGACCCCTTAGCTTGGCCGCCAAGGAGCGGCCATGTCTGAAGCACCGTCCCGCCCAAGCGGCGTCCGACACCTGATTGTCTTGCTGCTGACGTTGATGTCGGTGCTCCTGTACCTCGACCGCTTCTGCGTGTCATTCGCTGGTGACTACATCAAGGAAGACCTCGGCCTGACGCAGACTCAGATGAGTTTGCTGCTCGGCCCGTTTTTCTTTTTGTTTTACGCGCTGGCTCAGGTGCCGGCGGGTTGGTTGAGCGACCGATTCGGCGCGAGATTGATGCTTTCGATTTACGTCATTGCGTGGTCGCTCTTCACGGCTCAGATGGGATTGGTCGCGGGCTTCGCGATGCTGCTGGTCGCGCGGCTGATGTGCGGGGTGACTCAAGCCGGAGCGTATCCGACAGCCGGCGGAGTCATCAGTCGTTGGATACCGCTTTCCAAGCGAGCCACGGCCAGCGCATGGGTTGGCTTGGGAGGTCGCTTCGGCGGAGCAATGGCGACCGCGCTCACGGCGGTGCTCATGATCTTGTTTGTGCCGCTTGGCACTCCCGTTGAGTTCAGCGATTTGGACCTGTTGGACTCCGAGCGACTTTGTTCGCGATTGGAGACGGTCTCTGAGACGACGCGGAGCACGGCTCGATCGGTTGTGTTCGCGGAGGTTGATGCAGAGAAGCCGATTCGAGACGACGCAGCGAAGTCTTTGCTGTCCCGACTGCGTTTACGCTGCTGGATGTTCTTTACGAGCGATCGCATCTCGAAGCTGGTGGATGAGCAATGGCGCGACGACCAATCCGTTGAACAGATCGCGGAATCGGTCACCGGTTCGTTGGAAAAGAAGATGACACGCCTTTCCGGCGGAGCAGCGGAGCGTGTCAAAGCGGCGCTATCGCAGTCATTGACCGAGCCTACACGACAAGAGATCGCGCTGATCGGTGAGGATTTCAAAGACCGAGAATTGCGCGGCTTGGCTGCCCAGCATCGGAAAGCTTGGGGGCTGAAGCACGAGGCGGGCGAAGAGAAACCCAAGCCGAAACTGTCGATCGCTGCCAGAAGCGAAATCGTCAGTTCGCTGAATGTGTTGCTCGAGCAAGCAGAGTTGTACGACGCGGTGGCCTTTGGCAAAGCCAACCTGCCCAATGAAGGAGTTGGTTACGCGAAACGGCTCAAGGCCGATGAGAAACTCTCGGAGGTGGAACTGCGGCGATTCAATCGCCTGCTGGTGGAGGCGGCCTTCCCCGGCGAGATTCGGAAGTTGTACGGTCGCGGTTGGCGGCCGGTGATGATCGTTTACGGACTTTCGGGCGTGGTCGTCGCGATTGGAATCTGGCTCGTCTTTCGTGAGCGGCCGGAACTGCACTCGCGAGTGAATGACGCGGAACGAGCATTGATCGAATCGGGCCGCTTGGCCACCGCCGCCGATCCAGCGAGCAAGGCCGGACGATTGCCGATCCGGCCGCTGTTCACCAATTTCAGTTTGTGGTGCAACTGCGCGAATCAAATCGGAACAAACATCGGCTGGGTGTTCTTAGTGACCTGGCTCTCGCGGTACTTCATCGAAATGCACAGCGTCCCGATCCTGGAACGAAGCGTCTTGGTGATGATGCCGAATCTGGTCGGCATCCTGGGTGGCTTCTGCGGCGGCCGCTGGGTCGATTGGCTGTTGCCGCGCATTGGACTGAAGTGGAGCCGCAGCTTGCCGCCGATCGTGACTCGATTCGTCGCGGCGGGCGGTTACGGCATGTGCTTGTACTTCGCGGCTCAGCCAGCCGGGTCCGCGCTGAATTCGCCGTATGCGTTCACGGCGGCGTTTTGCTTAATTTACTTTTCGGTCGATCTCGGCCAATCGGCGTTCTGGGCATATGCTCAAGATGCCGGCGGGAAATATGTCGGTTCGGTCCTCGGTTGGGGCAACATGTGGGGCAATCTCGGAGCCGCGTTCGGTCCGCTGCTCTACAACTATCTGCTTGGCGAGAACCCAACTTCGGCCGAGTGGAACAATCTCTTTTGGCTGGGACTGATCGCGTTCGTGTTTGCCGGCGTCGCCACGTTCGGCCTGGATGCCTCGAAGCCTGTGTTTGTGGAAGGACCAGAGGCGTCCGAAGACTCGCAGTCCGCCACGGCGAATTGATCTTGGCGTTCGCAGGTTGACGCGATATTTCACCGTCCGTCCATCAAGGAGACCGCGATGTCCACGACGACCTTTCCCGAAGTGATTGAATTGTCCGCCGAGGTTGCACAAGTCGCCAAAGACTTTGGCGTCCTCGCAGAATTGCAACGAGTGCTGGCGATGACGCAGAGGTTGTTCCCGGATTGTCCGATGCATGTCGAGATCGATGACGATCCCGAAATTGCGAACGACCGACATCTCGCCATCGTTGTGCGAGATCAAATCTCGGATGTGGCTGATGCCGTGGCTGCCCGCTGGAAGTGGAGCGAACAGTTATTTTCTTGTTGCCCTGCTCCTCTGGCTCACAATTTCCGCTTGGGCATGGAATACACGCCATGATTTCTGGACGAGCATTTCTGACTCTCGCAGAGGTTTGGAGTCGAGGTGATTCTGAGGCCGAATGGCGATCCGCGATCAGTCGTGCATATTACGCGGCATTTCATGAGTGCCGGGCGTTGCTCAGTGAATTCGGATTTGTGGTTCCGCGAGCGGATCTGGCGCATGCCTTTCTTTGGCGACGATTGGAAAACTGCGGTGTCACCAAGCTGGCGTCCGTTGGATCACAACTCGGCGTTCTGCGCCGTGAGCGAAATCAGGCCGACTACGACTTGCACCTGACGATTTCTCAAGACACGTCGCTCAGAGCCGTGAGTTCGGCAGCGAGAATTTTCAATGCGCTCGATGCCTTGAGCAGCGAAGATCATCGTTTGGCGACCGAAGCGATGAAGACCTACGAGCGTGACGTGCTTCGCGAAACAACCTGGCGGAATCGGCCGCGTTGAGTCTTCACGAAAAAGCGAGTCACTCCCTCGTGTTGTTCAGCCGGCGTTGCCAAAAGGCATAATCTTCCGGCGTGTCGAGATCGGCGAGCACCGATTCGCGATCGGTTGGCCATTCGGTGACGAGGTTCGGTGACGAACGGAGCAGCGCGTTGACGCCGACGTCGCGCGGAAGCTGTTCGATCCGCGCCGCCAGTGACCAGCGCAACAGGGTCGGATGTCCGCGCCGCTGCCCGAGTGTTGGTAGCAGCGCTTCGCAATCTCCTTGCGACCAGCGAGTCAGCAAGCCATCGAGTACATCCTGTTCGAGCAACGGATGATCGGCAGGAATCAACAGCCAGCCGTCCTCGTCAGTCGGAGAAAAGCGTTGGCGGATCGCGCGCAGGCCGAACTCGATGCTGACTCGCATTTCGGGCGGCTCATGGTCGGGAATAATCGGGATGGCGTGCGTGCGCTCAACAACCTCTTGCAGTGCGTGGTCGTCGGGGCGAATGACGATCACAGTGGCAGTGATGTCTGGCCGAGTCAGCGTGCCGATGAGATGCTCGATGACCGTCGTGCTCTGCCACGGGAGCAGGAGCTTCGAGGTGCCCATGCGCCGGCTGCGGCCGGCGGCCGGGATCAGCGCGAACATTCGGCGAGAAACTTGGTCCATGTGGTATTCCGGAGCGCAAATCGAAATCATCCGGAGCGATTGTGTCTCCTCGAACGAAAGCTGGCGATGCCGAACATCAATGCACAGGTCTGTCATCCGTCGGCGTTTGAGCCGCAGTCGTTGCTGCGGGATTGTTCGGAACGCCGGACGCGGCGTTCGGGACCGGGAGGGCAGCATCGCAATAAGGTCGAGACGGCGGTCATTTTGTTGCATGAGCCGACCGGGATCGACGCCGAAGGGAACGAGCGGCGGAGTCAGGCAGAGAATCGGCAAGTTGCGCTGTTTCGACTGAGAGTCCGGTTGGCGGTCGAGTTCCGTACGGTTCGCACGCCAGATCAAGTCCCGTCTGAGTTGTGGCGTTCCCGCTGTCCTGCGGGGCGAATCTCCGTGAATCCGACTCACGCGGACTTTCCCGCGTTGCTGGCCGAGGCGCTGGACGTGCTTGCGATGTGCGGTTTTGACATCCCCGCAGCGGCGGAATCGTTGGCTTGCACCGGTTCGCAACTGGTCAAGCTGCTGAAGGACGAGCGGTCGGCCTTCGAGCGGCTGACCCGCGAGCGGGGGGCTCGTGGGCTTCCGCGACTGTCCTAAGTTTCACAAATTGTGCTCGCCATTTTGAATGACCGGGATAAACTCACCGCCGCTCGCTGGGAGCGTCTCCCAAGTCAAACGGAATGACCTGTCGCCTCGAAAGGAACTCGCCATGCGAAAACCGACCCAATCAGAGGACGTGCGTCGCCGAGTCTCCCCCTCGGCCAACTTGGATGCGGTCATGTCTCTTGTGGAGCCGTCTTGCAGCGACACTGCGGTGCTGACGGCGGATGACTCAGTGGTTTTCCACCGGCATCAGTTGGAACGAGAGGTCCGCAATCGGTTGATGGCTGAGCCGAGCCTCAACTTCACCTCGCTGGTGGTGCGACGTGTGCGCAGCGGGCTGTGCCTGGAAGGGGTGCTGGAGACCGACGACAGCGCGGCCGATGTTTCCCGGCTTGTGCGTCAGATCTGCGGTGTCTCTCAGGTGCTCGACCGCTTGGTCGTCCACCGCGCGCACCAAGTGCCGCGAAAAGGCTAAACGGGATGTGGAGCACGATTTCATCGTGCTCCTTTTTTCTGGCACGTTGAAAACGTGCCCCACGGAAGTCAGCCGATCGTCTTGCCAACGGCGGCGGCCACGAGTCGGCAGCGGGACATCGTGTCGGCGAATGCGGCGGGCGTGAGTGATTGTGCTCCGTCGCTCATCGCTTTCTTCGGCTCGGGATGGACTTCGATGATGAGTCCATCGCAACCGCACGCGACAGCAGCCAAGCACATCGATGGAACGAGCGACGCGATGCCGGTGCCGTGACTTGGATCGACGACGACTGGCAAGTGAGTTCTCTCTTGCAGGTACGCGACCGTAGCCAGCGGCAGCGTGAACCGTGTGTGTGTCTCGAACGTGCGGATGCCGCGTTCGCAGAGCATGACCTGCTGGTTGCCTTGATCGAGGATGTATTCCGCCGCGAGCAAGAACTCTTCGATGGTCGCTGACGGGCCGCGTTTGAGCAGCACCGGCAGTCGCGTCTCGCCGACCGCTTGCAGCAGGTGATAGTTTTGCATGTTGCGAGCACCGATTTGCAGGATGTCGGTGTATCGCGCGACCATGTCGACGTGCTGCGGCGTCATGACCTCGGTGACGATCGCGAGGCCCGTTTTCTCGCGAGCCAGCGCGAGCAGCTTCAAGCCCTCTTCCTTCATCCCTTGGAAGGCATACGGACTGGTGCGCGGTTTGAAGGCTCCCCCGCGCAAGGCGGTCGCGCCGGCGGCTTTGACTTGTTCGGCGGCCAGCAGGATTTGCTCTTCGCTTTCGACCGAGCACGGGCCGGCGATGACTCCAATGTTTCCGCCACCGACCACGAGGCCGTGCGTCCGAATCGTGGTCGGCTCCGGTTTCGTTTCCAGGCTGGCGACTTTGTATGGAGCGAGGATCGGGACCACCTGCTCGACGTCTTCGTAAGATTCCAAGAGTTCTTTCGCACCGTTCCGTTTGTCGCCAACGGCGGCGATCACGGTTCGCTCGGTGCCGACGATCACGTGCGCCTTCAAGCCCATCTCTTCGACTGTGCGAGCCATCTGTTGGACGGCTTCGGGTGTCGCGGTTCGCTTCATCACAACGATCATGATTTGAGTCCTTAAAAGCGTAGCCTGACTCTCCGAGTCGGGACTTCGCCAAACAACCCGGCTCGGAGAGGCTGTGAAAGAATTGGTAGCTGAACTCGCCAGAGTTCAGTTTTCTCGGCGAATTCTGAAGTCTGGCGACTTCAGCTACCAAAAAGTTCACAGCCTCGGAGAGTCAGGCTACGAACCGAGCAGTCGCTCGGTGAGTCGTACCCAGTAGCTCGCGCCGATTGGTAGCAGGTCGTCATTGAAATCGTAACGGGGATTGTGCAGCACGCGGCCATTTTCGGAGGCGCCGTTGCCTGCCCACAGGTAGCAGCCGGGCCGCTCTTGCAGCAGAAACGAAAAGTCTTCGCCACCCATGCACGGAGCGACGTTCGTATCGACGTGCTGCTGGCCAACGACGTCGGCCGCCGCCTCGGCGGCCCATTGAGTCTCTTGCAGCGTGTTGACGGTCGCCGGATAGCGGCGGTCGTAATGCAATTCGGCGGAGGCTCCCAGCGACGTCGCGATGCCGCTGACGATCCGGCGCATGTGGGCCTCAGCCATGTCTTGCACCTCGGAGCGAAATGTTCGCACGGTGCCGCGCAGCTTCACTTCCGTCGGGATCACGTTCCAAGTGTCGCCGCCGTGAAACTGCGTGACGCTCAGGACAATCTGGTCGAGCGGATTCGTGTTGCGGCTGGCGATGGTCTGCAACGCGGTGA
Source organism: Planctomyces sp. SH-PL62 (assembly GCA_945905295.1). Taxonomy (GTDB): domain Bacteria; phylum Planctomycetota; class Planctomycetia; order Planctomycetales; family Planctomycetaceae; genus SXKJ01. Next base: position 15,505 of record CAMDPX010000040.1, on the reverse strand, counting down.
CGATCTGAGCCGCTGTGACAATCGGATCGATTCCCAGATGAGGCATCGCGGCATGCGTTCCGTGTCCACGAACGATGATCTCGAAGACATCGAATGCTGCCATGATCGGACCGGAACAAACTCCGAAATGTCCGACCGGCATCCCCGGCCAGTTGTGCATTCCGAAGACGACGTCGCAGGGGAACTGGTTGAAGAGACCTTCTTCAACCATGACTCGGCCGCCTCCTTCATTCTCTTCGGCGGGCTGAAAGATGACGTTCACGGTGCCGGCGAAGTTGCGAGACTCGGCGAGATAGCGTGCCGCTCCGAGCAACATCGTCGTATGCCCATCGTGTCCGCAGGCGTGCATCTTGCCTGGATTTTGCGAGCGATGCGGAACATCGTTTAGCTCTTCGATGTCGAGCGCGTCGATGTCCGCTCTCAGGCCGATGCTTCGCAGCCGCGCGTCACCATTGTGCTTGCCGCGAATGACTCCGACGACGCCGGTCTTCGCGAGTCCGCGATGCGTTTCGATTCCCCACGCTTGCAGCTTCGAGGCGATGAGTTCTGATGCGAACGTTTCCTCAAACGCAGTCTGGGGGTGTGCGTGCAGTTCGCGCCGCCACGCGGTCATTTCTGGATGCCATTCGGTCAGTCGCGAGTTGATGTTCATGCTGACTCCTGTAGGTCAGCCTTTCCAGGCTGACCCGATTCGGGAACGGTCGTCGAATCCACCGTCGGGTCAGGCTGGAAAGCCTGACCTACTTTGGGGGGCAAAATCCAGATCTCACCGAAGGCGTCGGCCTGGTCGGCGTGGAAACCATGATGGCGCAACAGTTCGAGAATCGCCAGAAAGATGCTGATGATCCGGCTGCGTTGCGAGGCATTGTCGAACAACGTGGTGAAGCCGACACGGCCCAACTCGCGGACTCGCGAGCCGATCTGTTCGACGTACACGGAGATCGGCGTGTCGTCGTAACGGATTTTCGATTCTTCTTCGATGACTCGGCGTTCGAGCACTCGGCTGAGCGCGCTGACCAAGTCCCACAACTCAACCCCTTTGATGCGGTCCGCGCTCTGATCACGCACCGCGTCGGGGCGTTCGTCACTGAGCCGCGGGTATCGCTCGCTCCATTCGGCCCGGCCTTCTTCCAATAGCTGAGCCGCCTCTTTGAATTTCTTGTATTCGAGCAACTGCTGGATCAATCCACCGCGTGGATCGTCCGCGACCTCCACTGGGACTTCTTCTTCCTCCGCGTTCGGAAGTGCCAGCCGGCTTTTAATTTCGAGCAACGTGCTGGCCATCACGACGAAATCGCCGGCCGCGTCGAGATCCAAGTACAGCAACGCCGACAGATACCGTTGAAACTGAGCGGTGATCTCGGCGATCGGCAGGTCGAGCAAATCCAACTCGCTCCGCCGGACCAAAAACAGCAGCAGGTCCAGCGGCCCGGAATAGCGATCAAGTTCCACGCGATATGCGACAGTCATGGGCGGGAATGTAACGGCGTGGCGGGGTTCGTCGAATATCGACCGACCACTCCATACAATCCCGTCCCCTTCCCGGCTGTGCGTCACAGCCCGTCTCCTAAGTCACCATCCAACTTTTGAGAGAGCACTCCCATGAAAGCCATTGCCGTCAAACCACGTAATCCGAACAGCGTCCATCTGGCAGAGCTGGCGAAGCCAAAAGTGACCGATGTCCCGAACGGTCGTGGCGTCCTGGTGAAAGTTCTGAAGGTGGGGGTCGATGCCACCGACCGCGAGATCAACGAAGGGCTGTATGGCAATCCGCCTCCGGGCTACGACTTCCTGGTGATGGGCCACGAGTCATTCGGCATCGTCGAAGAAGTCGGCCCGAACGTGCGGCACGTCAAGCCGGGCGATTACGTCACCTGCACCGTGCGCCGCCCAGGCGGATCGATCTTCGACCGCATCGGTCACTCGGACATGACCAGCGAAGAGACCTACTACGAACGAGGCATCAACCTGCTGCACGGTTACATGACCGAGCACTATGTCGATGACGCCGAATTCGTCATCCGTGTCCCGGCCGCGTTGAAGCATCTGGGTGTGCTGGCCGAACCAATGAGCGTCGCGGAAAAAGCCATCCAGCAAGTCTATGAAGCTCAACGTCGCTTACAGGTCTGGGAGCCGAAGGTCGCCTATGTGCTAGGTTCTGGCCAAATTGGTTTGCTGTCGACGTTGATCCTGCGTCTGCGCGGCGTTGAGGTCTACACGATCGCTCGCGGAGCCAAGCCGAATCTCAAGGCCGAGATCGCCGAAGCCTACGGCGCGAAATACGTCAACGGCTCATTGGCGGATATCGCGAAACAAACTGGCGCACCAGACTTGATCGTCGAGGCCACTGGCAACAGCGCGATCGCGTTTGAAGCCATGACCGTGCTCGGTCGCAACGGAGCGATCGTGTGGACCAGCATCACCGGCGGACAACGCAAGACGGAAGTCCCGACCGACAAGATCAATCTCGAATGGGTGCTGGGCAACAAACTGCTGCTCGGCTCGGTCAACGCGAACTTCCGGCACTTCGAGGCGGGCATCAGCGACATGGCTCAAGGCGAAATCTTCTATCCCGGCGTGACGCAAAAGATTCTCACCACCCCGGTCAACGGCCTCGAAAACTACCGCGAGATGATGCGCCAACTGGTCGAAGCGAAAGAGGCGCTGAAGGTTTACGTCAACGTCGCCGAGGGATGATCGCGATTGACTGACGAATCAGCCGTGGAAGGCCACTTGCTCGGTCTTCACCTGACGCGATTCCGCCGACGCTCCATCGGGGAGGCGAACGGTCCAGCGGCTGGTTTGTCCGTCAACGGTCAGGACGACCTCAGCCTCGCAAGGGGGCAAAAACGTCGGCTGTTCCAGCGTCAGTCGTTCCGGGCCGATCTTGGAGACTGACAGAATTTGATTGCCGACGATCATCTGCAAATCTACTTCGGATGAGAACGTACCGGGTTTGGGAGCAATCATGTTTGGCCTCTGGAATGAAGCAGTCGCTCATGCCCAGTCCTATGTGGCCAACCGTGGCCTGCAAATCCGGCAGGAACTGGGACGCGGCTATGATGGTATCGTCTTTGCCACCGACCGCCAAACCGCGATCAAAGCTCTGCGGTACGAGCCACTGTTCCAACGCGAACGCGATGTTTATCTGCGACTGCGCGAGAACGGCATCAGCGAAATCCAAGGTTGCAACGTACCGCGACTCGTCGACTGGGATGGAGAACTGTGGGTCGTTTAAACTGAAATCGTCAAGCCGCCGTTCGTGCTCGATTTCGCGGGCGCGTATCTCGATGAGAAGCCGGATTTTCCAAAATCGGTGATGGCTCGTTGGCAGCGGGAGAAGCGGCAACAGTTCGGAGCAAATTGGGATCGCGTGCAGACGATCATGGCGAACTTGCGGCGGTACGGCATCTATCTCGCCGATGTGAAGCCGGGGAACATTTCGTTCGAGTGACGGCTCAGAACTCGTACCCGGCCGGTTCGCCCGTAGCACGCTGTCGAGTTCCGAGCGCACGCCAGACCGTCAGATTGAGAGTGTTGCTGATCGAGCGGACCGCCCCGTCGAGCAGCAAGGCATGGACGCTGCCGGGGTGGTAACTGCGTGAGGTGACGGCCGCGTAGGTGCGGGCGGTTGTTGACGAGCCTTCCTGCCGCGAGTTGTAGTCGATGTCGTAAGTTCGGCCGTCGGTGTGCAAGTAGCTGACGAACGTGTTCGGCGTAAACGTTGTCGTGAAGCCTTCGTGATGGACTCGGCCATCGCACCATTCGGTGTGGCCGGTGTTGTCATTGGTAAGCGGGCCGAGCTTGAACTGCGCTCCCACAGCGAAGGCGGACAGCGCGGCTGTTGAAGCGGGAGGAGTCGGTCCCGGATCGGTGGTGTTGCGGAAGTAAGACGTGAAGGCTTTCACCTCGGCTGCGGCCAGCGTCATGCTTAACCCGTCGCGGACGCTGGCGGTGTTCGTGCCGCTGTTCATCCAGAAGAGTCCATCGCTCCCTTGGCCGGTGGCAGGATCCCAAATCAGCCACGATCCCATGTTGAAGCCATAGGTGTGTGGTCGCGTGAATGGTATGCCGGCGTTCGTCCGCAGCATGTCGTTGGCCTCGCTGGGACACATGAAGGTGGGAATTCTCAGAATCGGGACGCCGGTGCTCGCATTGATCGCGTTGTCCCACGCGACCGTCAGGTTCACCTGCTTATAGGCGCGGGCCGCTTCGAGATACGGCAGCAGTCGACCGTGGATCGACCACGAGCCGTTGTTGCCGCTGAAGGTAGTTCCGGCTTGGATCGTGCCGCCCGGCGGGAAGTATTTGTTCGAGTCCAAATAGTTGTGCAGTGCGAGGCCGATCTGTTTGAGATTGTTTTTGCACTGGCTCCGCCGAGCCGCCTCGCGAGCCGACTGCACCGCCGGCAGTAGCAACGCGATCAAAATCGCGATGATGGCGATGACGACTAGCAACTCAATCAACGTGAATCCGTGCAGCTTGCGGCATGAGATCGTTTCGGACGATTTCGACATTCTTCCTCCAATAATTGATTGCCTTGAGCCAATCCACTGGCTCGGCGCTCCGTGGCCTTGGCAGGTCTTGTTCCCAGTGCCGCGAATCTCAATAACGGGGCGGTATCGCGGAGTCTCGTGACTCGTCAGCAGCAGTGCGGAGAATTTCGTGGCGTGGAACTCGACGCGGCTGTCGATTCGTTCGACGATCAAGAGTCTGATGCTCGCCGAAGCTGGCTTCCCCGAACCGCCGTGAGTCAGTCAAATCCGTCAATCAGGTTCCCGACCTCCAGCAGAAGCGACGACATGCCCGAACTTCGCAAGGATCCCATCACCGGCCGCTGGGTCATCATCGCTCCGGATCGAGCCAAACGGCCGAACGACTACCAGTCGTCAGCGATCCCCTCCGCCGAGGAGTTCTGCCCGTTCTGCGAGGGGAACGAATCGGCCTGCCCGAACGAAATCCGTGCATATCGCCATCACGGTTCCGGGCCGAACTCTCGCGGTTGGCGAGTCCGCTGCATTCCGAACAAATTCCCGGCGCTGAAGATCGAAGGACAGCTCGAAAGCCGCGGCATCGGCATGTACGACGCCATCCAAGGGATTGGAGCTCACGAGGTCATCATCGACTGCCCGCAGCATGAAACTCGGTTCGCTCAGCTTCCGACCTCGAACATCCGCGAAGTGCTGTGGATGTACCATGACCGGTTGGTGGATCTCAAACACGACCCTCGGCTGGTGCATCCGATGGTCTTCAAGAACGAAGGAGCGGCGGCCGGAGCCTCGCTGGAGCACGCTCATTCGCAGTTGATCGTGACGCCTGTAGTGCCGATTCAGGTTGCGGAAGAGATGCGGGGAGCCAAGGACTTTTTCGGTTGGCGAGGCCGGTGCATCTACTGCGACATGATCCGCCAGGAACTCGATGACCAGCATCGAATCGTGCTCGATTCGCCGAACTTCGTGGTATTCTGTCCGTTCGCCAGCCGGTTTCCGTTCGAGACTTGGATCCTTCCGAAGCGCCACTCCAGCCACTTCGAAACGGTTCAGGAAGCGGACGTGGACGAGCTGGCTCACGTCCTCAAGACCACTCTTCAAAAGGTGGAAGTTGCGCTCGACAACCCGCCTTACAACTACATCCTGCACACCGCTCCGTTTCACGCAGACAACTTCGATTTGAAGTCGTACCACTGGCATCTCGAAATCATCCCGCGCCTGACCGGCGTGGCCGGCTTCGAGTGGGGCAGTGGCTTCTACATCAACTCGGTCCCGCCGGAAGAGGCGGGTGAGTTCTTGAGACGGACGGAGATTTGATCCAATACAATCTGCAATCGCGGGATGCTCGCCTTGAAATGGGTCGCAAACCGGAGTTCTCTCTCGACGTTCGCGAGGTTCCTATGACGACTGAAACCCTCACCAAATTGGCCGCGACCTCGCGTGTGCCAAGCGTGCCCGCTCGCACCGAGTCTCCGCCGAAGAAACCGAACTACGAGTCTGGCTATCTGCCTCAGCCCATTGAGTATCCCGATTCGGATGGACAACCCATGGCCGAAAGTGATTTCCAATTTGAACCGCTGAGCTATGCCGTCGAGTCGCTGAAGATTCGCTTTCAAGATCGCCCGGACGTCTACGTCGCCGGCAATATCTTTTTCTATTACGAGGAAGGTCAGCCGGCGAAAGTCGTCGCCCCTGACGTCTTGGTTGTCATTGGGGCCGAGAAGCGCAAGCGGCATTCCGTCAAACTCTGGGAAGAACCGAAAGCTCCCGATTTTGTCTTGGAGATCACCTCCAAAAGCACTCGCAGCCAGGACCAGGGATCGAAGAAGGGGACGTATGAATTCCTCGGAGTGACCGAATACTTTTGCTACGACCCGACCGGCGACTACCTCGACCCGCCGCTGCTTGGCTACCGGCTTAAAGACGGGCTGTATGCCCCGATCACGCCGAAAGTGCTGTCAGCAGACACCGTGGTCGTGCCGAGCCAAACGCTGGGAATTGATCTGCACGTCTCCGGTCGCGAGTTCCGATTCGTCGACCCCATCACCGGACAAGCACTGCGGAATCTGTCGGAATCCGAGCAACAGCGAATCGAAGAGCAGCGGCTGCGAATCGAGGAGCGCCGGCTGCGAATTGAAGAGCAGCGGTTGCGAATCGAAGAGCAGCGGCTGCGAATCGAAGCCGAATCCAAAGTTCGTGAACTGGAAGCTCGATTGGCGGCCAGTGAGAAGGAATCGCCCCGATAAGTCACCTGCTGAGTTCGCAAGCGCTCATGACGACCAGCAGGATCATGAGGAATCTTTGAAGTAAGGAAGCGTCTTTGACTCACTCCGTCCGTCTCGTTCTCGTCTTTCATAATCATCAGCCGATCGGCAACTTCGAGGGGGTCTTCGAGGCCGCCTATCAAGACAGCTACGCGCCGTTTCTTGAAGTGCTGCGCGAGTATCCCGACATCAAGGTCGTGATCCATAACTCCGGCAGCTTGCTGGAGTGGCTCGTTGTCGCGCACCCGGAGTACATCGACGGGCTGAGAGAACTCGCTCAGCGCGGCCAGATCGAAATTCTCGGCGGGCCGTTCTATGAGCCGATCCTCGCGTGCATTCCGCGCCGCGACCGAGTCGGCCAGATGAAGCTGTATGCCGATTATCTGGAAACCTTGTTCGGCCAGCCGATCCGAGGCATGTGGGTGCCGGAGCGAGTTTGGGAACAGACCTTTGCCTCGGACATCGCGTCAGCGGGGATCGAGTTCACGGTGCTCGACGACACGCACTTCCGCAATGCTGGACTGTCGCCCGACAAACTCTTCGGGCATTACCTCACTGAAGATGAAGGCCAACTGTTGACGATCTTCCCGATCGCCGAACGGCTGCGATACACGATCCCGTGGGAAGAGCCGCAAGCGAGCATCGACTTCTTGCGCGATCTCGCCGAGAAGAATCCAAACGCGATCGCGGTCTGCGGTGACGACGGCGAGAAATTCGGCGTCTGGCCCGGCACGCACGATCTCGTCTTCAATCGCGGTTGGCTGCGACGCTTCTTCGACACGCTGCGAGCCAACAGTGATTGGGTGAAGACGACGACGCTCAGCGAGTGTGTCGATAACGTGCCGCCCGTCGGCCGCTGCTTCCTGCCCGACAGCAGTTATCGCGAGATGACCGAATGGGTGCTGCCGCCGGAGCGTCAACTGTCGCTTGCCGCGCTCAACAAGAAGCACGCCGACAATGCCGAGTGGCCGGAGATCAAGCAATTCATTCGCGGCGGCTTCTGGCGCAACTTCCGCTCCAAGTACGTCGAGTCCAACGAAATGTATGCGCGAGCGTTGCAGGTCAGCAGCCGGCTCGAAGAACTGACGCGGCTCGATTCGCGCAGCGAGCACCGCGACCGCTTGTCCGAAGCCCGCTCCGAGCTGTATCGCGGGCAATGCAACTGCTCGTACTGGCACGGCTCGTTCGGCGGGCTGTATCTGCCGCACCTGCGAAACGCCGTCTATCAACATCTCATTGCCGCCGACAACATCCTTGAAGAACTCTCCGGCCATCTCGGCTCAGCCAATCACAATGGCAGCGGCTCGTGGGTGCGGATCGACTCAGACGACTTCGACTTCGATGCTCACAAAGAAATCCGAATGACGAGCGATCGCCTGGTGGCGTTCGTCGCACCCGCACGCGGCGGGCATTTGTACGAACTCGACCTGCGCAGCATCCGCCACAACTTGCTGGCGACGCTCGACCGCCGCGTCGAGCCGTATCACGAGAAGATCAAACAAGCCGCGCTCGACAAGTCTCTGCAATCAGGCATTGGCGGAGTCGATCCCACCGGCGGCGTGAAGTTCAAACAACCGGACCTCGAACAAAAGCTGATCTACGACACAACGCCGCGAAAGAGCCTCGTCGATCACTTCCTGGCCGACGGCACAACGCTCGACGATTTCCAACGCGGTCACGGCGAGATCGGCGATTTCGCCACCGGTGCGTTTCATTCTTTGCTGCGCCGTTCTCCCGAACGAGTCGAAGCGGTCCTCACACGCGTCGGTCATGTCGGCCGGAACGAGATCAAAGTGACAAAGCGGATCGCCCTCAACGCGAACGGTGGGACGTCTCTCGAAATTCTGTATGTCCTCGAAAACCTCCCGCCCAACGTGCCGTTCAACTTCGCCGTCGAACTGAACTTCGCCGGCATGGCTGCCGAGGCCCACGACCGCTACTTCTACGACGCTTCCGGCCGCCGACTCGGCCAACTGCAATCGGTGCTTGATCTCCCGGGGACCAATCGACTCGGCCTCGTCGACGAATGGCTCGGCCTCGATGCCGCGATCGAACTCTCCGAACCGGCCGCGATTTGGGCCTTCCCGATTCAAACGGTGAGCAACTCCGAAGGGGGCTTCGAGACCGTCCATCAAAGCTGCGCGGTCGTCCCGCACTGGCAAGTCCGTGCCGGTAAAGACGGAACGTGGGGCGTCGAGATCACGCTGTCGCTCGACACCTCGGCCGCTCAAGCGCGTGTGCTGTCTCAAGCGAAGACCGCGGTGACGATCACCGCTTGAGGCATTTCGCCGAACCGTGCTACAAGCCCGTGGGGCAGGTTTTCAACCTGCCAGTCAGTTCCGGGCAGGTTGAAAACCTGCCCCACGTGGGAGGCTTCACGCATGGATGCGTCAGTTCGCCAGGGACGTTGGTGGCCACGAGCGTTGTGGGCCGCGGCATTGTTGCCGTTTGCGTTGTCGCTGGCCGTTCATGCCAGCGGCGTGAAGGCTCGGCCGGTTGCGGCCGACACGTCGCGAGAATGCCTCGCGTTCGAGCAGTACCTCGTGAATCTCGGCGCGCCGCCTCCTCGGTCGGAGTATCTCGCGCGGTATGCCTTTCGAAATGTCGGTTCGCGACCTTTGAAGATTTTGGAGCTCAAGCCAAGTTGCGGTTGTTTGAATCCGCGGCTGGAACGCAAAGAGTTTGCTCCCGGCGAGGGAGGCGAGTTCTTTCTGCGAGTCCGCGCGGCCAACGAGAAGCCCGGCCCGCACGAGTACACCTGCCAAGTTCTTTACGACGACGGCCAACCGCGCGAGGCGGAAGTGCGGTTCAAGATCTCGCTCCCGGAAGAGCGTGTTGAAATCAGGCCGCGATCGTTGATCGTCTACCAATTCGGCAAAGATCCGACGAAGCGTGAGATCACGATCACCGACTTCCGCGCCGCGCCGGACGATCGGCCGCTGGCTCGACTCGAAGTTCTGGAAGCGATCAGCACGCTCAAGTGGGTCGAGGTCGCGATTGGCGAGACTCAGATTGATGAGATCGGTCAGCGACAGCAGAAGATCGCCGTCACGATCACTGACGTACCGCCCGGCACTCACGACGGCACGATCATCGTCCGCACGAACATCCCGGAATACGCCGAACTGCGCGTGCCGCTGCGAGTTGATGGCTTGTCACGCAGCGACGACCATGCCAAGCGTAAGTAGCCGCACTCGCCAGAGTGCGGAAATCGCGCGAACACACCCGCGTACTGGCGAACGCGGCTTCGTTGAAGAGTTCTCACCTTGATTACCCGCATCACCGGCCGATTGGTCCATCTCACCGGCAGCGAAGCCACGCTCTCTGTCGGAGCGTTCGAATACGAAGTCTTCGTGCCGGAGTTCGTGCGGCGGCAGCTTCAAGGGAGCCTCGATCAAGAGGTCAGTCTGCGGACCATCGAATACCTCGAAGGCAATCCGCAGAAAGGTGGCCGACTGACGCCGCGGCTGATTGGATTTCTCAGCGATGCGGAAAAGGAATTCTTCGAGAGCATCTGCTCGGTGGATGGCGTTGGCGTGAAGACGGCATTGCGAGCAATGGTTCGTCCCGTGCGTGAAGTCGCCGTCGCCATTGAAGAGCAAAACGTCAAAGAACTGACCACGCTGCCCGGCATCGGCCCGGCGACCGCCGAGCGAATCGTTGCCAAGCTGCGCCGCAAGATGGCCAAGTTCGCGTTGATGATCGCTCGCGATCTGCCGCCAGAGCTTGCCGGTCAACATTCCGTCGTGCATGAGGCTTACGAAGCCCTCGTCAGCCTCGGCCATTCAGCGCCGGATGCGCGGCAGAAGATCGACACAGTTCTCGCCGCAGGCAAGAAGTTCAAATCGGTCGAAGACCTGCTGACCGAGCTGTATCAGAAGGAGCGGCGATAGTTCGTAGGTTGGGATTCCATCCCGACCAATCGGGTCGGGACAGAGTCCCAACCTACTCGACTTCCACGACCATCCGCACCAACTCCGCCAGCGAGTCGGCTTTCATCTTTTCCAGAACCTTGTGACGCCGAGTCTCGACGGTGCGCAGGCTGATGAGCAATTCGTTGGCGATCACTTTGTTGAGCTTGCCGGCGACCATGCGTTGCATGACTTCGTACTCTTCCGGCGTCAGCGTCGCCAAGTGGCGTTTGATGTCTTGCTGGACCGTCCGCGTGGCTCGTTGAGATGCGTCCCGTTCCAAAGCCTTGTGGATCGCCTGCACGAGTTGATCGTTGCGGCACGGCTTTTCGAGCAGCGTGACGGCTCCGGCTTCCATCGCTCGGACGGCGGCGGGGACGTCGGCATAAGCGGAGATCAGGATCGCTGGCAGCGGGGCGGCGCTCTTTTGCAGAGTTTCGAGCAGGTCTAATCCGCTCATGCCCAGCATGCGCAGGTCGGTCACCAAGCAGCCGGGCTTGTCCGGCTTGTACTCTTGCAGAAACGTTTCGGCGGACGGAAACGTCTGCACGCGCAGGCCAGCGGAGTTCACCAGGGCGCTGATGGAATCTCGGACAGCGGGATCATCATCGACGACGTAAACGGTCGCTTCTTGGCTCATTGGATTTTGTGAGTCTACGAGGTGAGAGAGATAGAAAACCGTAGCCTGACTCTCCGAGTCGGGACTGCTTGCGAAATCCCCGACTTGGAAAGTCAGGCTACGGCGAGAACGAAATCACTGTAATCGTCACGCCCCGCCCTTGTCACCCAACGAACGTGAATTGTGCGCGACCCAAAACAGCCCCACATAAATCTTCGGATCAATCGCCCAGCCCTTTCCGCGATGCTCCTCGAGCCACTCCGGCATCTCGGCCAGCGGGACTTCGTGAACGATGATGTCTTCGGAAGCGTCGCCGCCGCCAGCTCCAGTCTTGGTGAGACCGGTCATCAGAAAGAACGAGATCATTTCGTCGGTCAGTCCGGCGGAACTCGGTCCTTCGGTCAGTAGCCTCACCTCCTGAGCTTCGTAGCCGGTCTCTTCCAGCAATTCTCGTCTCGCCGCTGTGATCAGCGATTCGGATTCCTCGCCCACGATGTCTCCGGAAAGACCCGCCGGCAATTCGATCACGCTCTTGCCGAGCGGCGGCCGAGTTTGCTCAACCAGCACCATTTTGGCGTCGTCCGTCACGGCCACGAGCCCCACCACGCCCGTCGCGCCATGACGAGTCGCGAACTCCCAATGCCCGCGCCGCACCAACGATAAGTGGCGGCCTGTATGGAGGGTTTCCAAATCGGCCGAGAGAGATTTCATGGTGCGAGCTCGATTCACAAAGTGCCGGACGAACGAAAGGAGACGACGAATGCGCCGAACGATTCGTCGTCTCCTTTCATTCGTCGGGCTCTTTGTTTTTGCATGAGATATTGCCGCTTCAATTCGGCTCGCACATCGCGAGCCATCGACACGTCTTGTAGACTGCCCCTCGAAATCTCGCGAGGCAAACATGGCTCACCTGCTGATCATCGACGACGAACCGAGCATCTGCTGGGGGCTGAAGAAACTGTTCGAGAGCCTGGGTCATGTCGTGCGAACCGCATCGTCGGCGGAAGCGGGACTGCGTGAAGCGGACAAGTCCCCGAAACCGGATGCGGTGTTTCTCGACGTGCGCTTGCCGGGGATCGACGGTATCTCCGCGATGCCGCAATTGCGTGAGAAGCTGCCCGATGCCCCGATCATCGTGATGACCGCGCATGGAGAATTGGAAACGGCCGTCGCCGCGATTCGCAACGGCGCGTTCGAGTATCTCACGAAGCCGTTCGATCTGACGCTGGCGGAAAAAGTCCTGGACCGCGCATTGCGACGCCGACCAAACAATACCGCACAGCCGGCGGCGACTCCCGGTTTGCAGGATCAAATTGTTGGCCGCTCACCCGTACTGCAAGAAGTCTTCAAACAGATCGCGCTGGTGGCCGGTTCGGAGGCGTGCGTGCTGGTCAGCGGCGAAAGCGGCACCGGGAAGGAACTGGTCGCGCGAGCGATTCACCGCTTCAGCCGCCGCAGCGCAGGACCGTTCGTGCCGGTGCATGTCGCGGCACTCTCGCCGATGCTCGCCGAAAGCGAACTCTTCGGACATGTCCGAGGAGCCTTCACCGGTGCCGAAGCGCCACGCATTGGACTCTTGGAACAAGCTCACGGCGGGACCGTGTTTCTCGACGAGGTGGCCGACATCCCGCTGCCGCTGCAAGTCAAACTGCTGCGTGCGCTCGAACATGGCGAGATCGTCCCGGTCGGCGCGGACAAGCCACGCTCGATCGACTTCCGGTTGATCTCGGCCTCGCATCAACAGCTCAGCGAGAAGATCGCCGCCGGCCTCTTCCGTCACGATCTTTTTTTTCGGATCGTCACGTTTCAAATGGAATTGCCGCCGCTGCGCGAACGCGGGGCCGACATTTTGGAACTGACCGAGCACTTCATCACGACGCTGTGCGCCAAGAACCAATTGCAGCGGCCGTCGCTCAGCAAACGTGCCGAGGCAGAACTGTCACGTCGTCCGTGGCACGGCAACGTCCGCGAGTTGCGGAACGCGATCGAACATGCCGTTATCGTCGCTCGTGGCGGACAGATTGAGCCGGACCACTTGTCTCCGCCGGCCCCTGCGCCTGGAAAACCTGCGGACGTGCCCCCCAGTGACATGCTCTCGCAACTCATCCGCCAATGGACCGAGTCCCGGCTGCGCGAGGAGGGCGAGCAAGAAGATCTCTACGAACGCTTCCTGAGCGTTGTCGAACCGGCATTGCTGTCCGCCACGCTGGCTCATGAACTGGGGCAATGCACGTCGGCCGCGAAACGACTCGGACTGCATCGGCACACGCTGAGGAAGAAGCTCGATCAGTACGGAATTGAGTGATTCGGTAGCCGCGTTTCGCCAGAACGCGGGTGAATCGCCGAACACCCGCGTTCTGGCGAACGGCGGCTACCCAAAGGCTCAGTGCATCATGCCGTACTTCTTCATCTTGTTGTAGAGCGTCACGCGGCTGATGCCGAGTTCCTTCGCGGTGTTGGTGCGGCTGAAATTATTCTTCAGCAGCGTCTGCTCGATGATCTCCCGTTCGGTGAGCGAGATCTGGCGATTGAGCGTCGCGGCATTGTTCGCCGTCGATGACGAGCCGAGTTGCACGCTGGGATCGTTCGACGGGCCGGCGTTGCCGACCAGGATGTCATACGGCAGTTGGTCAGCGGTGAGCACTCCGTTGCGGCAATAAATCACCGCACGCTGGATGACGTTTTCCAACTCGCGAACGTTGCCGGGCCACGGGTAGGCGTACAACGCGCTGAAGAGATTGTCGTCGATGCTGTCGATCTTGATGTTGTGCTTGGCGGACGACTGCGCGACGAACTTGCGAGCCAACGGAGCAATGTCCGGTTTGCGATCGCGGAGCGGAGCTACCTCGAACTTCAGCATGTTGAGTCGGTAGTACAAGTCGGGCCGGAAGCGGCCTTTCTCGACCAACGGTTTCAGATCGAGGTTGCTGGCGACGACCAGCCGCGCCTGCGATTTGTACGTCTTGTTGGATCCGACCGGTTCAAACTCGCCGGTCTCGATTGCGCGGAGAATCTTGACTTGCTGCTCCGGGCCGAGCACGTCGATTTCGTCGAGCAGGATCGTGCCGCGTCCCGCCGCCAGGAATTTCCCTTCCTTGTCGGCGTGAGCGCTCGTGAACGCGCCCTTCACGTGGCCGAAGAGTTCGCTTTCGATCAACTCGCTGGGCAGTGCTCCACACGCGACGTGCAAGAACGCTTCTTTGCGGCGCGGCGAGACTTCGTGAATCAGGTTGGCCAGGAATGTTTTGCCGGAACCGGTTTCGCCGATCAGCAGCACCGTCACGTCATGTTGAGCGGCGACTTCCAGTTCAACCAGCATTCGCCGAAGTTGCGGCGTGTTCGTTTCAAACTTGCGGCTGATGCCGTGCAGCACGGTATCCAGTTCTTTGAACTCGTTGACTGCGGGAGCGGTTTCAGTCGGCGCGGCGGTTGACGGTGCGGGAAATTTCTCATTGATCCACGCCACCACTTGCTCGACGGCGATGTTGCCGCGCAGATGCGTCATGCCACCGCAGGCCGCCAGGCGTTCGAGCGGCTCTGGGCAGCTCCCTGCCGTCAGGAGCAGGACATGCAACTCCGTCAGCCGCTGCCGCAGTTGACTGATGACATATTCTTGAGCATGCCCGCCATCGCTGGTGACTTGAAAGTCTCCGACCAACGCGTGAGCCGCGTGTTTCAAACATAACTCTCCGGCTTTTTGAACGGTGTCACTGAGCATCACATCGAAGCGATCTCCCAAGGCCACCGAGAGGTCGGAGGAGAAGATCGGGTTGCGGCTGCAAACGACTAGGATCGACTTACTCATGGAGAAGCTCCAAGTAGGTCAGCCTTTCCAGGCTGACCCGAATGAGATTCGGCGCGGAGATTGAGAGCGTTCGGGTCAGCCTGGAAAGGCCGACCTACGTCCTGTTCATCCTTTGAACAAAGCGAATGCCAATCGCGTCAACTTTCCGAAACGAACATCAAGAAGCCTGAAAACGCCGAGAAATGTCGAGTCGCCGCAGCGAGCGACCATTGCGGAACTAAGACGTGTGGCGAATCGGCAACGCCGCGTTGATGCCGTTCCACAACGGACGTGGCAAGAAGGCATCAAAGACAGACCGTGGCTGTCCGGCGTTGCCATCCATTGAACATCCAGGCGAGCGGGGCGGCGTCAGCCCCCCGGTGCTGCGGCAAACGTACAACGAATGCACCGGGGGGCTGACGCCGCCCCGCTCGCCA
>CAMDPX010000039.1 GCA_945905295.1 Planctomyces sp. SH-PL62 | reverse complement strand
ATCACAAGCTGAAGCTCTCCCCGTTCCTCGTCCGTCAATCGAACTACATATTTCTTGTGCATAGACCACCTCCTTGTGGTACACGCAGAGTCGTCGAATTCTCGATAAACTCCAACCCGAAGTTTTAGTCGTGACGCGGCACTAGTTTGGCATCGCCGATAATCCGACGCGCGGACAGAGTTTCAACAACGGACACTCGACACAGTTGGGTTTGCGAGCGTTGCAGATTCGGCGACCGTGATGAATCAGCCGGTGCGAGAAGTTGATCCATTCCGACTTCGGCAGTAACGCCGCCAGATCGTGTTCAATCTTTACCGGGTCGAGGTTTTTCGTCAGCCCCAATAGTCTCGTGAGGCGTTTGACGTGCGTATCGACCACCACGCCAGTCGGTAATCCGAACGCGGTGCCGAGCACCACGTTCGCCGTCTTCCGGCCGACACCCGGCAGTGACACCATCTCGTCGAGCGTGCGTGGCAATTCGCCGCCGAACTGATCGACCAACGCTTGAGCCATGCCGCGCAGGTTCGTGGCTTTCGCTCGGAAGAAGCCGGTCGATTGAATGATCTTCTCGACATCGGCCTGCTCCGAGGCGGCCAACGCGGCCGGAGTCGGATACTTCGCAAACAACGCCGGCGTGACCATGTTGACTCGCTCGTCAGTGCATTGAGCCGACAAGATTGTCGCCGCCAGCAACTGAAACGGATTGTCGTGCTTCAGGGCACACTCGGCATCGGCGTAGGTCTGGGCTAATTGACGAGCGATTTTGAGGGCACGTTGCTTTCGGTCATCGCCGCGGGAGGTCTGTTTGGACTGAGGCATAATGAAGTTGGCGAAGTTGAGAAGTTGCTCGTGGACTGACGGTTTCAAGCGGCGCTAGAATCCCGCCCGCGATGCAGAGTACCGCTCGCGAATTTCATCGGCCAGTAAGGATCAAACACATGTCGGATGGATACGCGCCGCAGTACCTCGAAGGACTGCGATTGTTCAACGAGGAGGAATTCTTTGAAGCCCACGATGTCTGGGAAGAGTTGTGGTCCGAGTCGCTCGGTGATGAAAAGAGATTTTTGCAAGGACTCATTCAGGCATCCGTCTCACTGTTCCACTTCGGCAACGACAATTTTGGCGGAGCACGCAAGCTCTACGACACCTGCCGTCAGAAGCTTGATCCCTACCGGCCGAGCTTCATGGGCATCAACCTCGACACGTTTCTGACCGACTATCAACGCTGCTTTCAAGAATTGCTCGACCATAAAGACAGATATCCGACCGACATTCAACTTCGCGACGAACTCGTCCCGAAGATCACACCTCCTGAGGAAGCGACTTCATGAGCGACATGTTTGAAATTCAAGACGAACTGAAGCTGTTTACCGGACAAGCTCCGTTGTTTCCTCTGCCGAACGTCGTCCATTTTCCGCACACTTGGCTGCCGCTGCACATCTTCGAGCCACGCTACCGCGCGATGATCGCAGATGCTCTGGACGGCGACCGGCTGATCGCGATGGCGCTGCTGGGACCGAATCAAGAGCCGGCTTACGAGTCCAAGTCCGCGAAGATTCACCCCATCGTCTGCGTGGGCCGCATCGCCGTTGAAGAGAGGCTTCCCGATGGTCGCTACAACCTTGCGTTACAGGGCCTTTGCCGAGCACGCATTGAAACGGAACTCGGCACCGACCTGCTGTACCGCACTGCCGAGCTGACATTGTTGCCCGATTGGTATCCGTCGGAACCGACGATCGACCGGCGGCACCGCCAGCGAGAACTGCTGACCGGCGCGATCGAGGTCTTGCCGGAACTGCAATCGGACCCGCTGTTGCACCAGTTGCTCGATGCTGAGCTGTCTCTCGGAGTGTTGTGCGACGTGCTGGCTCACTCGTTGGGACTGAGCTCCGACGACGCCCAATCACTGCTGGCCGAACCGGACGTCGATCTTCGCAGCGATCTGGTTCTGCTCCACCTCCGGCAGCGACAACGCCAACTGGCCGCAGGGATCACCCAGGGATTTCCTCCCGCGTTCAGCCGGAATTAGGGCGACTAGAGTGCCCGCGCTCGTAGTGACCCCATTTATGGGGTCGATCGCGCGACCAGACCCGATAAATCGGGTCACTACGAGCGCAGGGTTCTCAACAAGAGCTCAAGTTGCCAGACTTTGACGAACACAAAGGGGCTGCTCGCGGGTTACACTTCCGCCGGGCAGTCGATTCCTTCAAGGAGGCATCCCATTGTGAGCGTCGTGGCTCCAGACACTTGGCGTGAGTCAGCGGAATTCCGCTACGTTCTGAATGACGGCCTGAATCGCGAACGCGATCCGGCGGCCGGCGAGATCATTCTGCTTGAACTCGCCGATGACGACGTTGATCAAGCCAATCTGCGGAAAGGACGCAATGCGTTCGGCGGATTGCTGGTCAGCTTGCTGCTGCATCTGTGGCTGATGACCAATCTCTCCGGTTGGTTGCTGCACGAGCCGGCCGAATCCATGGAACCGGTGATCGAAACCAAATTCACCGAGAACGTGATTCGCCAAGAGATCGAAGAAGCGATCCCGTTCGAATTGGCGAACCCGGACGAACGGGAACTCGAAGTCCGCGAGGTCACGAACGCGATGAGCCTCGGTCTGGCCGTCGTGCAAAACACCCCCAAGGTCGCTGCGCCGGCAAAGCAGTTGCTCGATGAAGCCCGCGTCGATCAAGCGAAGCTGCCGGCCTACGATGTTCCGGAGGGATTGAAGTTCGACGACCGGCTGGTCGTGAAGGGCTCGACTGGCGAGCAACTCGTGCAAATCGAATCCGCACTCGACCGAGTCACTTGGGAGATCGCACAAAATCTCCAAGAGAGCAAAGTGCTGGTCGTGTGGCTGTTGGATGGTTCGGGCAGCTTGAAGACGCAGCGTGAGGCGGTCGCTAAGCGGTTGCGACGCATCTACGGAGAACTCGGCGCGTTGGAGAACACGACGACGATTCCGCGTCACGAAAAAGGACTGCTGTCCGGCGTCGTGATGTTCGGCGAGAAGACCAACTTCATCGTCAAGCCGACCGACAAGTTCGAGGACATCGAATCGGGTATCGAGAACTTGCAAGCCGATACTTCCGGGATCGAAAACGTTTTCACCGCCGTGAAGCAAGTCGTGAATGCGTGGTCGAACTACCGCACCGAGCAACATCGCCGCATCATGCTGATCACGATCACCGACGAAGCGGGAGACGATTTTGGCAAGCCTCACCTGGACGCGATCGCCATCTGCAATCGGTACGGAGCGAAGGCATACGTCATCGGCCCGACCGCCCCGTTCGGCAAGCGGAAAGGATTCGTGCCGTATGTCGCGCCCGAGGACGGCAAGACGTATCAGCTTCCGATCGACCTCGGCCCCGAAGCGGCGATGGCCGAGAACGTCAACCTGCCGTTCTGGTTTAACGGTCCGCAGTACGAATACCTCTCGTCCGGCTTCGCGCCGTACGCGCTGGCTCGGCTGGTCAGCGAAACTGGCGGCGTCTACTTCCTGACGAACATGACCACGATGGCCGGCCTCGCTCCGATCGGCACCTTCGACGATGCCGCGCTGCGAACGTTCGCTCCCGACTACAGCTTCGGTGAGATCGAAGAGTTTGCGAAAGACGTTCGCAAACATCCGCTGCGAGCCAGCGTCTTGAATGCCGCGCAGATGAGCCAGCGATTCAAAGTCAAAGGCGCACCACGGTTCGACATTCGAGTGGCTGCCAACAACTTCCGACAGATCGCGACCGACGCCCAGAAGGAAGTCGCCGAGAGCCAGTACATGCTCGACGCCATGCTGCAAGCGTTCCCGCCCGGGATCGAAAAGGAACTCGACCGCGAACCGTCGCTCCGCTGGCGCATGGCTTTCTGCTTGAACTACGGCCGATTGCTGGGCAACAAAACGCGCAACCTCGAATACAACTACATGCTCGCGACGCTCAAGACTTCGCTCGCTGAATCCGACATCAACACACGCTCGAATCATTGGATTTTTCATCCGACGCCCGAAATCAAAAACTCCGGCGTTGCCAGCAAGAAGGGGGCACTGCTTGCAACCGACTTGTTGAACCGAGTGATCGCCGAAGCTCCCGGCACACCTTGGGCGATCATGGCCGCTCGCGAGTTGCAGTCCCCGTTCGGCATCCGTGTTGAGGAGCGTTTCATTCCGCCGCCGCCGCCACCGTCACAGAACAAAGCCAACGCCGCTCCCCAAAAGCCGCGACCGCTGTTCGTCCCGGACCCAAAGCCGGCTGAACCGAAAGCTGTCAAACCGAAACCGCCAGTGTTGCCGAAGCTGTAGCGTCTCGAAAACAGCCGCTCGCCGGTTCCGCTGCGGACGCTATCATTCTGCCGCGAAGCATCGCTCTCATCGACAACCGCAAAGGAATCTCTCATGCGTACCGCCAATCCCGCCTTGAACTCGTCCACGTTCGACACGTTTGATGGCTATGCCGTCGAACGCTCGCACGTGATGACTCTGCAAGGAACCGCGAACAAGACTGCGATGCTGCTGATCCTGATGGCCGCGTCCGCGGGTTTCTCTTGGGTGCAATTGCGACAGGCCGACGGACTCCAAGCGGTGTTGCCGTACTTTCTGGGAGGCTTAGCGGCCTCACTGATTGCTGGCATCGCGCTGTGGTTCAAACGAGATTGGGCGGCCGTCCTCGCGCCGGTCTATGCCGTCGGTGAAGGCTTGGTCCTCGGAATCATTTCGGCCGCTTACGAAACCCAGTTTCATGGGATCGTCTTTCAAGCCATCTGTCTGACTTTCGGCACGCTATTCAGCCTGCTGACGGCGTATCGCACCGGACTCATCAAGCCGACCGAGAATTTCAAGCTCGGCGTCTTCGCCGCTACCGGAGCGGTTGCGATCCTGTACCTCGTCAACATGGTCATGATGCTTTTCAAGATGCCTGGCGTGAGCTTTCTGCACGGTTCGGGAATGCTCGCGATTGGCATCAACGCGGTCATCGTCGTGATTGCCGCGCTGAATCTGGTGCTCGACTTCGACTTCATCGAACAAGGCGTCGCGCACGGAGCGCCCAAATACATGGAGTGGTACGCCGGCTACGGCCTGCTGGTCGCGCTGGTCTGGCTGTACGTCGAAATCCTGCGACTGCTCTCTAAGATCAACAGCCGCGACTAACGCGCTTGTAGTGACCCGATTGATCGGGTCGAGTTCTCGCGTTGGCCTCATTCAATGGGGACACTACGAGCGGCTTCACATTCAGCCCGGTCTCACAAGAGGCCGGGCTTTTTTGTCGAGGACTGCAAACATGACGGCTCTCTCGCGATGGCTATTCACGCTACTCGCTATCGGATGCTCGGCGATTTCGGCCGCCGATCCACTGCCCCGCTTTCCACCGTTGGAACCAGCCGAAGCATTGAAGTCGTTCGTCGTTCGTGATGGCTTCGAGATGCAATTGTTCGCCGCCGAACCGCTGGTCACCGATCCGGTGGCGATGGAGTACGACGAGAACGGCCGAGCCTATGTCGCCGAGATGCGCGACTATCCCTACACCGACAAAGCCTCCGACAAGCCGTTTGTCGAACGCACGAAGGACGAACCGCTCGGCCGTATTCGCTTGCTCGAAGACACCGACGGCGACGGTCGCTTCGACAAGAGCACGATCTTCGCCGAGGGACTCTCGTGGCCGACTGGACTCGCGATGTGGAAGGGGGCGTGTATGTCGTCGCGACTCCGGACTTGTGGTACTTGAAAGACAAGCATTGTAGAACGCATTGACGACGATGGCTGACACGAAAGCTGATCCGAGCACGCGGCAACAAGCGGTGCCGTTGTTGTCGTTCGTGGAGTTTTCACAGGCTCGTGATGCGCTCACGCCGTTGTTGCAGACGCCTCAGCCGGCGGCGGTGCAGGCTCAGGCTGTGCGCGTGTTGGCGGGGCATCGGCAGGCGGAGGTTCCGGCGCTGTTGCTCGCGAATTATCGGATGCTGGTACCGGAAGCGCGAGGGGAAACGGTCGAGGCATTAGTCTCGCGGGCGGAGTGGCAGCCGGCGTTGCTGGATGCGATCGATGCCAAGACGGTCGCGGTGTTTGACGTGCCGCACATCCGCCGCAATCTGCTCGTCCGCAGCGCGAACGCGGCGGTTAAGGAACGCTCGGTGAAGTTGTTTGAGTTGGCTCTGACCGCTCGCAAGCAAGTCGTGGACAAGTACCGCGAAGCGTTGCCGGCCCTGAAGTCGGATCGCACGAAAGGAGAAGTCGTCTTCCGCCGTGAATGCAAAGCCTGCCATCGTGTTGGCGAAGTTGGTCAGGACATTGGGCCCAACATGGCCACGATCCGGCATCGTGCTCCCGAAGAGGTGCTGCTGCACATTCTCGATCCGAACCGCGAGGTCGGGCCGAACTACATCGCCTATGTGATCGTC
Organism: Planctomyces sp. SH-PL62; assembly: GCA_945905295.1. Taxonomy (GTDB): domain Bacteria; phylum Planctomycetota; class Planctomycetia; order Planctomycetales; family Planctomycetaceae; genus SXKJ01. Next base: position 35,105 of record CAMDPX010000039.1, on the reverse strand, counting down.
ACCGATGAAGGCCGAGTGCTCACCGGCCTCATCACGGAAGAGACCGCTCACAGCATCACGCTGCGACGCGCAACGGGTGAACGCGAAACGATTCTGCGATCCAACATCGAAGAGTTCGCTGCCACCGGCCAATCGCTGATGCCGGTCGGCTTCGAGGACCGCATCCCGCTCCAGGAGATGGCCGACTTGCTGGGGTTCTTGCTGACGCCGAAGTAACGCTTCCTTCGAACGGCGAGGTTCCGGTCAGATTCAGATCTGGGAATTTAGAAGTGTCGGCGACGATGCGCTTCGCACACGGATGCGAGAGGCGCACACGGATGCGAGGCAGAGCGAACGATTCGATGATCCGTGTGCGCCTCTCGCATCCGTGTGCGTCGTACCCGCGCAACACTTTCCGATCCGCAATCCCAATCCAGCAGATGCTGTCATCTTTCTCATGGTCTGAGGAAACACCTCGTTAGTCATCGCTCAGTCCCGGCACGACTTTGTTGGTCGGCTTCGGAGGCAGAACGTCGTGGCTGAGGATGCCGCTCTTGCCGACGAAGTAAGTGTGGAAGTCGGCGACGACGAGGTTGTAGGTCGAGGATTCCTCCGCGATTTCCACCGCGGTGATGCGCGTGGTTCCCGTCGTCGTGTGCATCGGCTGATCGGCGGCAAGTTCCCGCGTGCGCGTCCAACCCGAGCCAGAGACCCAGAAACGATGACCGCCGGTGGCCTGAATGGAATCGTCCCCCAACACGAACCGCGTCGTTTTGCGCGGTGGTCGATAGGTGGTGTGTAGGACGGGCTTCAACGCTAACTCACCCGTCTCGACGTTTTTGGACAAGACTCGGTCTCCGATTTGAACTTGATCAATCGGCATCAATCCGTGCTCCGTCCAGATCGGAGTCCCGCTGACCAAGCAACTGATTCGCATTGTGGGTGGAACAATTCGGCCGACTTGTTGGTTCTCTTCTTTGACGATGACCGTTCGTTTTGGACTCGGCTCAACATCCTCATATTCGGCCCACCAACTCCACCAGTCCTGTGGTGTGCTTCGATTTGGAGAATCACAAACAACTCCGAGGACGGAACTGACTCTTTCATTCGTTTCAACGGTTTGATCATTCGCGCGGTCCGCCAACGCATCCAAGTCGATGACCGACTTCCGAATTTGATGCAACTTCGCGATATCCGCCGGCTGATTTGGGATGTAGTGGATCCCACGTATTTCGGGATTCCGAAAACTCGTGACGTACGTCCAACGAGAGGCTGTCGTGCGATCGAAAAGTCGAAAATCAATCAACTGGATTGTCGTGGCATCTTCTTGAGCCCAAACAAAGCGCGAGTACTGTTCACCGCGCGGGCCGACGGCTGTTTCAACTTTGTGTTCGACGGGCGTTTTGAGGAGTCCGATAAGATCGGGGACGAAATCGTCTTTCTTGCGTGTCCGCAAAGCCTCGATCGCCGCATCGCGAATCGCCAGCGATGGAGACAGGATCGCGAGACGAGCCAGGGTCTGTGCCGCCCGGTAACTGCGTGTTCGTCCCAAGACATCGACCAGAACCTTTGACTGTGCCTCGTTGGCGCTGGTCAGAGCATGTTCGATGGCGGGCACCGCTGCGTTGTGCTCGATCTCGTTCGTTCGCGAAGGTGGAACCGGCTGATTTTTTGCGTCGACTCTGACAGACGCAACGATCCGCGAAACGCGCGAAAGCCATTGATTGTGGTCACGATCCCGGATTTCTGCCTCTCGTTCCAATTCCGCATATTCGACAGGGCTCACGAGCTTCTGTCCGGCCATCCGATATCGCAACCTCTTCAACTGCTCGGAAGTGTCCGCGCCGGCCGGAGCCAAGAGCACGCTCTGAAAAAGATGAGCCTCGCCTCGGTCGCGTAGGTCATTGCTCAAACACCAACTCGCCAACTTCCATTGATCCTCGCTGTTTCGGCTCACCGTTTGGCGCTTTTGAAGGTATGTCGCAAGTCGATCATTTTGAGACTTCGGAGATCCCAATTCTTCCACGGGTTTCCAGCCATCGGCGGTTTCGACGTAGCCTGCATGCCACCGGAGTTTCTCGGCGTCACTTTTGGCTCTGCCGAGTTCATCGCCGAGTTGTTGTCGGCGATTCCAATCCGAACGGCTGATTTGGCTTTCTTCAGAGAGCACGTTGCGGACGGCTTTGGGAAGTTCGTCCTTGGCTCGCGCCGCCGACACAACGTTCGCCGCCGCGAACACGGCCACTCCGAGTAGCGTCCATCGAGCCTTGAAAGTCGTCATGAGAGTTCTCCTTGGGGAGTGCGATGACTGGAATTGTCGCGGTCGAACGATCAGTTGTTCGCAGCCTTGGGTGGGTCGATTTGGTCGAGCATGCGTTGGCGTTCGTCGTTGATGTCGAAGTCGATGTAGGTTCGCAGGCTTTTGGCTTTGGTCAGCGTGCGCGTGACCGCGCCCCCTTTGTCGCTGACGGGGGCCTTCAGTTTCGCGCCATCTTTCTTGAGCCGGTCTTGCCACTTCTGTGTGGCGGCTTCCTCCTTCACCAGTAGGCCGGTCATTTGCTGATACTTCTTCATGGCCAGGTCACGCTGTTGGAAGACTCGGGTCGCGTTTTGGCTGACGGCGAAGCCTTCCTGCAAAGTGCGGTCAAAGTCCAACTGGAGTTGTATTTTTTGATTGAGCAATTGATCGACACGCTGTTGAGGACTTTGACTGGAACTCAATCGAGAATTCGTCAATCGAGAATTCGTGCGAGTAACGGCTCCTTGCTTCCCGGTCCCCTGCGCCAAATTGCGACTGATGTTGATCTCGCGATCAATTTGGTTTTGTGTTTCGAGATTCTCCTGAGCGCGACGTTCCAAAAGTCCGTAATCCTTCTCCAGCCGCGCCAAGAGCCGGTCGTTCTGCTTGAGTTGGTCGTCGAGCCAGCGTTTCCAATCCTCGGCGGACTTCTTGACCACTTCGGCTTTCTTTTTGGCGGCCTCGGCGTCGGCTTCGATCTTGCCCTGTTTCTCGATTCGTTCCTGTTCGTTCTTGGACTGTTGCTGCTGTTTGGCGTCGTCGAGTTCCGTCTCGACAAGCATGGCGGCGTCGCTGGCCTCGTGTCGGCCTTCGTCGTAGTTGGGCTGTAATGGTTCGGCGATCAAGTCGCGCAGGCGAACTTCATTCTTGCGGACGGTCTCCAGCGCCTTCGGCGACTCCGCCAATTTGTCGAGAGCACCGGCGAGCTGCCCCATCCACTGCACGAACCGCTTTTGATCCTCAAGCGCGATCTCAGGCGAAGCACTCTGCACGCGCTTGGCGAAGGCGAACAAACGATCGTAGCCGGCGGTCGTTTCCTTGGCCGAGAAGTGCGTGAAGATCAACGCTTGCCACGCGGGCCAGTAGGGAGCTTCCGGGTGCTCGGCCGCCAGGCGGAACTGCTCGACCGCCTCTTTCGGTTTGAACTGCTTGAGCAAGACCAATCCGTAGGCGTATGCCATCTCCGGCGACTTGTCTCCCGATTTGACGGCGGCCTCGTGCAGCGACTTCGCTTTCGGAAGCGATTCGCGACCCGGCTCAAAGCCGACTTCCAGGATCTGCCGAATGGATTTCGCGGTGCCCGGTGCGAGTTCCGCCAGAGCGGTCATACCGCAGAAGCTCACCAGCCAGATGCTTAGCCAACACTGAATCACACGCATGAAGTTCTCCGCATTCAGCTTTGTCCCATCAGCCGGAACGCGCTAGCGTCCGGTTACGTTTGGCCCCTCGAAACCCGGACGCTAGCGCGTTCCGGCTGATCTGAAACAATCATCGCACCATCACGAACTGGCCGTAGTTGCGTCTCGCGAGGTCTTTCAAGAACTCTTCGTGAGCGCCGCGAGCATCAATTCCCAGCGTGTAAATGCTGGTGCGTTGAAAGGCGTTCTGTGCCGTGATCGAGTTGACGATCGTCGGCATGTCAACGAGACGTCCGGTGGTCGGCTCGCCGTCGGACAGGAAATACATCGCCTCCAAATTCGCGTCGGCCATCAAGCCGGCAGAGAGCGCGTCGTAGCAGGCCGTCTTCTTATCGGGAGTCAGCCGGTAGGCGAAGTTCCGAGCCGCTCGTTTGTTGTCGTCCTCGGCCTGCACCAACTGCGTCATGAACGGCAGCACGTCTGAGTTGTAGGCGAAGACATTGAAGAAGGCGTATCGGTCGAGCTTCTCGACCGCCTTCTCTAATTGGTCCACCGCTTCTTTGAGTCGCGTGACGCCGTCTACGGACGAGGCCATGCTGCGCGAGCGGTCGATCACAAACACCACTCGCTTGGCGTAAACCGGCACGCCGAAGAATTCCGGCAGCGGTTCCGGCCAGGGAATGCGAGCGACCTCGCGACCTGGGAGGAGGGTCGTCGCCGGAGCGGATTTGGCGGCGAGTTGGAAAGTGTCCGATTGGTCCTTCCACCACGCGGTCCATTGATCGGAATGCCCGCCGAAATTCTGACCGGTCAGCCGGGCGAGATGTTGCGCCGTTTCGAAGCGCAACTGCCCGTCGAACTTGGAGGACGTCTCGACCAGAAACGCGACGGCGGCTTTGTCCGGCACCTGCGCCACCGCATCGACCAGGCAACGCCGAAAACCAAAACTCTGCGTGAACTCTTTGCGTTTGGCGAGACTCACAATGCTCGGCAACAGTTTCGGATCTTTGCGTTCGGCCAACGAGGCCGCTGCGGCGAATGCCAGGTTGACGTCCGGAGTCTCGGTGAGCTTGACGACGAACTGAATGTCTTCGTCGCGCGACGACTGAGCCAAACAGCGCAGCGATTGAGCCGTCAGCAGCGAGACATGCTTGGTGCGCAGATCACGATCGACCGATTCCTTGAGCGCATCGGCCACGACCGCCTGCTGGATGGCTGCGGCGTCGAGCGTCGCCAGCGCTTCGGCCCGGCGTTCTTCGGACCGTCCCTTTAGCAGCGCCGCCAGTCGCTGCGGGGCCACCGGCTTCGGTGCAACTCCTCCGGTATTCACCTGCCCGAAAAGAGACGCGCCAGACAAGAACCAAACGCCAACCACAAGCACTAAGCAGCGACGAAGCATGGTCTTGATCCTGTTGAGAATGGATCAGAAGTGTCGGGCTGACGATACCTGTGTAAATTGCAACCGTCAATGTTCTCTACGTCGCGCGGCCTCGAAATGAGGCGCCACCACGCTCGCCAGAACGTTTTGACGAACACCACGACCCTGCTTGGGGATCGTCGGTGAAACGGTATTACGGCCATCGGCTTTCGGCCGACTGCCGTGAGCCGCAAGGCGCTAGCCGCGGGTTGTTTTTATCGACCCGCGGCTGGCACCATGCGGCTCACGAATTCGCTTTCAACACGAATGGCGGAGAGCCCGTTTCTTGCCGCCACTTGAAATCGGCCAGCCCGGACCACGACGATACGCACCCCGCCGCAATTTGCCCACCGAACAACCTGCCTCGATTTCAACAAGAATGCCCATGAACCGATTGTTACTGCCTCTCCTTTGCGGACTCGTGTTGCTTGTTCCGACTCCCAGCCAGTCACAAGACGCTGCGCCGAACTTCAGTCAGGCGGGTCTCGCGTTTCTAAAAAAGTACTGCCTCGAATGTCACAGCGGCGACAAGCCGAAGGCCGAGCTTTCGCTGGCTGGCTTCGTGGACAATGCCTCGGTCGTCAAGAAGCGCAAGACGTGGGAATCGGTTTTGAAGATGGTCGAGTCCAGCGAGATGCCGCCGGACGACAAGCCGCAGCCGACCGCGAAAGAGATCGCCGACTTTACTGCGCATGTGCGAGCCGTCTTCGATCACCACGACAAGAACGCGAAACCCGATCCCGGCCGAGTCACCATGCGGCGGCTAAATCGCGTCGAGTACGCCAACACGCTGCGCGATCTGGTCGGAGCGGACTTCAACCCGGCAGCGGATTTTCCATCAGACGACATTGGCCACGGCTTCGACAACATTGGCGACGTGCTGACCCTCTCGCCGGTGCTGATGGAGCAATATCTCGCGGCGGCCGAGACGGTCTCGCAGCGAGTCATCCTGGCCAATCCACCGCGACCGGCGAGCCGCTATTTGTCGGGGCGGTACTTGCAGCCGAACAACGCGCAGACGCCGCAAGGACGATTTCGTCCGATGAATCCCGCCGACGCCGAACCAGTCAACTCAGGGCCGTTCGCCGCGCCGGGCGACTATCTGAAGTTATCAGCCGATGCGGATTTGATCCTGCGAGCCAACATGTATGCCGAGACGAAAGGGACATCGCCGGTGAAAGTCGCGCTGTTCATCTCCGGCGGCAAGCTGGCCGATCCATCGCCGGACGAGGAAGTCGATCAACTCATGGGAGCGGCTTTGAAGACGATGAAGCCGCTGAAGATTCTGAAGACGTTCGAGATCGCCGCCCGCGATGCGAAGAGCGTGCAGCAGATCGAATTCCCAATCAACCGCCGCGGCGACATCCAGCGAGCCGGACTCGCGATCGTCAAACCTCCTGAAGGAGAAGAGCCGCCGCAGCTCTTCATCGAACACATCTGGAGCGAAGGCCCGCTGGAGACTCGGCCGGCGTCGCAGATCATGCTGCTGAAGTGTTCGCCCGATAAACCGCAGGCCGAGCAGACGCGCGAAGTGCTGACTCGATTGTTGTCGCGCGGCTACCGGCGCACGGCGACACCGCAAGAAGCGGAAGCGATGGCGAAAGTCGTCGATCAAGCGGTCGCTGGCGGCGAGAAGTGGGAAGCGGGAATGCAGTGGGCCGTGCAAGCGTTGCTCTGCTCGCCAAAGTTTTTGTTTCGAGTGGAACTCGACGACCGCCCCGACAGCCCGGAGCCGCGGCCGATCGACGAGATTCATCTCGCCTCGCGGTTGTCGTACTTCCTGTGGAACACGATGCCCGACGACGAACTTTTCGATCTGGCGCGACGTGGCGAGTTGTCGAAGAACCTTGAGCCGCAAGTGCTCCGCATGTTGAAAGACTCGCGAGCCACCGCTTCGCTGGTCGATCAGTTCGCGATGCAATGGCTGCAACTCAAGCGATTGGAGTTGATTGCTCCGGATGGGAAGCTCTTTCCCGATTTCAACGGCTTCCTGCGACGCGCGATGCTGACCGAAACTCAAATGTTCTTGGAAGCGATCATCAAAGAGGATCGCAGCCTGCTCGAGTTGTTGGCGGCCGACTTCACGTATTTGAATGAGCCGCTTTCACGGCATTACGGCATCACAGACACGAACGGCAACCTTGCCGGCAAAAAAGCCGAGCGACCAGGCGGACAACCGATTCGCGGTCAAGAGTTCGTTCGCGTGAATCTGGAAGGGACCGTGCGAGGTGGACTGCTCACGCAAGCGAGCGTGTTGACGGTCACGTCGAACCCGACCCGCACCTCACCGGTCAAACGAGGCCGCTGGGTGTTGGAACAATTGCTCGGCACACCTCCGCCACCTCCTCCGCCCAACGTGCCGGAACTCGAACAGGGAGAGAAGCTGACCGGTTCGTTGCGGCAACGCATGGAACAGCATCGCGCGAATCCGAGTTGTGCGAACTGTCACGCTCGCATGGACCCGCTGGGGTTTGCGTTCGAGAACTTCGACGCGATCGGCCGCTTCCGCGAGAAGGATGGTGAGTTCGCGATCGACCCGGCGGGCGAACTGCCGACCGGTGAGAAATTCTCCGGGCCGAGTGAACTCAAGGAGATCTTGAAGACTCGGCAGAATCTGTTTGCTCGCTGCGTCGCCGAGAAGCTGCTGACGTATGCGCTCGGTCGAGGTCTTGAGTACTACGACCGGCCGGCAGTCGATCGGATCACGACCGCATTGGGGCAAAACGGATATCGGTTCTCGACGCTTGTGATCGAGACCGTGAAGAGCGAACCGTTTCGCATGCGTCGCGGGCTTGTGGCCGAAGACAAGAACTAATGCGAGCGCTCGTAGTGACCCGATTTATCGGGTCGGGTTTGATCTCGGACATGCGTCGATCTCGACCACATAAATGGGGTCACTACGAGCGCGAAAACTTTCGCAGCACGTTGGCTGTGATTCGTGAGACGTGATCGTCAATGGGGATGCTGCTGGGCCAGCAGATCGAGCCGGCGGAGAACGTCCCGCCGCCGGACTCGGTGTCGAAGATCGACATCTCCGCGCCGCCGTCGTCGGGGTTGAGACCTTTCGCGAGCATTCGCGTCCCTTTGGGAGAACTCGCCGAGATCTTGTCGGTCTCGTGGCCGGAGGCTCCGCCGGGACAGCGACGGTGCAGGCTCTTTTCGCCGAACGTATCGCCGTTCTTCAGGCCGGTTCCCTCGAAGCACCAGTGTGTGTCGTCGGTCACTCGATAAGGCGCGCCGGTCATGATTCCACTGGGTGTGAAGACGACGCCTAATAGGTTGGCTTCCGATTCATGCCGCTTGCCGAGCCGGCTTTCCGCTCCGATTCCTTCGGGCCAAAGGCTGGTCATCGTGCCGTTGTGGACGGTCATCGTGTCGTTGTCGTGCAGCGTGACTTCGCAGTTCACGCCATTGCCGCCGAGGTACATCAGCCGGCCGCCTTCGTGGAAAACCCAGTGCTTGACGCGGTCGTACATCTTTCGCGTCCAATACTCCGGGTGCGTGCTGATGATGAGCACCTTGTACTTCGACAAATCGAGCACGTCGTCGTGCAACTGCGTCTCGGAGTAGAAGTCGTAAGCGAAGCCTTCCCTCTCCAGCCAGCCGAGCAATCGCCATTCGGCCGGAGCGATGTGGCACGCGGCGCGGCCTTCAATCGGATCGGTGATTTGTTCGGCAAGCGCGATGTCGTTGATCGGCTCCGGACGCTCGAACGACAGCGGGACGTAGTCGTTCCAGCCCCAGGTCTGAAACTTCGGGTCGATGTAGCGAGCGATCTCCTGCCGTGAGTTGACGACCGGCACATTGGGCAGAGCGTTCGCGTGGATGTAGTTGCTACGGCCTCCGAAATTGTTGTAGCAGTTCCAAGTGATGTTCGACGCCAGCACAGCCACAGGCGCGGTCGGCTGGGCGGGCGCGACGACCCAAGGAAACGCGAACGCTCGGCCGGACGCGGTGCTGGCGTGGAAGTAGTACAAGCCCGACCGCTCCGGAGCCTTCGCCATCTGTTTCTGAGCGGGGCTGGTGTAGCCGAACTTATTCCACTCGACGCCGGTTTGTGTGTAGTCGCCGTCGGGAGTGATCTGCATCATCGCTCGTGGCCCATGCTCGTCGTGCCAGCCGAGTCCGCGAACACGCTCTTTCGTCCAGCCGTACCGCCACAACTCCAAGTGGAAGCATTCGACCGAGTGGACTCGAAACTCGGCCTCTTCGCCCGACCGCACGCACTTCGGCCACGCATAGCCGAGCAGCCCATCGGACAATAGCCGGAAGTGATGCGGTTGTGTGGTTGGCAACGTCAGCCGAACGCGCTTGCCGCCGAAGCCGGGCCGTTGCAGCGTGACGAGATACTCGCCGCTCGGCAGGTCGAGATGCACGGAGCCGCTCGCGCGAGAACGTGTCTCCCACGAGTCGCCGCGTGCGTTGACGAACTCCAACAGGACATCCGAAACCGCGACGTAGCGCTCGTCACTGACAAACCCGATCAACATGATGATGAACTCCACATGGTTGTGCCGTATGACGGGGTCGGGAGTCTTTTTCAGGTCGGCCCGCAACCCAATCACCGACCGACAATTCTGTGGGGCCGACCTGAAAAAGACTCCCGACCCCGTCGCGTTCTAACTGAAATTAGGATAACGGCTCTCGGCCTTCGGCTCACGGCATTCGGCCGGTCGAACGTGCGAACTCGTGTTGCTGGGTTTGTGCGGCCTCTGCTACAAGCCGCGCCCTTTGGAGACTTTCGGTTAGCGCAGGAGAGATCGTATGAATGCGCCGCAATTCCTCGCCGCGTTGCATGAACTGTTTGATGTCAGCGCGGGTTCAATTCAAAAAGAGACGGTGTTGCAGGACATTGCCGGTTGGAGTTCGATGACCTTCATCGGCCTGATCGCGATGCTCGATGAGGACTTCGGGGTGCGAATTGCTCCGGGCACGATCCTGCGTTGTCACACCGTGGAAGACCTGATGGACGAAGTCACTGCCGAGCTCAGCCCCACGAAGATGGCGGCCTGAGTGCCGCGGTGACTATCCTGTTCCCCGTCGAAGCCCTCGAGACATGATTCATGCAGGCGATTCTCAAAGCGATCGAGTACTACTTGCCGCCGCAGGTTCTCAACAACCCGCAGTTGTGCGAGATCGCGCCCAACTGGTCGCCTCAGAAAATTCAAAGCAAAACCGGCATCGAAGAACGACGCATCTCCGAAGAAGAGGAGTTGTCGTCGGATCTCGCCGTCAAAGCGGTCTCGAAGCTGTTTGAGTCCGGAGCGTGCAAACCCGAAGACATCGACTATTTGATGCTCTGCACGCAGTCGCCCGATTATTTTCTCCCCACGACCGCCTGCCTGCTGCAACATCGGCTCGGCCTGCGGACCAGTTGCGGGGCGCTGGACTTCAACCTCGGCTGTTCCGGATTCATTTATGGCCTCGGCATGGCCAAGGGATTGATTGAGACCGGCCAAGTCAACAACGTGCTGGTCGTGACCGCCGAAACCTACACCAAATTCATCACGCCGACGGACATGTCGGTTCGCACGCTCTTCGGTGACGCCTCGGCCGCGACGTTGATCACTGCTCAGGATTCGCACAGCGAACAAGCCCCCGCGATTGGGCCGTTCGTGTACGGCACAGACGGCCGAGGAGCGAAGAACCTCATCGTTCAGACCGGCGGGATGCGTAAGCCAGTCGCCGGGTTCGCCAGCGGCGGTGGTGTCGAGGACGCTGATGAGCATGTCCTGGTCCCTCCGACGCTCTACATGAACGGGCCGGAGATTTTCCTCTTCACGCTCGACGCCGTGCCCGATTTGGTCGCCGGCATTTGTAGTCGCGCCGGCATCACCTTTGACGACGTCGATCTGTTTCTCTTCCACCAAGCCAACGAATACATGCTGCGACACCTGCGGGACAAAATTGAAATCCCGCCGGAACGGTTCTATGTCTCCATGAGCCATTGCGGTAACACGGTTTCGTCCACGATCCCGATCGCCTTGAAAGAAGCCCACAAAGCCGGCCGCCTGAAAATCGGCGACCGAGTCATGCTGGTTGGGTTTGGCGTCGGTTATTCGTGGGGCGCGACGATGCTGCGATGGGCGATGTAGGTCAGGCTTTCCAGCCTGACCCTGCGTTGCCAACGACTATCCCTATTCGGGTCAGCCTAGAAAGGCTGACCTACGATCGGAAAGGATTCCGAAATGTCTCTCGATCTGCTCGCCACGGATGGCGGGTTGCCGGTTCGCCAAAAGCCGTTCGCGCCGTGGCCCATCTTCGATGAAGCTCAATGCGACGCCGTGCAAGCGGTATTGAAGTCCGGCAAAGTGAATTACTGGACCGGACAGGAATGCCGGCTGTTTGAAAACGAATTCTCCAGGGCCGTCAATTGCGAGCACGCGATCTCGCTGGCCAACGGCACGTTGGCGATTGAGTTGGCGTTGCACGCACTCGGCATCGGGCCGGGCGACGACGTGATCGTCCCGCCGCGCACGTTTATCGCGACGGCGAGCGCGGTTTGGGCGCGAGGCGCTCGACCGATCTTTGCGGACGTCGATCCGATCAACGGCAACCTGTCCGCCGAAACGATCGAGGCCGCGCTGACACCGAACACGAAGGCGATCATCCCCGTCCACATCGCCGGTTGGCCGTGTGACATGGCCCCGATCATGGACTTGGCTCGCGACCGCGGATTGTTCGTGATTGAGGACTGCGCGCAGGCTCACGGGGCGACTTACCACGGTCGGCCGGTCGGCTCGATCGGAGACTTTGGAGCCTTCTCGTTTTGCCAGGACAAGATCATCACGACGGGCGGCGAAGGCGGAATGCTCGTCACGAATCGCAAAGAACTGTGGGGCCGCGCGTGGAGCTACAAAGACCACGGCAAGGATTGGGACGCCGTCTACAACCGCGAGCACCCGACAATCTTCAAATGGACTCACGAGTCGCTCGGCACGAACTGGCGGATGACCGAAATGCAGGCTGCGATCGGCCGCTGTGCTCTGCGCGAGTTGTCGAATTGGGTGGACGCTCGCCGTCGCAACGCCGCCACGCTGGATGAAGCGTTGTCACGCATTCCCGGCATCCGCACAGAGACTCCCGAGATCGATTGCTTTCACAGCTATTACAAGCACTACGGTTTCATTCGGCCGGAACAACTGCAAGCCGGCTGGACTCGCGACCTGATCGTGAAAGCGTTGCAGAAGGAAGGCATCCCCTGCGGCAGCGGGATCTGTTGTGAGATTTATCAGGAAGCCGCGTTCGAGGCCGTTGGTCTCAAGCCGGATCAGCGATTGCCGAACGCTCGGCAGTTGAGCGATACGAGCCTGATGTTCGTCGTCCATCCAACGCTCAGCGCACCGGACATGCTCGACACCGCTCGCGCGGTTGCGAAGGTCATGTCGCACGCGACGCAGAAGTCGCTGATGCCGCTCGCCCGCGCGGCGTAGGTTGGGACTCCGTCCCGACCCATTCCGGCGAGTCGACAATGTTCGTTCGCGAATCAACCATTGGTTGAGACTATGAAACGGTCGGGACGGAGTCCCAACCTACCTACCGGCAATCTCTGCCGCTCTCGTGCCGCGCGGGCACAGTTCGCGGAATCGCGATCCTCCGCGTGACCGTCAAAGTTTGCTCATCTTCCCGATGGCCAGTGTCCGAAAATTCTGATGGGCGAAGTCTCGCCCGCAGGGAGGCGTTCGCGATCCGTGGCTTTGTCGACGGTCCCGCTTTCTCGCCCAGTCAGAACGCAGACGCAATCGGTGAAGGAGCCAACGATGTCGCAGGGATGCCTCATGCAGCCGGGCCTGACGAGCGGCGAATTGCCGCGCGAGGTCTTTCAGCCCGTCACGATGCCGGGAACTCGCAAGCTCTTCGATCAAGTGTGGACACAACTCTTCGGATCGCTGACATCGGACAAACTTGCGGTTCGCGTGTTCGTCGATTTTCTCGTCGCGAATGCGGTGCTGGTGATGGCCGCAGTCGTGCGACTGGCCGTCATGGGCGGCCTGAGCTGGGATAATCCCATCGGAGCACTGTTTGACCGAGTCAACGCCACGTACTTGATGAACGCCGGCTGGTTCGGACTCTCGACCGTGGTGCTGTTCGCTCTAACGCGCGTCTACCAGCCGGTCCCGTTCTCGCGAGTTCAACAGCGCTTAACGGCCATCGCGATCGCGTGCGGAATCGGACTGATCGCCCACCTGGCCTTAGGTGCGTTCGCGTTCAAAAAACCGCAACAGACACTGGAAGTCGGCCTGCCCGCCTGGACGTTGCTCTGTGCCGTCGTCGCGTGTGTGCGGTACTCGCGGATGAAAGTCGGAGAACTCTTCCGGGTCGTTCTGCGCGGCGAAGCGGCGAACACCAAAGTCGAAGACGTGCTCGTCGTTGGCGGAGCGGGTTACATCGGTTCGATTTTGACTCGGCAACTGCTCGATGCCGGTTATCGCGTGCGCGTGCTCGACCTCGAATTGTTTGGGACGCATTCGCTGGCGGATGTGCTCGAACATCCGCGTCTGGAAGTCATGAAGGGGGACTTCCGCAACATCGAAGACGCCGCCCGCGCTCTGCGAGGCATGGACGCGGTCTGTCACCTGGCGGCCATCGTCGGCGATCCGGCGTGTGCTCTCGATCGTGAGACGACGATCACCGTGAATTACGCCGCGGCCAAGATGATGGCTCAACTGGCGAAGGCCAATGGCGTGTCGAAATTCGTTTTCGCCTCGACGTGTAGCGTCTACGGCGATTCGGAAGAGATCATGTCCGAAGACTCGCCGCTCAATCCGGTCTCGTTGTACGCGACGACGAAGATCGACGCCGAACGGGCACTGCTCGATGCGGCGGACGCCGACTTCCAACCGACGATCTTGCGATTCGCGACCGCCTACGGCTGGTCGCATCGCCCACGATTCGATCTGGTCGCCAATCTCTTCAGCGCTCAGGCCGTGACCGACAAGAAGATCCGCGTCTTCAATGGCGAACAATGGCGGCCGTTCGTTCACACTCGCGATATCGCTCGTGCGTGCGTGCTGACGCTGGAGGCTCCGCTCGCCAAAGTCGGCGGCCAAATCTTTAACGTCGGCGACGAAAGCCAGAACTACACGCTGACGCAGCTCGGCCAGATCGTCGCCCAATCCTGTCCGGGAATCGAAGTCGAGGCAGTCCGCAACAACGACGACATGCGCAACTACCGGGTCAACTTCGAGAAGATTCGCCGCGCACTCGGATTCCGAGCTTCGATCGACTTGGTCGACGGAGTTCAAGAAATGGTTGATGCGGTACTCGGCGGACATGTCCCGAACTGGCGAGATCCGATCTACAGCAACTCGAAACACCTCGAAGGCGAAGGGCTCTCCGTCTTGAAGTTCGACGCACTTCGCAAACACGCTGACGATATGCCCGCCACGACGCGGTTCCTCGCCAAAAAGGCGGCCGCTTAACTCCAAACAACAGGCGAGCGGGGCGGCGTCAGCCCCCCGGTGGTTCGCAAGTCGTGCGTCCAACCGGGGGGCTGACGCCGCCCCGCTCGCCAATTCTTTTCTAACACGGAGCATCCCATGCACGTCTTGTTCGTTCATAAGAACTTTCCAGCTCAGTTCGGTCACATCGCCAGCTATCTCATCAAGAAGCACGGCTTCCGCTGCTCGTTCGTGTGCGAGCTACCGTCAGGCGTGTTCGATGGCATCCAACGGTTTCAGTACAAGCTCACTGGCGGAGCGACCAAGACGGTCCACTATTGCAGTCGCACGTTCGAGAACTGCGTGTGGCACACACACGGCGTCTACGAAACCATGAAGGCGCATCCGGAAATTAAGCCAGACCTCGTGGTCGGCCACAGCGGCTTCGGCTCGACGACGTTTCTGGCCGATCTCTATGACTGCCCGATCATCAATTACTTCGAGTACTACTATCACGGCCGCAACTCGGACCTCGACTTCCGTCCGGAGATTCCGGTCAAAGAGCTGGACCTGCTCCGCTCACGCACGCGAAACGCGATGATCCTGCTCGACCTGCAAACCTGCGCGGCGGGGTACTCGCCAACGCAATGGCAAAAGAGTCTCTTCCCGGTCGAGTACCAACCGAAGATCGATGCGATCTTCGACGGGATCGACACGAACGTCTGGCATCGCCGTCAGGTTCCACGTCAGATCGGCGACCGAGTGATCCCACCCGGCACGAAGATCGTCACCTACGTCTCGCGCGGCTTCGAATCGATGCGCGGGTTCGACATCTTCATGAAAGTCGCCAAGCGGATTTGTGATGCTCGCAAAGATGTTGTCTTTGTCTGCGTCGGTTCCGACCGAGTCTGTTACGGCGGCGACATGCAGCGCATCAGTGACGCCGAGAGCTACCGCGATCACATTTTGAAACAGGACAACTACGACCTCAGCCGCTTCATTTTTACCGGCCGAGTCGAACCGAATCAGCTCGCCGACATCATCAGCATGGGCGACCTGCATATCTATCTGACGGTTCCGTTCGTGTTGAGCTGGTCGCTGATGAACTCACTGGCCTGCGGAGCGACAGTGCTCGCTTCTGACACGGCCCCGGTCCGCGAGATGATCCGTCACGGTGAGAACGGTCTACTGGGCGGATTCTTCGATGTCGATCGACTGACCGAACTCGCTCTGCAAGTTCTCGACGATCCGGCGGCCTATCGTCATCTCGGCGACGCGGGCATGCACATGATCCAGGAAAACTACAGCCTCGACAAAATGCTGCCGCGCATGTTGGACCTCTACGAACGGACGCTGAATAAGCATCGAGGGAGATAACGGTCGGCTCAGGCTACACAATCGGGGAGTCTCCGCGTATTTTGCCCCGGCCGAACTCCGTTTCTCTGCGAGACTCACCTGCCATCATGCCAACCTACGACTACGAATGCGGTGCCTGCAATCACAAGTGGGAGTTGTTTCAATCCATCAAAGCGGAACCGGAGAAGAAGTGTCCGGTCTGTAAGAAAAAGAAAGCCCGCCGGCTGATTGGGGCGGGCGCGGGCTTGATCTTCAAAGGCACCGGCTTCTATCTGACCGACTATCGCAGCAAGTCCTACAAGGACGCCGCGAAAGCTGATAAGTCCGCGTCCGAAGCGGCCTCGTCGAAGCCGGACTCCAGCACGAAGTCAGACACCAGTGCTCCGAAATCGTCGAGCACCGGCGACTCGAAATCGAAGGAATGACTCGCTGTCCGGCATTCCTCTGGCCCCATTTGTCTGCCCAAAAGTCCTTGGCAGAGGAATAAGCCGCAGCGACGCTGCGAACGGAAGAACTGTGCTTCGGCAAGCGAAGTCGTCTGAAAAAGGTCGAATTCGCGTCGGTCGCAGCGGTTGGGAATTTTGGGCAATACACGCAGCGATTTGCGGCCGTTTGATGTGCCGTGAAATCGCTATGACCGCTCCGGTTTAACACGTTTTGAGCGGTGTTGTGACTCGCACAACCGGCCGAGGCGTCACGTCCGAAACCTTCACGTTGACCGGTTTTTTCGATCGAACTACAGTCCGCCCCGCTTTCCGGTTGACGGTCATTGCGTACAGGTTTTCTGTCTCGCTCTGCTCCTGAGGCTGCGGTCTGAAATCGAATTCTTGGCCCTGCTGTTCATGGAGGACGGCGTGCGTAAGCTTGGTACGTGGATGCTCTGCTTCATCGCGATCTCCTGGATCAGCGTCGGTGGCTGCCAGCGCCCGGTGGTTCATTCCCCGGAGCCGCTGCGGTACGGCAGCCAGCGTTTCACGGTGCCCGAACCGGCCGAGATCATTCCGCCCATCGTCGCAATGCCTCAGATTCCGTTCGGCAATCCCTGGAAGCCCAGCGTGGCCGCTCGCGATTGGAAGCACATCGTCATCCATCACACAGCCTCCGAAGGGGGCAGCGTCGCGACGATTCACGCCGAGCATCTCAACCGCAAGGACAAGAACGGCAACAACTGGAAGGGAATCGGCTATCACTTTTTGATTGGTAACGGCTCCGGCATGGATGACGGCGAGATCGAGCCGACCTTTCGCTGGAAAAAGCAGATGCAGGGGGCTCATGCGGGCAACGACGAATACAACCAGCACGGCATCGGCATCTGTCTGGTCGGCAACTTTCAAGATCATCGGCCGTCGACCGCTCAGTTGGCGTCGATCAAGCGATTGGTCGGCGTGTTGAAGCGCGAGTACGGCCTTAAAAGCAGCCAAGTGGTCGGACATCGCGACGTCAAAGCGACGGCCTGTCCGGGCAAGATGTTTCCGTTGACCGAAATTGCTCTTTCGGAAGACGTGCCGTTTTTTAGTTCCCGCGATGCTCAGTCATCGCCGAATTTGTTGAGCATCGCAGGAGGGGCCAGCGAATGACGACACATGCTGATGATCCGTGGAAAGGGCGCTGGTTCGCGCCACACGATTCGCCGTCGATGGACCTGCACCAACGTAAGCCGTGGGACACGCTCGTCCCCGCGAATCACGCCGCGCTCAACGAGCCAGTCGCTGCCGAAGCCGTGACGTCGTTGGAAATCGCGGTGGCCGGAGCCGACTCGCCGTGGGGGCACTTTTCCCTACCGGATGAATCGCCGGTGCATCTGCCCCCGCATTACGAACCAAACTACGCCTATCCGCTGATCGTCTGGCTGCACGATGCCGAGTGGACTGCTCGCGAGTTGCTCGACCTGATGCCACGGATCAGTCCGCAGAGCTATTTGGGCCTCGCGGTCGAAGGGCTGACGCCGACGAATCGTTTCGCCAGCGGCCCGATGTCGCCGTCAGGAAGTCTCGACCCGCTCGATGGTTTGCTGGAAACGCTGAAGGATGTCGCTCGACAGATGCGGCGCGAGTTCCACGTCCACAGCGAACGCATCTACCTCGCCGGTTTCGGCGATCAAGCCTCAATTGCGTTGCGGATGTTGCTGCGCCGTCCTGAATGGTTTGCCGGCGCGCTGGCGTTTGGCTTACGCGAAACGAAGCTCGATTCGGCTCTCGCGAACTACGACGAACTGCGCGGCAAGCGAGTCTTCTTGAGCGCGGGAGTGCGCGACAGTCGCGTCTCGATGGCCGATGTCACGGGCATCGGCCGCCTGCTGCGTTCGTTCGGCATTCAAGCTGTGCTGCGAGCGTATGATTCCAGCGAATCGCCGACGCCGAAAATGCTCTCCGACGTCGATCATTGGCTGATGAACGGCGTCTGCGAATCGACGCTGGTGTAGGGGCGCAGGTCCGGTATCCTGCCAGTGGCGAATCGCTGTTGTCGATTTGGGCGGGAGCAGCGAAAGATATTTGTGGTTCGCCGGAAGTCTCTTGCCGAATGTTGCCAAAACTGGCATAAGGTAGCGATGAAACGCAAGCCGGTCTTTTGGGTCGGATCGTCCAAGGATGACCTGCGGGCATTCCCGGAAGAGGTCAAAGATGTCATGGGACATGCGTTGGACATCGCTCAGCAAGGCCGCAAGTCTGTTTCGGCCAAGCCACTGTCAGGTTTCGGTGGCGCGGGAGTTTTGGAAATCGTGGACGACTTCGATGGCAACGCCTTTCGAGCGGTCTACACCGTCCAATTTGTCGATGCCGTTTATGTGCTGCACGCTTTTCAGAAGAAGTCCAAGAAGGGGATTACCACTCCCAAGCCTGTCTTGGACTTGATCCGCAGCCGCCTCAAACTTGCCCGCGAAGATCACGCGGAGCGTCAACGTGCATCGGGAGAAACGCCATGAAACGTGCCTCAACCATCCAAGCCAGCAGCGGCAATGTGTTTGCCGACCTGGGCGATCCACAAGCGCCGGAGACGTTGCTGAAATCTCGGCTGGCTCAGCGGCTGGCCAAAGTCATCGAAGCCAAAGGACTCAGCCAAGCAGAGGTCGCGGCAGCCCTGCAAATCGACCAGCCCAAGGTCTCCAAGATTCTGCGCGGCCGACTGCGGGAGTTCTCGACCGACCGCCTGTTTCGATTCCTTAATGCACTCGACCAAGACATCCAAATCGTCATCAAGTCCAAACCCGCGTCCCGTCGTCAAGCTCGGTTGATGGTCGTTTCCGGTTGAAGGCCACCGATGGTCGGCAAGAGCCGCCCCTATTTGGCTGGCGAGAGACGGTCGGAAACCGCATGGTTCAAAAGCCTCCCACGATGATGGCATCGGGAGGCAGGATGTGGCGAAAGTAGATCAAGTGCCCGGCATCAAACGCCTTGTCCGTCGGAGCAACCAGTTTGTTTGGGACCACATCATGGGCAATGACTTGGCGAGTCTCGCAATCCCACGCGATCCACTCCCCTTCGTACCGCTGCTCAATTTCCGCAGGGATGTCTTCAGGCGATGGTGCGGTCTCAGCGATCATCGCAGGATCCTGGTCCCGACGGACGCAACGAGCGGAAGTAATTATCGGCAATCGTCGTTGAGCAAGGCAAGTTGTTGGTGATCTCGTCTGACATTGGCTATCGCCGAAAGAGTCTGAGAACGAGAACAAGGATCGCTAGTAAAACGAACTGAAGGAGAAAATGGATTGATGCGTATGTCACAATCCACACCTTGGCGACGTCCCAGCTCATTTACCCCGCAGTCAGAAGTGCTCCGAGACCGAGTAGCACCATCGCGAAGCCAATCACAGGAATTCCGGATGGACCATTTCCCCGCAGACGACGCACGCCCAAGGCGAAGCTCGTCAAGTCGATTAGGACTCCACTGCTGATCATGGCATACCCAACCAATTGCCAAATCATGGATGCCTCGACCTGGCTGCTACGGCAACTCGCTTACGCCGTCTTGGCTGACGAGCAGTAGCTTGTCGGTCAGTGGGTGATCCATCTGCGAGAAGTCTTCGCGGACGCGATCGCGGATGTGTTTGAGCATGTCGGGGGCGTCGGTGCTGAGCGCGACGAAGAAGTCGCGGTTGGGGAGTCCGACGGCGAATTCGTTGCCGAGCACGTCGCGGACTTTTTCGTGGAACGACTGGCTGAGCAATCGGGACGTGTTGTAGGCGTCCGGCTTGTGCGGCATCAGGAGTTTGGGGCCGTCCTCTTGGCCGGTGAGCATCATCTCGGAGGGGTGCTCGTCGAAGTAGCGGTCGAGGTTGCTCAGCGCCAGTTCGTGGAGTTGCTCGGCGGTGAGGTTCCACTTCTCCAGCAGTTCGTTGCGGATGTACCAATAGGCTTGGGCCTCGTCGACGACGTACAGGATCATCAGATTCGCGACCCACGGTTCGCCGACGAAGTTTGGAAAATTCTGCTTCCAAACTTTCTCCGGGTAGAGCATCGGCATAATGCGGTCGCGCACGGAATCGAGTGAGGGCGTGGTTTGGTCTTCGCCCCATTCCTGGACTTGGACGACGGTGGTCAGCGCCGGCAGCAGGATGTTCTCGAAGCGGTCGGGGGACTGCACGTACGAGCGATAGAAGTTGAACAGGTTCACATTCGACTTGCCGAGTCGCAGTTGGAACTCGCCGGTCTGCTCGCATTCGAGCAGCGGGAATTTATCGCGAGCCAACTTGAGAGCACGGGCGGCGAACAGTTGCGGCGGGTCGGCGATCATGTCGGGAGCCTCCATTGTGTTGAGCACCATGCGGACGAGCGTTGCGGTTTCCGGATCATGCGGCCGGTCGCCCCGTTCGACGAACGTGATCAGCAGCATCATGCTGGGCCATTCGATGGACCAAGCTTTCCAGCGATGCCACTTTGAGCGAGTGAACCAACGCCGCCACCACTTCTGCGGCGGATCGAGCACCGCTTCGCCGTCCCAACCGGCAGAAGGTTGTGCCAATCTCAGCGGGTGGATGCGACGCATCTTGCGACGTCGCGGGAAGAGCCGGTCGAACTCGATCGAGTCTTCCAGCGCGGGGGGATCGCCCCAAATGCAGCGGAGCGACACGATGCCGGCTTGCTCCGGCAGCATGATGTGCGTCACTCCCTCGAACACCTGCACCTGCCACGACGGCGGACACCAGATATGAAACCAACCTGACGGACCGGTGATCGCTTTCCAATGGTCGGGCGGATCATGTCGCACGGTGTCGGTTCCTGGGGAGCGTTCCCAACGGCGAAGGCGACACCACTATGCCAAACTCAGCGGCTCAGGTCGATGGACCGCGTGTTACGAATTTCCCGAAGCAGGATTTCGTGAAGAAGCCCGGCTTTTCCAGAAAGGCCGGGCTTCTGGTTGCCGCCGCCGCGGAGTTCTCATTTGGAAGCCGTATCAACCATTGAGCGACTGCATCAGTGCGTTCAGTTCGTCTAGCGTCATGCCACGCAGAGATCTTGGCCCCCTGACGTTTGGCGAATTACCGGTTGTGTTCGATGTTGTCGAAATCTGCGCCTGTTGAACCGGATCGTTACCGCCGTCGGCAGCGACGAAGTCAAACGTATCGCTCAGAATGTCATCGCTGCCGTCGCCGCCGACCACGCTGTCCCGCCCAAAACCGGACTCGATGTGGTCGTCGCCAGCCCCTCCGAAGAGCGAGTCGTTGCCATCATCACCCAGCAGCGTGTCCGCTTCAGAACCACCCTGGAGGCTGTCGTTCCCCGTGCCACCAAAGAGGGCATTGTTTCCTTCGTCGCCGTTGAGTGAGTCATTGCCGGCTCCGCCAATCAGCGTGTCATTACCGTCGTCGAAGAAGAGGGTGTTGACGCCATTCAGGTCGCCGTCGCCGTTGAGAATGTCGTTGCCGGTCCCGCCATCCATACTGTCGCTGCCCGCCTGGCCCGCGAGCGTGTCGTTGCCGTCGCCGCCCATTCCGGTGTCATCACCGAGCCCAAGGTCGATCGAGTCATTGCCGCCTCCGGCATCCACCGAATCGTTCCCAGCACCGGCATCGATTTGATCGGTTCCCGCACCCGTCGAGATGGTGTCCGCGCCAGCTCCGCCAAACACCGTGTCGCTGCCGTCTCCAGAGTCGAGCGAATCCGAACCGGCCCCGGAGTTCAAGAAGTCGTCTCCCGCGCCGCCGATCAGCGTGTTGCCTGCGGAGTCGGTTCCCGCATTGAGCCGATCATCACCATTATCTCCTTGCAGCATGTCGGAGCCGGCGTCGCCATTCAGTACGTCGTTGCCGTCGCCAGCGGCGAGATTGTCATCGCCTGCACCGCCCGACAGCACATCGTTCCCGAAGCCGCCGGTCGCGGTGTCGTTGCCATCACCACCGACGAGATTGTCGTTGCCGTCGTCCCCCGTGAGTTGATCATCCCCCGCGCCGCCCGCTGCCACATCGTTGCCTATGCCGCCGGTCAGAGAATCGCTCCCGGCGTCTCCCGAAAGGACATCGTTGCCCGCTCCACCGTTGAGCGAATCGTTCTGATTTCCGCCCTGGAGATTGTCGTTGCCGGTGCTGCCATCCAGTGAATCCGCTCCGTCGCCGCCGAGGATGCTGTCGTTGCCGTTGCCCGCCAGAATCGTGTCGTTGCCCGCTTGTCCGAGGATCGTGTCGTTGCCGTTGCCCCCATTGATACTGTCGGCCAACGGGCTGCCGGTAATGCGATCGTTGCCCGCGCCGCCATCGACTCGAATGTTGTTGAGCCTTGAGAAGTTGGCCGCGGTCACGCCAGTGAGATCAATTCGATTGTTGCCGGTGCCGCCGTTGACGATCAGCGTTGAGACATTCGCCGCCGACACGGCCGCGCCGACGACGCTTCCATTGATCGTGACTTGCCTCGTCGCGTTGACGCCAATCGTCAGCGTTTCGGCGGCGGTCGCGGTAACCGTCAGCGTCCGATCGGTGGTCGAGCCGGGCGACAGACTAATCAACGTCGAAATGCTGGGGAGACAACGTCTCTCAAACAGTTCGATCTGAGCGGCGGCAGGAGATTCGTATTTGTCTCGTCGCGCCATTCGAAGCCGCGGTGCTGACTTCTCCGTCGTCCACTTCTTCCAGAAACTCACCATGAACTCGCTCCATCAGGCCGCGGGCTGCGCGGTTTCGTAGTGATCCGTTTGAAGAACACCTTGCGCGCATTGCGCACCGAGTCCTTCGTCAATCAATCCACGAATCGTCGGGAAACGAGTCGGCCCTCCAGTTTTCCTAATCGGAATAACCGAATTGACCGAAAACATTGAGCCGCGTCAGACGCAAGAATTGCCGATGCGTGAGTAGTCCGGACGCCCACGTCCGGACTTGCGAATGCCCGGACGTAGGCGTCCGGGCCACCCAAGGCATTGCACTACCGCCTCCGATCACTCTACGGACGATAGCGTGAGTAGCGGTAGTCGAAGGCATTCGTGCCCCACGGACTGAACCACCGCACCAACGTCTCCGGGAGTGGTGAGCAACAAGTCGTCGACGGTGCCGTGACATTCACGACGGTCTTCGGGCGAACTTGGCCGAGCAGAATCTCAATGGTCGCCTCGTGACGATAGCTGCGATTCGCGATGTACTCGCTGCGACGGAAGGGGATCGAGTTGTAGACCTCGGTATATGCGGCCGGAGTAATTCCTGGCGGCAACGCCGATTCGGCACCGGCTGTCACAATGTTGGTGGATGGCTCGGCAGAGGCTCGATTGGCCTGAGCCTGAGCCGCTTGTCGCGCGGCCAATTCCGCTTTCGGTACGGGAGACGGGCCGATCGCCGGGCCGGGCACGATTTCGATTTTCCAATCGTTTCCCGACGGAGTTCGGAGCACTGGAGCCTGCGTCGGCACGGCAGGCATTGGTTCCTCGGCGGCGCTGGTGGCAGCCACGAATCCACAGAATGCGGCGACAAGACATGACTTTTCAAAGCGCCCGAATCGAACGGGCCACGAACAGAAAGCGGACATGGTGACACCTTGGGAAAATAGCGGTGAGGCAATTCGGAACGAACGACCTCGTTCCCCGGTGTGAGAGTGCCGACAACCTATCGCGGTGCCGCAACCTCTTCCTAGTGATGCCTCGCCAGGAACGAGATCCTAACGGCAAGTCAGTCCGGTTGTGACGGCACAGCGCCGTGCGGATATAGTCCGCTCATCGCAAGTCAGCGGAAAGGGGTCGGGAGTCTTTTTCATGCCGCACAACACGAGTCAATCAACCGGATAACTCTCGACGGCGGCATGAAAAAGACTCCCGACCCCGTCGCGATGCAGAACGGACAAGGAGACAAACAGTGGCGAAGGCATGGGGCGGGCGATTTCAGCAGACGACGGACGCTCGCGTGGAAGAGTTCACCGAGTCGATCAGCTTCGATCAGCGGTTGGCGGATGCCGACATCACCGGCTCGCAAGCGCACGCGCGGATGCTGGCGAAAGTCGGGTTGCTGACGCCGGCCGAAGCGGACCAGATCGTCAGCGAACTGGAAGAGATTCGCGGCGTGATCGCTCGTGGTGAGTTGCCGTTCCGTACGGAACTCGAAGACATCCACATGCACATCGAAAGCGAACTGATTCGCCGGCTGGGAGATGTCGGCCGCAAGCTGCACACCGGACGCAGCCGGAACGATCAAGTCGCCACCGATCTGAAACTCTGGACGCGCGACGCGATCGGACGCATCGACGAGTTGCTCGTCAATCTGCAACGGGCGTTCGTCGGACGCTGCGATCGAGACCTCGACGTTGTCCTGCCGGGCTACACGCATTTGCAGCGCGCGATGCCGGTGCTTGCTCCGCATTTCTGGCTGGCGTGGGTCGAGAAGTTCGAGCGTGATCGGCAGCGGTTGGCCGACTGTCTGACGCGCGTCAACATCTCGCCGTTGGGAGCGGCCGCGTTGGCTGGCACCTCGCTGCCGATTGATCGGCATGAGACCGCGCGGTTGCTCGGCTTCACCGAACCGGCTCGCAACAGCCTCGATGTGTCGAGCGATCGCGACTTCGTGATCGAATTCGTTTTCGATCTGTCGTTGATCGCGACGCATCTGTCGGCGTGGGCCGAGGAGTGGATCATTTGGTTCTCGACGGAGTTCGGCATTCTCAAACTGCCGGATGCGTTCACGACCGGATCGTCGATCATGCCGCAGAAGCGGAACCCGGACGTGTTGGAGTTGATCCGTGGGAAGTCCGCTCGTGTGATGGCCTCGCTGACACAGTTGCAGTTTCTGACGAAGGCTCTTCCGCTGGCCTACAACCGCGACCTGCAAGAAGACAAGCTCGCGTTGTTCGCTGCCTACGACACGACGGCCGCCTGTTTGGAACTCGCCGAACCGATTGCCGCTCAGGCGGAATTGCAACGCGACCGCATTGCCGCGCGGCTGGAGGAAGGGTTCCTCGATGCGACCATGCTGATGGAATACCTGATCGGCAAAGGTGTCCCGATGCGAACCGCTCACGAGACAGTGGGCAAGCTGGTCGCGCAGTGCGACTCGCGGAAATGTCGGCTCGCCGATCTGCCGCTGTCCGACTTACAGTTGGCCTGTGACAAAATCACGGCTGATGTGAAGCACGTCCTGGGGACCGCGAACGCGGTGGCCGCCTTGCGTAGCTTCGGTTCCGGAGGCCGCGAACCGGTGCTGGCTCAAATCGCGTTCTGGAAAGCAAAGCTGACGTGAACGGACTCACGACCGACAGCTCATCATCTTCATCGAAACCGCGCGGTCCACGTTCGCGGCTGCTTGCGCACAATCTGCGAGTCAGCCAATGGGACGCGGCGGCGTTCGGGGTGATGGTCGGGATCGGTGAGACCTACCTGCCGCTGTTCGTGCTGACGGTCGGACTGACCGAGGTGATGTCCGGATTGGTGGTCAGCGTCCCCGTGTTGCTGGGGGGCGCGTTGCAGATGATCTCTCCGTGGGCTGTCGCGGTGTTGAAGTCTCACAAGCGGTGGGTGATGTGTTGCTCGATGCTGCAGGCGGCCAGCTTTGTGCCGCTGATCGTGGCGGCGATTCTGGGTTACATCCCGCCGTGGGCCGCGCTGGCCGTTGCCGCGTTGTATTGGGCCGGAGGCTTGGGGACGGGGCCGGCTTGGAATGTTTGGATCGGGACGCTGGTGCCGCGCTCGATTCGAGCCCACTTCTTCGCCAAGCGCACTCGCTTGCAACAGGGGACGATCCTGGTGGGATTTCTCGCCGGTGGTTTCGCTCTGCAAGCCGGAAAGAAGCATGACCTCGCTCTCGGCGACCAGCATGATACGACATTGATTGTCTTTGCCGTGCTGTTTTCGATTGCGTGTGTCTGTCGCATCGCGTCGGCCGCGTTCTTAGCCTCGCAAACCGAACCACAGCCACTTCCGCCGGATCGTCAGCGAGTCCCTGTGCTCGAACAACTGCGGCGCTATCGGCACAGCGCTGGCGGGCGTCTGTTGCTATACATCATCGTGGTGCAGTTCGGCGTGTGGATCACTGGGCCGTACTTCGCTCCGTATATGAATCGGAAGCTGCTGTTTTCGTATTCCGATTACGCGGTGCTGATCGCGTTCTCGTTCGTCTTCAAAATTTTGGCGTTGCCGTTATGCGGCCGCTTTGCCAAACGCTGGGGAGCACGTCGGCTCTTGACGCTGGGAGGGATCGGCATCGTGCCGCTGGCCGGGATGTGGAGCGTGTCCGACAACTACGTTTGGCTGTGTGTGACACAGGTCGTTGCCGGAGTCAGTTGGGCGGCCTACGAACTGGCCTTCTTCCTGCTGTTCTTCGAATCGATCCCGGCCAAGGAACGAGTCAGCGTGCTGACTCTGTTCAATCTGCTCAACAGCCTGGCGCTAGCGGCCGGAGCGATGATCGGTGGAATCATCCTGCACTACGCGGGGGAAACTCCGGCCGCTTATCACGCGCTCTTCACGATCTCTTCGGCCTGGCGAGCACTCGCGCTGATTGTGCTTTGGCGAGTCCCTTTCATCGACGTCCCGGCGGACTCGGTGAGTATGCAGCTCGAGGAACTCAGCCCAACGGGAGACCTTTTGGAAGGGCCCATCCTGTCGAGCCTGCCGGATGAGACGCGGCCTTAGCCGTTCACAGCACTCCCGGTTCGGCGTCTGATGGGGCGTTGCGCGAGACGACGGTATGCGAGGACTTCTCTGCGCGGACGAGTTCTTTCAGCAATTGCGTGGCGTCGACGAAGCGGTCTTCGGGGCGTTTGGAGAGCAATCGCATCACGATGCTCGCGAACACGGGGGGAATGGCTTGATGATATTTCTTCGGAGGATCAGGCCGTTCGCTTTGGATCTTCTTCGCGGTTTCGGCGGCGGTCAGTCCTTCGCACGGCGGGCGGCCGGTGAGCAGTGCGTACAACGTGGCTCCGAGGCTGTAGAGGTCAGAGCGAGCGTCCAATCGTTCGCCGAGGGTTTGTTCGGGAGAGAGATACGGCAGATCGCCCAGGATCTCTCCCGGGCTAGTTGCCGCTTTCAGCCCCAGCGAGTCGAGAGCTTTCGCCAGCATCAAGTCTCCCAACTTGGTGACGCCATCACTGCGACGGACGAGGATGTTTGTGGGAGTGATATTCCGATGCACGACTTGGTGCGACGCCGCGAACACCAACGCTTCCGTCACATCAATGGCGATTCTCAGGACGCGCCGCCAATCCAGCATGCCCACCACGCCGACCTTGGAGATCATCTGCTTGGCCGATTCGCCGATGACAAACTCGCTGGCGGTCCAGCACAAGCCGTCGGTGACTCCCGCGTCGTACAGAGCCACCAAGTGCGAATGCCGATACGGCCCCATCGTCTCGATGGTTCGGAGGAAGCGGCCCATTGCCTGATTGGTGGTCATCAACTCGGGCCAGAACAGTTTCAGCGCGACCACCGCCTGGCTGTCTCGATCGAGCGCTCGAAACACGACTCCCGTCCGAGCCTTCGCTTCGACGAACTGAACCTGATAACTCGAAAACGTCTGCCCGACGAGAGTGGCCTGGTCCAGAGTGCGACGGAACGCCGGTCGAGCAGCGGCCGCGCGTTCGAGCGGAGCGGATGACGGACTTCCGGTTGCGGGGATGAAGGCCGGTGGCCGCATCGGAGCAATCGTTGAAGCGGAGGGATCGCTGACCGGGATCCAACACAGGTCCGTGTCGCCGACGCTAATCCGGTCTTCCGGCTGCAATTCATGCCGGGCGATTTTCACGCCGTTGACCAGCGTTCCCCAACGGCTGCCGTTATCGACCAGCACCGGCCGGCCATTCTCGAAACAGATCTCAAACTGCAATCGCGAGACGCTGGGGTCGTGCAGAGTCAGCTCGCACTCGGCCCCACGCCCGACGCGAAGTCGTTTCTGTGGCGTGACGACGAAGATCGAGCCCGCATCTGGGCCAGAGAGAATCGAGAGGTGCATCGGAAAGGCATCCTGAATTCGTTTGAGAACCAACGCGAATCGTCAACGATCCGAAATCTCCTTTGTGGGTATCAGCGGCGTGCCAGCAAACTTTTGATAACCAGCACTACGACAACAACGAAGACCGCGCCGAGCCAAATATAATCAGAATCGTCGGGGAACTTGGCTGTGAAGTTGCTGACTTCCTCGATGACCGGCCCACCGCTGGGGATTGGTATCAGCTCCGCCTCACCTTGCGGCAGCGAACCGCGTGTCGCGGCGGCGATCAGTGGCACGCCGTCCTGAGCCAACAAGGTGTCCCAATTGGCGGCGAGCAGCAGGTCGAAACCGGGGTTCTGCTCCTTCACCTCGCACGAGCACGCTCCGACGAGAAACGCGGCCGAATCGTGAATGTTCTCCGCCGTGACCCCCGCGCCGATCAGCGGCAAGAGCGCACGGCCACGGCCGAAGACGGGGAAGACCATCGGATCGGATCGCCCGGCCAGATCGGACTCGCTGTGCAGCAGCATCTCGATCAATGGCTGTTCGGCAGCGCCGCGCGGGACACGCAACACCGAGAAGGCCACATGCAGCGGTGTGGCGGACAACAGCTTGTCCTCGGACGAGTCGGTGAGTTCTGGCAACTTCAATTCTTGTTCGAGCTTCTTCAATTGCTCCTGCAAGAGCAACGCGGCGGCATCATCCTTTTCAGACTGTCCGCTCTCTAACAGCAGCCAGACGGCGGTCTGACCATCGGCGAGGCGACGAACCAGCGCGTTGCGAATCGGTGAATCGGTCAAACGAGCGACCGTGTCGCGATCGAGTGGTCCTGACCAGACCGGCTCAGCGATGCGCAGATGCGCCGGATAATGCACGACCAGCGCGGGAAGCTGAGGATTGCTCAATGACGAGGAGAGTTCCTGGTCCGCTGCGTTGAGTTCGCTCACCTCGATTGTGCGGACGGCGAGATTGATCGACAACTTGTCTTGCTGTTCTTCCAGTGTTCCGATCAACGCCCGCTCGGCATCCGCAAGCGGGCCACGATGAATCACCGTCATGCGGTACGGGTCTGGCCGCCAGCGTTCCAACGCGAAGCGAAAGACCGGAACGTTGCAGGCATACGCCGCGCCCGCAGCGAAGCCGAACACAACGACCAACGCGACCAACGCATTCCGGCCGAAAGCCGAAAGCCGAAAGCCGATCGCCGTGATACCGTTTTTGGTGAGTCCGCGAAAAGGATAACGGCCATCGGCTATCGGCCATCGGCTTTCGGCCGAGCACACGACGACCTCAGAAGTTTCTCTCGACCTTGGCATGGCTCACCAACCTTCGGCTTGGATTTCGACGCCGCTCAGAATCGTAGCGTGATGTTTGTTGGCGGGATTGGGAATCAGCTCGATCACGAGATCGTCGCCGACCTGCACGCCGGGAAACTCTTTCACTAACGAGTGATGACGGCCTCCGGCCTCCTTCGCAACATCGAGCGACTTCAACGCCGGCTTCCCTTGAAGTTGGACATCGAAGGTTCGGTCTCCCGGCCGCACGTCGTCGGGCTCCGCGAAGTGTAACCGCACGACGTAAGCCCGAGGTTGTTTGTCCGATGTGCCGAGTTGAATCTTCAGCGAGGTGAGTCCCTTCGCCCCCGAAGCCGCGACCCACGCGAGACCCGGGCCGGCGATCTGCGAGCTGTGCCGGCGGAACCACTCCGGCTTCTCTGGTGTGATCGTGACCGAGACCGTCGGCGATGAACCGCCGACGCTGGGATACTCCAGCCAGAGCGTGCCGTCATCCGCTTTGCGATCGCCGGGGGCACCCAAGTTGATGCCGACCCGTCGCACCGGTTGCTTCGGCGTTTGCGAGCCGAACGAGGTCCACGTTTCGACCTCCGGCATGTGGACCAGCGCCAGCGACGTTTGGTTTTGATAACTGCACACGCAGGTCCGCGTGTAATCGGGGGCGGTGAGGACTCCGCCGGCCACGATCAAGTTGTTCGTACAACTGGAACGGAAGCCGCCGAAGTTTCCAGTTCCGCCGTCGTTGCAAAAATCTAAATATCCGGCGGCTCCGGAGCGGAACGTCAGCAAGTGCTCAGACGCCATCGGCGTGTTGCAGCCATAGTTGCGAGTCCAAGTCCATTCGACCGGCTCGCCGCTGAGCGGGTGCTCGCGCAGCCGCGGCGTGCCGGTCAGCAGATCGCAGCCGTTGCCCTGCATCAGAATCGTGTCGTGATGAATCATCGCCGGGCCGGTGAATGTTTTGCTCGACCACAGGACCGTGCCGGTCTTCGCGCGATAGGTGCGCATCCCTTTCGGCTCATCGCCGAGCGTGTCGCGCGCGGTGCGGCCAGCTTCGACCAGCACGTCACGTTCGGCCGAGTAGCTCAGCCAGGTGCCGAAGACATCTTGCTCGGTACTCCAGATTTCTTCGCCGGTCAGCAGATCAAAGACGACAAGCCGCGGTTCGTGCGTTGGCTTTTCACCGCGACGTTTCAAGCGGGACACTTCCGCTCCCGACGGACGATCAATGCAGTACATCCGCCCGCCGCCGAGGCAGATCGCGTTGTGTCGGAATCCGCTACGAGCGGTCACGCTCCACAACATCTTTCCCGTGGCACGATCCATCACGACGAGCCGCTGGCTCGACGAGTAGTTGTCGTTTTCGATCTTGAGCAGTTTTTCGACGGTCGCCGCCGCATCAGCCGCGACCTTCTTGGCGGTTGAGGTCTTCTTGTTGTCGTCATCGTCATCGCTGCCACCGGGTTTGTTCGACTTGCTGGAGAACTTGAGCAGCGTCGGATCGAAGACCGGGTCCGCCCCACCGATCAAGTAATCGCCATCAACGTTGAGATAGCCCCACAGCGGAGCAGTCTTCGATCCGGCTGACGTCGGTAGCGTGAACTCGGCAATCTTCTTGCCGGTGTTCGGGTCGAGCTTCAAGCAAGCGTGCTGATGTGCCACATAGATGCCGTCGGAGGTCGCGATGTAATTCGTGCCGCTGGCGTTCGCTCCCGGCTGATGAGCCGTGTTGTCATAGAGCGCGCCGATACCGGGCAGCGGCGACTCCCACAGCACTCGGCCCGTGTAGATATCCATCGCCCGCAGGAGATCGACCCCTTCGATGAACAGCCGGCCGTCCACGACTTGCGGCTGCGGGCCGTGTCCATGACGCGGCAGGATCGCATCGTTCGACGAACCACCGAACCACAACAAGCCCAGCGGCGCTTTGACCACTTTGTCTTTCGAGACCCGCGTGTTGGCGGCATCGGCATGCTCGTGAGTCCAATTCGCGCTATCGGGCAAGGCCCCTTCGCGGATCAACAGCGTCCAGTCGCCATCGTGTTTCCAAGCAGCACCAGTGAGCCGGAGGGCGTCAGCCCCCGGACTGGACGTCGTCGTCCGGGGGCTGACGCCCTCCGGCTCGCCAAATTGAGGCAAACACGCGACACCCCCATACGGCCGCAGCGCCGCAAATGTCTGTTGCAAAAACTTCTCGCGATCACCGTCCGACATCGGCGGCAGAGACTCGGCGACGATCAAACTGGCCAGATAAGGTGGCAGAGAAATCTGCTTCGGTTCGGCGACGATCACGGAGACTCGCTCGCTCTGACCGCTGCTGAGCAATCGCTCGCGGAACTCGTTCGCCTTCGAAGCGTCCGATTCGAGGATCACAATCCGCAGCGCGCTCTGCCGCGCGAGTTCCCGCACCAGCCCACCCGTGCCGACTCCCCAAGCCAGACAATATCCCTGATTGATTCGCGTGGCCTTAAGAATCGAAGCGGCCTGCTTGGACCAAATCTCGTTGACGGCGATCGGCTTCGTCACCAGTGGATGTTGTCGTGGCGACGCCGATGGGTCTTTGGCATCGCCAAAGCAATACAGACGGCCTTGCAGTGTGACCACAAACAACTTGTCGTCGGCCGCGATCAGACTGCTGGGCGTCCCCTCTAAGGTCGCTTCCCAGGCGAGGCTCGCGTGTCCCTTCTCCGGCAACGGGAGTTGCAGTGAGATCACTCGACCTTCCGCGCCGGCGTAAATCCGCGAGCCGGCTTTGATGAGCGCGGTCAAGCGCGGAGTCTCGGCCTTGCCCAATTCGTGCATCGTCCATTTGGCGACTTTGGTGGTCACCCCCTTGCGGTCGGTGGTCTCCACGAGCTTGACCTCGGACGACTTCAAATCCTGAGCGTGAACCGCACCCTCGCGAAAGTCGTAGAACCGACCATTCGCAAACGTCAGCAAGTCGCCGACGGCTCCGAGATATTTCTCGGTTTCCAAGTCGAACGCCGCGCCGCCGTTGAAGAGGAATTGATCGACGGCCGCCACGGTTGAGCCGCCGCCACGTTTGCCGTTCTCGGCGAGCTGGTAGTAGAGCATGCGGCCGGTCACGCGATCGTAACACGCAGGCACCGAACGTCCGCCGGGGATCAGCAGCTTCGAGCCGATCGCGACCAGCGGCCCCTGCGGTGCCACTCCCGCAAACGAATCGCTGTTGTGCGGCTGCTTGATGTACGACGAACCGTCGCCATCGTTGGTCCACAACACCTGTCCCGTCGTGGCGTCGAGCGCGTGCAAGAAGATCCCCATGAACGGCCAGATGCCGGCAGCGAAATAAACCTTGCCGTCGGCCAGGACCGGTGCTCCGCGCGCTGGCCACGTCGAAATCAGTTGCTCGTTCCCCAGAATCTTCCGATCCGATGGGCCACCTCGGAATCGCCACGCGAGTGAACCGTCGCTCGTTCGCAAGCAATACAGGTAGCCGTCGTCAGAGACGAAATAGAGTTTTTGTTGCCACGCGAGCGGCGCGAATCGCACCGGTCCATCAGAGAAGAATCTCCAGACCTCAGCACCCGTCTGCGTGTCGTAAGCGGTCACACTGCCGTCCTGACACGAGCCGACGAACAACCGTTGCCCAGCCACGATCGGCTCATAGCCCGCATCGAACTGCATCTTCGGTTGATCGGGCCAAGCCGGCTTCAAACGGGGCAACTGACGCGACCACAACAGACGCATCGACGCAGGTAGCTCGTCACGCGAGGCCGCGCTCCGCTGAGCGTCATAACGCCACAACGGCCAATCTCCACCGTAGGCCATCGCCGGTGCAACGATCACAGTGAGGAATATCGACGCGACGAAGCGGCGAAGAGGCTTAGGTGACATCCAAAAATCCCAAATTCACTCGGCGAGGCCGTGGCCGTTTGCGGTCTGTTCAAAGTACTCAGACCTCTCGCCTCTTCCCAGCCAGTCGTCCAAGATTTTGGGCACTTGGATTCTGGGATTGATCGCTGAGGGTGCGTCTTTCGAGGGCTACTGCGCACACGGATGCGAGAGGCGCACACGGATGAATGGCTCGTTCACGTTGCTTCCATCCGTGTGCGCCTCTCGCATCCGTGTGCGCAGAAGCAATGCCAACGACATCAACACCTCTGAAATATCTGTGCGACGGGATGGAATTCAATCGCTCCGTCCAGCGGGAAGATCGGCCGTGGACACCGGGTGTGTCCCAAGCTTCGCAGATTCGCGCTGGTTGAGCCGGGTGCATCCACGTTGATCAGCTTTGCGCACCAGTCGGCGAACATGTGCGGTTCGCAGTGTGGCGACTTCACGATCACCGCCTCGAAGTGCCGAGGATCCTGGCCGTGAGCATAGAACCACGACCGGTCGAACAAGCTGACCGGCCGAGTGCCCACCACCAGCGTGATGTTGCCAGCTTGCAGGACGGCGGTCTCTCCAGAGTTCCACGGCCAGCCGAACGACTCGCTGCGGAACTTGCCGTCTGAGAGCAGTCGCACCTGAGCTTCTAACGCGAGCGGGCGAAACCGCGCGGGATCGAATGCTCCGCCAATCGTGATGCCAATCGTCGCACCGACTCCCGCGGCAAACGCTTGTCGAACCGCCGCCGGGTCTGTGATCGGAGCCAACACGCGGCCGCGATAATTCTGCCGGATCATTTCACGAAGAATCGCGTTGCTGTCGCCTGACGCGCCGGAACTGGTGGCGTCGGCGGCATCCATCATCACGACCGTTCCCGAAGCGACTTCCTTCGCGAGCCGCACGCTGTCCGTGAGGCTCGTCAGCGGCACCTGCATTTTCTCGTGATGCTTCCAGAAGCGATTCGCCAGTTCGAGGGCCTGCTCGCGTACGGTGACTTCATCACCGTCCATGACGACGAAGCTGTTCGTGCGAAGTTCCGGAACGTCGGTGAAAGGATTGCCCCACATCACGCCCGCTGAAAGCCCCGCAGCGCTGGCTTCAATCTGCTGTGCTAACTCGATGCACTCGCGAATCGCACCGCTCTTGGTGATCAGCTCATCGCCGCGCACAAGCGCCGGAATCTTCACGCGCGCCGTCACCGGCCGAGCGCCACGATTCAAAATCTTCAGCAGCAGGGCCGCCGCGCGTGCTCCGGTTTGAAAGAAATCGACGTGCGGGTACGTGTGATACGCCACGACCGCGTCGCTGTGCGCGAGCATCCGGTCGGTCAGCACGCCGTGTAGATCCAACGACACGACGAACGGGATTCTCTCGCCGAGTATCCGCCGGGCTTCTTGCAGCAAAAAACCTTCGGGATCGTCCTCGTGTTCCGCCTGCATCGCTCCGTGCAGCGAGAAGTAGGCGGCATCCACCGGATCGGCATCCGCCAGACTGTTGAGGAAGTCCCGGCTGAGACGCTCGAAACTGTCGGCCGAGAGGACTCCGCCCGATGTGTTGGAACTCGCGCCGAAGGTGGGCACGAGTTGCACGCTGTGGTCCGCATCAAAAACGCTCAATGCCCCACCGACCTCTTCGCCTCCTTTGCGGTGGTGGTCGAGCAGCGCCGCCCCCTTCACCACGCGAAAGTCCTCGTAACGGCTCGGCACCGGGTTGAACGAAGAGACTTCCTGTTTGCACTCCGCAAGAAGGATTCGGGACATGTCGATCTCCTTTGCCAGATCGTCAGGCGAGCGGGGCGGCGTCAGCCCCCCGGTGTTCTCCTGCGCTGAAGAACCGGGGGG
>CAMDPX010000038.1 GCA_945905295.1 Planctomyces sp. SH-PL62 | reverse complement strand
GCCGCCCCCTGCGGCCTGGAACGCTTGCAGTCCTCCGCCTGGGGCCGCGAGTACCAAGACAATCTCTTCGCCTGCTGCTTCAACATGCGGAAGGTGACTCGCCACGTCCTGCAACCTCACGGAGCGACGTTCCAAACCGAGGCGGAAGACTTCGTGGTCTCGAACAACCTCGACTTCCACCCGACCGACGTGCTGGAAGACGCCGACGGCAGCCTGCTGATCGTGGACACCGGCGGCTGGTACAAGCTCTGCTGCCCGACCTCGCAGTTGGCGAAGCCCGACGTGCTGGGGGCAATCTATCGGGTGCGGAAGACTTCCGCCCAACGAGTGAATGATCCGTTCGGACGGAGCATGAATTGGCCGCAAATGACAACGGACCAGTTGGTTGATCTGCTCGACGACACTCGAACCCACGTTCGGCAACGTGCATCAAACGAGCTTGCGAAGCGAGGCGAGAATTCGCTTCCCGCACTTCTTGCAGCGTTCAAGCGAAACGATCGCATCTGGGGTAAGAACGGCGACCTCTGCCGGCGATTGTGGGTGCTTGCCCGAATTGACCATCCTTCCGCGCGAGAGATAGCTCGGTACGAGCTGGGTTCTGGAGACGAGGAACTCTGCCAAGTTGCCGCTCAAAGCATCAGCCTGTGGCGCGATCCGTTGGCCGTCCGCGAACTCAAAGAGAACCTCAGCGGCACGCCGGCGAAACAACGTGTTGTTGCTGAGGCGTTAGGCCGCATTGGCGACCCCTCCGTTGCTCCCGACCTACTCTGGCATGCAAGCAAAGAACACGACCGCTTTGTTGAACATTCGACATGCTTTGCACTGATCGAGCTTGGCCAAGCAAAACCACTTCGCAATTTCATTTGGCCGAAGCCTGACCCGGCTACGGGGATCATTCGGTCAAGAGGACAATTCATGTATGCCAAGCCACTCGCACTCAAAGCCCTCGACCAGATGCCGAACGGCGGGTTGAAGCCGGAGGAGGTGGCGAAGCATTTGACCTCGCCGGAGCCGCTGTTGCGGGAGACGGCGGCGTGGATCATCAGCCGGCACGCCGATTGGGGCGAAGCGCTGGCCGGCTACCTCCGCGAGCGATTGGCCGCCGGCGAACTGACCGACGCCGAGCAAAAAACGCTCGGCCAACAACTGGCTCAGTTCGCGAAAGCCGCCTCGGTCCAAGAGTTGTTGGCGGCGACCGTTCGCGACACGAAGCTGCCCACCTCCGCACGCCTCACCGCGCTGGGCGCGATGCGGGACTCGAAGCTCAAAGAACTGCCGCGAAGCTGGTCGGCCGCGCTGCTGAATGTGCTCGGGGAAGACGACCTGTCGCTGATCTCACTCGCGGTGAACACGGCCCGCGTGACCGTCCCCGCGAAAGAGGACGCAGCCGCATGGCGCAAGCCGCTGTTGGCCGTGCAAAGTAGGTTGGGACTCCGTCCCGACCCGATCGACGCTCAACCAAACAAAGCGGTCGGGACGGAGTCCCAACCTACGACGATCCGCCTTGCCGCCCTCGCCGCTTTGCCCGGCGGACTCGCCGCGAACGAAGCCGACGACAAACTCTTCGACTTCTTGCTCAGCCAACTCGCCTCCGAGCTTTCCGTGGTTCAACGAGGCACCGCGGCGGAAGTGTTCTCGAAAGCGAAGCTCTCGAAAGCCCAACTCACGCGACTGACCGAGCAATTCGCCACCGCTGGCCCGCTCGAAGTCGATCGGCTGCTCGGCGCGTACGAGCAATCGACCGACGAGCAAGTCGGCCAAAAACTCATCGCCGCGCTGAAAACCGCTCCCGCGCTGACGGCTCTGCGAGTCGATGCGATCAAGACGCGGCTGGCGAAATACAGCCCGTCTGTCCAAGAAGCCGCGCAGCCATTGTACGCCGCGCTCAACGTGGATCTCGGCAAGCAACGCCAGCAGTTGGAAGAGATGCTTACCTCGCTGCCACCCGGCGACATCGTGCGCGGCCAGCAAGTCTTCCACAACGAGAAGGCCGCCTGCAAAGCCTGTCACGCGCTCGGCTATCTCGGAGGCAAGACCGGCCCCGACCTGACGCGCATCGGCGGCATCCGCAACGAACGGGACTTGCTCGAATCGATCCTGTTCCCCTCCGCCAGCTTCGTCCGCAGCTTCGAGCCGGTTCTGATCGTCACCACCAATGGCAAAACCGTGAACGGCCTGATCCGCAGCGAGACCCCCGACGAACTCGTCATCGCCACCGGCCCCAACAAAGAAGAACGAGTCGCTCGCGCCGACATCGAAGAGATGAAACCCAGCAGCATCTCCATCATGCCCGCCGGTTTGGACAAGCAACTCACGAAAGAACAACTCGCCGACCTGATCGCGTTCCTAAAGAACTGCAAGTAGTCGCGAACCGATTGCAGTGATAAAGTCGTTCTGGCCACGACGGTCAACCGAGGACTTTCCAATGAGTGTTGCAACCATCATCGAACAGATCGAAGAACTTCAGCCGGACGAAAAGGCGGACTTGGTTTACCAAGTTTGGAACCAGCTCGTGGACTCGAAATGGCAGCCGCCATTGTCGGAGTCACACGCCGCTGTCATTGATCGCCGGCTTCAAGCCTTGGACGCGAATCCACGAGCAGTCCTCACCTGGGACGAAATCGTCGCTTATGTGAGACGCGAGCGATGACATTGCCCATCGAGTACGTTGAAGAAGTCCGCGACGACATCGACTCCGCTTACGTTTGGTACGAAGACCAACAACCTGGGTTGGGCGACCGTTTCTTACAGGCGATCGCGGATGTGGTTTCCAAAATCCAAGCCCACCCGGGACATTTCGGACGAATTCGCGGCGAGGTTCGAGCCGGCATGGCTCGCGACTTTCCGTACGTCGTTTACTATCGCCGCGAAGAAAGTCGAATCGTCGTCATCGCTGTCCTACACGGTCGACGCGATCCACAGGAATGGATGCGAAGAAACTAGATTGCCGCCCTGCTCGTGAGACCATTTGATGCCCCAGTTTTCAGAGACATTGATTTCCCGACTCCGCGACATCGTTGGCGGCGACGGATTGCTCTTCAACCCGGAAGAACTACTCGTCTACGAGTGCGACGGTTATACGGTCGAGAAGAAGGTTCCTGACGTCGTCGTCTTCCCAACCTCGACCGAGCAAGTCGTTGCGGTCGTGAAGCTGTGCAATGAACTCAATGTGCCATTCATTCCGCGCGGAGCCGGCACCAGCTTGGCCGGCGGGACGCTGCCGATCGGCGGCGGGGTGATGATCACGTTGACGAAGATGAAACGCATTCTCGAAGTCAACGTGCGCGATCGGTACGCTGTCGTCGAACCGGGACTCGTCAACGTGCATCTGACGAATCATCTCAAAGAGACCGGCTACCACTACGCCCCCGACCCATCGAGCCAAGGGGCTTGTACGATCGGCGGCAACGTCGCGACCAACAGCGGCGGGCCGCACACGCTGAAGTACGGCGTCACCGTCAATCATGTGCTCGGCGTTGAGGCGGTGATGCCGGACGGCTCCGTCGTGCAATTCGGCGGGCCGTGCGAGGACGGGCCGGGCTTCGATCTGACCGGGTTATTCGTCGGCAGCGAAGGGACGTTCGGCATTTGTACGAAGGTCTGGGTGCGGCTGACTCGCAATCCGGAGTCGTATCGCACGCTGCTCGGCGTCTTCGAGACCGTCACGGCCGCCACGCAAGCGATCAGCGCGATCATCGGAGCCGGCATCGTCCCCGCCGCGCTGGAGATGATGGATCAAGGAATCATCGGCGCGCTCGAAGCCGCGTTTCATTTTGGATTCCCGCTCGATGCCGGAGCCGTGTTGCTCATCGAAGTCGATGGGCTCGAAGTCGCCGTTGAGGAAGAAGCCGTGCGGATCGAAGCGATCTGCCTGGAGAATGGCGCACGCGAAGTTCGCCGAGCACGCACGCAGAAAGAACGGCTGCTGCTCTGGAAGTGCCGCAAGCAAGCGTTCGGCGCGATCGGCCGGTTGAGTCCGAGTTACTGTACTCAAGACGGCGTTGTGCCGCGTACCAAGCTGCCACAGATTCTGGAATTCATCACCGACTGCGGCCGGCGTCACGATCTGAAGATCGTCAACGTCTTCCACGCCGGCGACGGCAACATTCATCCGATCTTGTTGTTCGATGAGCGGAACGAAGACCAAGTTCGCCGCGTGCTGCTCGCAAGCGACGAGATCTTGTCGAAATGTCTGGACCTCGGCGGCAGCGTCACCGGCGAGCACGGGATTGGCGTCGAGAAGATCAGCTTCATGGACAAGCTCTTCGCACCGGAAGATCTCGCCGTGATGAAGTCGATCCGCGAAGTCTTCAATCCCGACAACCGTTGCAGTCCGGGCAAGATGCTCCCGACCGCCGGCGGCTGCGGCACCGAATCGCACCCGCACCAAAAGCACCCCGGTCGCCGCGCGGCGATGTAGATTTCGATTTGGCGTTCATTTTTTTTGCCCTCCATTTTTTGCCACTCACAAAAATAGAAGAACAAGTTGGCAGAAAAATGAAGGGCAGACAAATCATGCAATGAAGAGGGAATGAGTTTTGACAAAGATTGAACCTGGCTCGACGTTTCAACCGATGACGCAGGCCGAGCTGGCCGAGTTCGTCATGGCGAATTCGACGAACGCTCGTCGAAGGCTGCTGTGCGTGGGCGGCGGAACAGCGTGTCGTGACACGGCCATTGAGGATGTGATCGAAGTGCGTCTCGACAAGCTCAATCGCGTGATCGACTACCCCGCGCGGGATATGACGATCACCGTCGAGGCCGGCATTCGCATGGCCGAATTGACTCGAATCCTCAACGCCGAGAACCAGCGACTGCCGATCGACGTGCCGCAGGCGGAGCAAGCGACGCTGGGGGGAGTCATCGCCACGAACTGGTCCGGGCCGCGACGCTTGGGTTGCGGCACGATGCGCGATTACGTCATCGGCATCTCGGCGATTGACGCGACCGGCCGGCGTTTCAGCGCGGGTGGCCGAGTCGTCAAGAACGTCGCCGGCTACGACATCTGCAAGCTGCTGGTCGGCTCGAAAGGCGAGTTAGCGATCATCTCGCAAGTGACGCTCAAGTTGCGTCCGCGGCCGGAGACGTCGGCGCTGGTGGGACTGACTTTCGATTCGACGCGACAGGTTGAAGCCGTACTGGCTCGGTTGCTGAACTCGGCGACGCGGCCGATGGCGATCGAGGTCGTGAATCCGCACGCGACCCTGAATTCGTTGGCCGAGGTTCAGAGCAAACGATTTCTAGTGTGTGTCGGCTACGAAGGAGCCACGCACGAAGTCCAATGGCAGGTCGAATCGCTGATCGCCGAAGCTCAACCGTTTGAACCGCGCAGCGCGAAGTCGTTGTTCGGCTCCGATGCCGAGCCGGCTTGGGCGGAGTTGACTGATTTCGTGTTGAGTGGAGCATTGCCCTCCGCCCGCTCGCCGTTGACGTTCAAGGCCAGTTTGCCGCCATCGCGGACGATGGAGTTCTTGCAGCTTGCGACCGCAGCGGGGATCTCCGCGAAAGCTCACGCCGGCAACGGCATCGTGCTTGGTCATTTGCCGGGCAACGTGACGGCAGCCGTTCAAGCCGACGCAGTCCTCAAGCCGCTGAGTGAATTGGTGAACTCGTGCAATGGCAGCCTGACGGTGTTGCGGAGTCCGCTCGACTGGCCGATCGCGCCGCAGGTCGGAGGGGTCACGGCCGGTCGTGAGTGGTCAGAGCGAATCCAACAGCAACTCGATCCGCTGGGATTGTTCCGACGCTGAACTCGGACGGAGATGGCCACAAGAAACACAAGCAGCCACAAAGAGGAGACAGGCCATACGCTGTCATGATTCTCTTTGTGGCTTCTTATGTTTGTCGTGGCCAAATGGAATTGGCGATTACTTGTCTTCGGCCGGCTTGTCAGTCTCTTTTTTCTCAGGCTCCTTCTTGTCGGCCTCTTTCTTTTCCGGTTCCTTCTTTTCGGTCGGCTTCTCCTCTTTGGTGGCAGGCTTGGCCGCGTCATCGCCATCCTTTTTCTCACCGTCCGGCTTGTCGGCCTCTTTCTTTTCGGCTGGCTTCTTCTCTTCCTTGGTCGATGGCTTTTCTGGATCGTCGCCGTCCTTCTTGCCACCGTCGCTCTTCTCTTCGGGCTTCTTCTCTTTCGCTTTGACGAGGTCGGTGCGTGAGAGTCGCAGCTTGTCGAAGCTCTCGTTGGAGATCACGTAGTACCAGTCAGCGAAACGGTCATTGAGTTCTTTGACCTTCTGCTTACCGGCGGCGACTTTGGCTTCGTAGGCATGGGTCTCGCCGACGAAGCGGCCCTTTTCGGCGTCGTAGCGTTTGACGGCCTCGACGTATTCGGCTTTCAGATCTTTCTTCGGTTCGGCCGGCTTGGCGTCATCTTTCTTGGCGTCGTTTGCGTCCGCTTTCGGTTTGTCTGCCGGAGCGTCGTCTTTCTTCTCTCCTGTTTTCTTCTCGTCGGCGGGCTTCTTCGGATCGTCTTTTTCGGACTTGGCGGCTTCGTCTTTCTGAACCTCTTGATTGGCGGAGACGGTGTCCTCGCCCTTGGCGCCGGAGGCTTCGTCGGTGTTCTTCTTGTCCTCGGCCGGCTTGTCGGAATCTTTCGTCTCATCGGACTTGGGCTCCGGCTTCTTGTCACTCTTCTTCGGAGCGTCGTCCGATTTGTCGGCGGCCTCTTTCTTCGGGTCGGCGTCATCCTTCGGATCGGCTAACGGTTCGACGCCGGGAGGCGGAGTCGGTTTCGTGGGTTCGGTCGGCGGCGGCGGCAGCAACTTTTCATCGAAGCTGACGCGGACGATGAGGTAGCGGCTCTTCTTTTGATCCTCGGGCTTCTCTTTCGAGGCAGATTTCTTTTTGCCTTTGTCGTCGGACTTCTCGTCCGCATTGCTGCCGATCTCGATTTCCTGTTCAGTGCCAGAAAAGACACTGCCAAACGTCAGGCGATACAGCACGCCGTCTTTCGTGCCGGCGGACAATTCTCCTTCGCGCGAGACAATCTGCGTCTCGCCCTCGGCGTCCTGACCGATTTTGAAACCTTTTTCACCCAGGTCACGCAGCAAAACTTTCTTGACCTCGTTGAGCACTTGCGGGTTGGACCGCAGCTCTTTGGGCAGGTTGACCTTCAGATCGGCATTCAAAATCGGTTTGCCCTGGAAGGCCGGGCGTGGGCGAACGCCGACGAGACGCAGGTCATCGAGCGTCGTCACCATCGCGTCGATGTCGGTGGACTTCAATTCTTCGGCCTCTTCGTCGAGAGCCGCCAGTTTCCAGGGGTCGCCAAATTTGTCACGCGTCAGTTCGACGGCGTCGTCCCCTTCGTACTCGTCGTTCGCATTGATTTTCGGGCGGCTGGCACGGAGGCGGGTGATGTCCGAACCACTCGCCTTGAGCAAATCGGTTTCAGCCCAGTCTGCGAATTTTGTGGAGACATCGAATCGTGCGGCGACCTTATAGACTTTGTCTTCGCCGAACTTGCGGAGGTAGCGCTTGTCTTCGCTCCCTTCGACTTTGTTCCCGACGATGAAGTCCGCCAGGGCGATGTCTCTTTCCGACAGGGTAATGCGCGTGCCTCGGCCCTTGGTGGAGGGGTTCTCTTCGTCGAGCGGGTCGATGACGCCGAGGCGTTCGTGGTCAGTCTTGTAGCGCGTGGCCAGCGAACCACGTTTCAGGCCAATCACCGAGGATGCGGACTTCGACAACTGGTCTTTTCCGTCGGCCGGATAATCGTGGAACGACGGGATCTTCCAGCCGTCTTTGTATTCGACGGCGAAATGGCGCGGAGTCGCGGTCGCTTCGTCCCAGGCTACCACGCGCATCGAGGTGGTCTTGCCGGCATCGGTGAAGTCGGGATTGAAGTCCCGGCCGTAGTCCCCTTCGCCATCGGTTCGGGCTGGCTTGGTAAAGTAGTTCGAGGCAATCGCCAAGATCGTGGAGAGGATGGCGACGCCTGCGAAAGCGAACGTGCGGATCATGGATTTCGTGTTCATGGTTCAAGCCCGGTTTGGGTTTTATGTAGCCGAGTCGTTTCGCGACTCGGATCGGCATCGCGGAGCGAGGCCGCTACGTGACGGCACTAGCGTTTCACGAGGCGGTCGGCTTCGACGTTGCGGTGCTCGGCGTTGATTCGAGAGGACAGCACGATGATGCCCAGGATCACCGCCGGGATCGGCGGCAGGAAGATGCACCACCAGCGAATCTGATCTTCATAGGCGCGAATCTGCCGCTTGGTTTTGGCTTCGATGCGTTCCATCTTCTGGCGTTTTTCCCGTTCGATGGTGGCGCGTGCGACGTCCGCTTTGCGTTGCTCGGTCTCGCGAATGATTTGAATCTTCTGGGCCCGTTGAATGGGAGTCAGGCTGGGATCTTTTTCGATTTCGGCCACGGCGTCGTCGAGCCGCTTTTGCGCCTTCTCGAATTGCTCTTTGGCTTCACCCTCGGCCAGGCCCCGCTCCTTGTTTTGATCTTCGCGGAGCTTGGTGGAGACCTCTTGAATGGCGGTCAAGGTGCGAAGCTGCGGCCGTCGTTTTCGCAGGTCGATGTACGAGGTCTCGCCCGCCAGCACGTCCACGCAGTTGAGCACGAACTTGATGTTGTCGATGCGCAAGTTCTGAAGCTGCTGGCTGGTTTCCAGTCCGAACAGTTGGTTGCTGATGATGTCGGAGTCCGCGACGAAGATGGCGTTGACCCCCTTGCGTTCCTTGGCGTCCTTACCGGTGATGTGCGCGGCGACGGTGTAGGCTTCATTGGTAATCGCACGGGGCGGATTCTGCTCGATCTCGATGCCGCCGCCGCCAAATGGATTGCCGCTTTGCTTGGTGATCTCTTCCCACTGGAGCAGTCCGGATTTTCCGCTGGTCCGCAAGAGTGCCTCGAACTTCAATTCGCTCTCTTTGCGTTGGCGGATTTCGCCGGGGAAGAAAGTCAGAATCTCTTGCAATCCGGACGTCACCGGGCTGGTCTGATGAATCGCGCTCGGGTTACCGGTCTTCGAGCTGATGAAGACCAGTTCGGGACTGATCTGGTTGGCGAATTCGGGATGCAGGCTGATGCCGGCAAAGTCGAAGACGACTTGGCCGTTGTCCCAGACGATCTCCAGCACTCGCATCAGCGAGGTGAGTTTGCCGTCTTCCGCCTTTTGTTCCGGCGGTTGATTCATGCCGCCAAACATTCCGCCCGGCCGGGGCTTGGGCAGGCGCGGAGCGTTTTGTCCGCCACCGTCGAAGTAGGGGAGCGGATCATCGAAGATCAGCGTCGGTTTCCCCTGCTTGACGTACGCCACAAGGTTTTGCATTTGCTGCGCGTTCAACGACGAGGGGCAGACCGCCATCAACACGTCGTATTTTTTGTTGTCGATGGGCATGTCCGCCGGGACTTGCTCGACCTTGTACTGTTTCTTCAATTCGGTCTGGATGCGCCATTCGGGAGATTGGCGGAAGGTCGCCATATCGAGCCCGCCGGCGACCTTGGAATCGGTCGTGAGCATGCCCACGGTCAGACGTTTTTCATTGGCGACCGTGCGAATCGACCGGGTCAATTCGTATTCGATCGGCGTGCCCGCCTCGAACACGGGGACCACGACTTCGTCCACGGGGCTGCTG
This sequence comes from Planctomyces sp. SH-PL62, assembly GCA_945905295.1. GTDB lineage: Bacteria > Planctomycetota > Planctomycetia > Planctomycetales > Planctomycetaceae > SXKJ01. The sequence goes on along the minus strand of CAMDPX010000038.1, from coordinate 32,837 downwards.
ATCACCACGCCCATGAAGATTTCTTGCGTGCCTCGGCGGCCGTCCTCGTCCGTGAAGACCATCAGCGGCTGCACGCCCAGCAACCGAGCCTCTTCCGCTTCCGGCGTAAACGGTGCGACATCCACGAACCGCACGTCCAGACGCGAACCTCCCGCGCGGTCGTATTGCCGCAGCAGGCCCTTCAATCGCTTCTGAATCGTGACCTGCTCGCGCGGCACGTCGGACGAGATGAAGGCTTGAATTTTCACCGGCCGGTCTTTGGTGATCTGAGCAATCAAGTCGTTCGTGCTTTTCGACAGCGTGAAGAGCTTCTCGGTGGTCACGTCAATGTTGAGCGGGAGCGCTTCGCTGACTTTGACGACCAGCACGTTGACGCTGACCAAGGCGACCGCCAGCGACACCGAGCGGACTACGAACTGCATTCCCATCGTTGCCCCTTCTCGGCCGCCGCTCCAATGCCGCTTGCCGATCAGGATCGAGTTGAGGTACAGCAAAAACGACGTCAACGACACGAAGTAGACCAGGCTCGTCAGCGTGATAAGTCCCAAGCCAAAGTCCCGCAACTGCTCGCCCAGACCGAAGGAAGCAAAGTCGGCCGGCGCGAATTCGATCTTGCCGCCGGACGCCTTCACGGCGAACCAAGCCAATGAGCTGACACTGAGAAAACCGCCCACTCCCGCCAACGTGTAAACGGTCGCGCGGTTGGGGGTGGTCAATAAGAATTGGATGACCACCGCGATGCCAATCATCGCGATTCCCAACACCCAGGCGAAGGGAACCGCTTCGACGGAGAAGAAGGCCAGCTTGTCACCGAAGACCGGAACAATGCAGACCACGACTCCCAGCACGAACGCGACGGTCATGCTGTTTGTCAGCACGGAGGCAAACATGCCGGCGGCCAACAGCGTGCCTCCCGCCAGCCAGTAACCCACATAGGTCGTGAACAGCAGACCCCAATCCGGGTCCGCGTATTTTTCCAGCACGAACAAGTTGAAGCCGGAGAACGCCAGCGCGATCGTGTAGACCGCCAGCATTGCCAGATACTTGCCAAGCAAGATCTCGAAGTCAGTGGCCGGGAGCGTGAACAGCAATTCGTCGGTCCCTTGCCGCCGCTCTTCCGCCCACGAGGTCATCGTCACTGCGGGGACGATGAACAGCAGCAGCATCGGAAAGAAATCGCTGAGCTGGTCGAGCGTCGCCAGATTGTTGGTGAAGAACCGCGGGCTGAACGCCGTCGCCGCGCAAGCCACGACGAAGACGAGAATAAACAGATAGCCCAGGATGCCCGAAAAGTAGCTCGCCAGATTCCGCCAGAAGACGGCTTTGATCACGTGACTTCGCAGCATGGTCGTTCCTCAGTAGGCCAGGCTTTCCAGCCTGACTCAATTGCTCCACAACGCATTGAACTTGTCGAGAAGTTTCTTCTTATCTTTGGCAGTCGATATCGCACCGTCAGCCTGGAAAGGCTGACCTACGTTTTACGTCATTCGTGCATTGGTCAATTCACGGAAGCGAGCTTCCATGTCGTGTTTCGGGCCTTGCATCTCCGCCACCGTCCCGTCGAAGACGATCCGCCCGGCGTTGATCAGCACGACTCGGTCACAGCAGGCTTCCACCTCGCGCAGGATGTGCGTCGAAAGCAGGATGGTCTTGTTCTTCGCGAGACTGTGAATCAGCGCGCGAACTTCGTGAACTTGATTCGGGTCCAGCCCGCTGGTCGGTTCGTCGAGGATCAGCACTTCCGGGTCGTGCAACAGAGCCTGCGCCATTCCGACCCGTTGTTTGTAACCGCGCGACAGCTTGCCGATGGTCTTGCTCCAGACGGCGCGGAGGGCGCACCTGTCGGCGACAAAGTCCATCCGAGCCTTGAGGTGCTCCCCCGACATGCCGCGAGCTTGGCCCAGATGTTCCAGGAGCGACTTGGGGGTCATCTCGTGATACAGCGGCCCATTTTCCGGCAGATAGCCGATCAGTTTGACGGCATCCATGCGATGTTCGGCGACATCAAAGCCACCGATGCGAGCGGTCCCTTCGGTCGGCGTCAGGAATCCGGTCAGCAGCTTCATGGTCGTGGACTTGCCCGCCCCGTTCGGTCCCAAGAAGGCCGTCACCTCACCCTTCGGGACAGAAAAACTCACGTCCCGTGCCGCCGCGAACGGCCCGTAAAACTTGCTCAGCCCGCGCGCTTCAATCATCGCGCCGTTCTGGCCTTTGCCTTCCGAGTGGTTGTTCATCAGCCCAATCCCTTCGTTCGCTCAACATTGAGGCCGGCAGAGAAACCGCGACCCAAACACCAACAGCGGCCGAAACTCCGTAGCTCCGCCGCTGCGAATCTCATTCGACCGGCTGTGAGACATACCGCTCAACCAGCCTGCCGCCGCGAGTACGGAGGAAATTACAGGTCGCGTTGGATGAAGTCCAGCAACGTGGAAGCCGCGACCCGTAGGTTGGGACTCCGTCCCGACCAGTCGGGACGGAGTCCCAACCTACGGATCGCGTCGAGCCCGCATCACACGAGCAGCCTCTCGAAATCAAAGGTGAAGAGCGCGTCGATCGTGTTACCTGAGCCGCTGACAGTGTCGTTCCCTCCGCCCAGGCTGATGCGCGAACCGGAGGCCACGAAGCGGTCGTCGCCGCTGCCCCCCGCGAGCCGGTCAGACCCGCCACCGCTTCGTAAGACATCGGCACCGCTGCCGCCGAGGATCGTATCGTTGCCGAGTCCGCCGTTGAGGAAATCGTTGCCGTCTCCGCCGCTGATCGCGTCGCTGCCCTCGCCGCCATTGATCGAGTCATCGCCGGATTCGCCCGTGAGGACGTCGCTGCCCGCGCCCCCATCCATGAGATCGTTGCCGCTGCCACCGAAGAGTTTGTCGTTCCCCGCTTCGCCAATCAGGTGGTCATCACCCGCGTTGCCGCGCAGCGTGTCGCTGCCGGCTTGGCCATTGAGCAGATCGCTGCCGCCATTGCCCACGAGGCTGTCGTTGCCGGCTCCTCCGCTGAGCATGTCCGCAGTGTTCCCCCCCGTCAGAGTATCGTTGCCCGCGTTGCCGTTGAGGACGTTGTTACGACTGCCACCGATCAACTCGTCGTCGCCGGTGCCGCCGGACAGCGTCACGCTCCCGATGAACTCCAAGGCATCGAGCTTCATTTTTGCGTTGCCGATGCCAATGAAATGCAGGCCCTCGATCAACGTCCATCGGTCATTGCCCGCGCCGCGGACGACATTGGTGTCGGCAGTGAAATCCTGCAGCATGGCCGAAGAGAATTGCCGCGCCACATCGACTCCCGCGCCGCCATCCAGAGAATCGTTGAGTTCATCGCCGTCGGCGGCTCCAGTAAACGCGCCGCCGATCAGTGTGTCGTTGCCCGCGCCACCCAACAGCGTGACGTTGCCGAGCGTGAAGGCCGACGCATCCAGCGTTTCGTTCCCCGCCGTACCGCTGAGCAGGGCACGTTCGATGTTGGTCAGTCTGTCGGTCCCGTTTCCGGTCAGTTGTGTGTTCGTGAGCATCATCACGTCATTGGCCGTTGTTTCGGCAACCGTGTCGATGCCCGCGCCACCGTTCAGAGAATCCTTGCCGGCACCGCCACTGAGCGTGTCGTTACCGGTCCCTCCGGTGAGCGTGTCGTTACCAGCTCCGCCGTTGAGCACAACAGCCCGATTGATGGCGGACGCGCTGATGGTGTCATTGCCGGCTCCCGTGTCGATCGTCAATGAACCCACATTAAAAACGTGAGCAGACTCGATCGTCACACCGCTCCGAGTGCCCGACACCACAATGGCCGGAATGAGTCCGGTCATCGTCGTGTCGACGCCGTTCGACAACGTGTAGTTGTCCGCGCCGGACGAGCCACTGACCGTCACGGACGCCATGCCTGTGATGTCGACCGGTTCCAATCCCGTAAACGTGAGCGTTCGATTGTTCGTGCCGTCGTTGTTGGTCAACGTGCCTGAGCCGGTGACCAAGCCGGGTGTGTAATTCACCGAGTCATCGATGGCGTCGCCAATCACGGCCAGCTTGTCGTTGCCGCCGGCTCCGCCATTGAAATTCACAATGCCTGGCGGAGGCGGATTCCCGTTCGAAAAATCGACCGTCAACTTGTCGTTGCCCGCGCCGGTGTCGATCGTCAATGAGTCAACGTTAAAAATGTGAGCGGACTCGATCGTCACGCCGTTTCGCGTGCCCGACACGACGAACGCCGCATTGGCTCCGCCCATCGTCGCATCGACGCCATTCGTCAACGTGTAGAGGTCCGCACCGGACGAGCCGCTGACCGTCACGGACGCCATGGCCGTGATGTCGACCGGTTCCAATCCCGTAAACGTGATCGTGCGACTGTTCGTACCGTCGTTGAAAGACAATGTGCCTGATCCGTTGACCGAGCCGGGTGTGTAATTCACCGAGTCATCACGGTTGTCGCCAATCACGGTCAGCTTGTCGTTACCGTCGGCTCCGCCATTGAAGGTCAGTCCGCCCGCCGGAAGGGGATTCCCGGTCGAAAAATCGAGCGTCAACGTGTCGTCGTCGTTCGCCGCGCCGTTGAAGACCAAATTGGTGGTCTCGGTGATCGGGACACTTGAAATGACCGCACCGGTGACCGCATCGCGCACGCGAACGTTGCCGTTGAAGAGATCAAGAATCGTGTTGCCGGGCAGCAAATCGACGGTGTTGGTGCCGCCCGTCTGCGTGATCGTGACCTGATAATCCTCGACCTCGCCATTGCCGGCGAACCCGGTGGGGAGCAGTTCTCCTCCCGTGCTCAAACGGAAGCGTGCGAACGTCGTCCCCGCTTCGACGTTCGTTCCGGTGTCTCGCGGAATCGTGAACTGGACGACTTGCCGGCCGTTGGTTGTCCCCAAGTTGAAAGAGACCAGAATCTGTTCATTGAGGTCGTCCCAATCGCCGTCGTGGTTGAGGTCGAGCCAGGCATCCAGGAGGTTGGAGGTCGGGTTCGCGTTCTGTAAATCAATCGCGACGGAGGCCGTGGTGGCGGCCGAAGGACTCGCCAGCAATGACGACAAAAACGTGACACCACCTTCGTCACTCAACGGCGCCGGTGTGTAAAGGACGGCGGAATTCGACGGCAAGGAGCTGTTCCCTTGGAAGAACTGCACCCCCACATTTCCGGCGGCGTTCTCAACGCCGGCGACGTGCAGGTCACCGTCCGAGGGGACGGACAGATAATGCACCTCGATGTTGTTCGAGCCTTCGAACAACTTGAATTGGAACGTCACCGGATTGCCTTCCCGGAAGTGTGGAATGGCGGTGAACTGCACAATGAATCGCCGGCTGCCGGGATCCCCCAACGTTTGGAAAGTGATCGAACCGCCGGCAGCCGGATTCAGATCATTCCACCAACCCGCGATGAAATCGTTCGGAGTGTTGGCGTTCGGAATCGAAGTCGGGGATAGACTCGGACTATCCCCAGAGAATGACAGAAAGCCGTTGGAGCAGATGAAGAGGTCGGTCTTCAGGCTTCCGAAGAAGTCGAAGTTGAACGGGAGAGCGATCAACGAACTGAAAACGTCGTCATCGAGTGAGACAATGGTGCCGGTCGACGAGATGTCCTCAAAACTAAACGTGGCCGCCGAGGCGGCGTACGTGCTCAGCGCGGTGGCGATGTCATCGCCCGTCGCGGTCGCGTTGGGTTGACCGTCGAGTTCGAAATCGCGCGCGCTTCCGAGTCGCGGGCCAATCGCCACATGGCGTGCGCCGTCATTCACCAGCAACGTCGGATAGGTAGGATCGGGCGCGTCGCCAAAGTCCAAGTTCAAGACAGGCGGGTTCGGTGATCCGATCCCCAACTCGCCTGTCGCGTTGCTGAGCGTCCACGCACCTCGGCCCAGCGTGCCCGCGGCGAGAACATTGTCGGCCGCGTCGTAAACCAAGTCGTGAACGATGGCGTTCGGCAGACCGGTCCCCAATTCGGACCAACTCATGAAGTTCGCGCTGGTCGCAAAGTAGACGCCGGTTTGAGTGCCGAGCACGATGGCGTTCCCAACCGTTCCTGGCACAAACACGAGTGTCTCAAACGCGAGTGCTCCGAGAGCGGCGAGATTGCCTGTGATGTCCGTCCAGCCGCCGCCGGCATCCGTCGTGATGAAGACCGAGTTGTCATCGGCGACAAACACCGATTGGTCGTCCGCGGCGACGCTGTCGAGAACCAAGTCCGACACGGTGGAGCCCGGAAACTGTGTCGCCGTTTCGGTCAACGTGCCGCCCGCCGTCGTGCGGAGCAGCACATCGCTTTCCACCCCAACGTAAATCACATCGGCGTTGGTCGCATGACCGTAGGCCACCGATTCTTCCAGGAAGCCTCCGGTGAAAATACCGCCGTCGTTGATCTCGGTGATCGTCTCGCCTTGATTCAGAGATTCGTAAACCGAGTTGCTACCGACAAAGACCAACCGCTGCGAATCGACGACGTTCAGAGCGATCGGCGTCACGAATTGCGGCTCGAACGCTGCCCCACCACCGATCACGGTGAGATTCGGAAAATCCGTGCTGACAAGAGCCCCGGCGGCGTCCCAGACCGTCCGACGAAACGCTCCCAGATTCTGGAAGCTGGTGTAACGAATCGACTGGTTCGAACCGGCCAAAGTGAAATTATCGACCGCGACGTCGCCGCCGTCCCCGGTATGCAGGCTGAACCAAGTCGTGCCATCCTCAGCAAGTTGAAAGGTGGTGCCGGTGTCTTGATTGCCGCTGATGAGAATGTTCGACAGGGTGTCGTAAGCCAGGTCGTGTTGTTCGGCGTTTTGCAGATTTCCGATGACCGAGAACCAATCGCCGGTGTTCATCGACGGCGTGGTTCGACGATAGATACCGCCGTCATCGACTTCAATGAGGTTGCCGATTGCGTCGAAGACCATATCGCGCGAGTCCGCATGTGGCGCGCTGTTGCTGGTCGTGTTGACGTGTGTCAAAGCGACCGCCTGGCTGCCCATCGCCAAGCTGGCGTCGACGCGGAACAAGCGGCCCGAAAAATCGTTCGCACCAAGGGAGTTCGGGAAGCTGCCGGCGTCGCCGAATGTTCGCGGCTGACGATCTCCACCCACATAAACGACGTTGGCATTTGTCGGATCGGCCACGATCGAGAAGTGCGTCGCTCCCTGGCCGCCGGGCGTGCCGTTCCGTCTCGGTCTGGGATTGATGCCAACGTCCGTGCCATCTTCGTTCGTCACCGGCGTATCAAGTTGAGTAAAGCTGCCACCGCCATCACCCGACCGGAACAGCCCGGCGAGTTGGCCGAAGTTGATGATTCCGACGTAGACATTGTTACTGTTTCCGACGTCGATCTCGATGTTGTTGGTGGTGTCGCTGATGATCAGAGCATCCATCGCGGCGTTGCTGATCTTCGACCAATTGGCTCCGCCGTTGACCGATTTGTAGATCCCGTTCAATCCGCCAAAGAAGTCCGCCGAGACTACCGCCGTGTAAAGCGTATTCGCATTCGACGGATCGCCAGCCACGTCAAATGTGGCTCCTCCCGGCAGGCCCGTCACCGCTCCATTTCCATTGGAAATCTGCGTGAAAGTGGCACCCGTGTCGATGCTTCGAAAGATTCCCGCATCATTGGGAGAAAAGGAATCGGCAAAGTTCACGGACACGGTAATCGTACTGCCGCGCGCGGCCACGCCGTTGATGTTCTTCCCGTCGAGCGTTCCGCCACCGTCAAGCGGCGTCCAAGTGGCACCACCGTCGGTGGTTCGCAAGAGCCCCGCTTTGGGGCCACCGATGCCAGCAAAGCTGCTGTAGTTTCCGACGCCTGCCACCAACGTCTGATTGGTTCCATCCGTTGGGTCGAACTCCAGCGCCCCAATCGACAACGACTCATTATTGTCGGTCAACGGACTCCACGTCGGACTCGCCGATGTCGCATTCGTTGTCTTCCAGATGCCGCCATTGGCCGTTCCGATGTAGAGCGTGTCAGCGTCCGACGGATGAGCTGCGACGGCATGCACCGCGCCGACAACCTCTTGGTTGAGGATGCCTTCCACTTGACCGTTCTGCGAGGGGCCTGGTCCTTCCGCAATCCATGCCGAGAGCAATGAGCGATCTTCCAGTTGCTCCACGATCTGACTGAAGTCCGGCGAGCCAGTCGCACCATGCGATGTGACCATCCAGGAACCGCCGCGCGCGGCCAAAGAGGTTCCTCCCGTCGATCCGTGCCGAGCGAACGAATTCGTTCGTTGACGAGTTCTCAGAATGCGACCAGCGAAACCTTGGAGCCATTGGGGAATCAACATCGTGGTGTCTCCTCACAGGATGAAAGGCGAGGCCATGGGATGATTGAGATGCTGGCCTCGTGCCGGGATCGTGCGCTAAGAACACTGGGATCGCCGCTCGCAGCCAAGCTCTGGTGTGGTGGCGAGAACGGCCGTTCGGACGATTTCAAAAGTGGTGAATCAAGGATGTCTTCGCGGAGGGGTTTCGCAGGTTCACAGCCAGAAAGCCGTGCGTAATTGTGAACCCGTCACCTGAAAAACGATCCGTATAGTCCGCAAAGTCAGCTCTTCAATCAAAAACGACGAAAACCAGGCCACTTGCCGAAAAAATCGCGGTCCAGAACTCGATAGATTCCGGTTGCACCGGTTGTTCCGAAAAGGCGTGATAGATCTTCCTGCGACACAGACAAACGAGATTAACGTCACGTCTTGGTCTCGGCGACTTGACGAACTCCGTGAACGATTACGCCGGCGGTGACTGGATTGTTCTCGATGTAGGCGTTGATCCGAACGAACTCGGCTTCGTCGCGCGGCCAATGGTCGTCCGACGCGGTTCCGCCGCAACCCAAAAGTAGAACGGTCAATCCTGTCCGTTCTACAGACTGCACAACGGACAGGATTGTCCGTTCTACAAAATGCGCGCGATCCGACAAGAAATCGCGAACTAGTCGTACGATTCGTCCTGCCAGAAGACGCGGTCTCGTTGCTGCTGCAGGTGATGAAGATTGGGAGTCCTTCGGGAATTTGATGCGGCAGGTGTCGCTCATCGATTTCGCTGGTGGGGTTGGTGGGTCGCATGGAATTGATTGGAGGAGGAATGGTGGTCGGTGGTTGTTCGGGTCAGGCTGGAAAGCCTGACCTACGAATTCCATGACTTGCTGGTCGGGGGACTGGTGGATTTACTTTGGCATCACAAGTTTTCTCAATTCTTAGCGGGGAGGTTCTGATGCCCAGCACAGCGATTGTTCAAAGTCCGTCGTCGCGGTGCGAGTTTGGCATCGCTTGGACTGACATCACGCCGCCGGTCGGGATGTATCACCGCATGTGGGGCGCGGCGTCGCATGATCGCTCGACCGGTATTCATCGGCCGCTGCGAACCACCGTCGTGGTGATGCGGCCGATCGTGGGGCGGGTTGCCAACGTGCCCGGCCAGCCTGCGACGGGCACGTTGGAAACGTGCCCCACGCAAACGGTGCTCGTGTCGCTCGATCACTGCTTGCTGCGTGCGCCGGAAATGGAAGCGTTGCTTAGCGAAACCTGCCGGCTCACCGGATTGAGTCGGTCTGAGTTGTTGGTCACGTTCTCACACACGCACTCGGCGGGATATCTGTCGCGGGACCGCGCCGATTTTCCAGGAGGCGAATTGATCGGCCCGTATCTCGACAGTCTGCCGGCCAAGATTGCGGAAGCGTTCCGAGCGGCGCAAGCCAACTCGCAACCGGCGACGCTGACGTATGGTTCGACAACCTGCGAGATGGGTTGCCAGCGCGATTACCTCGACGAGGAACGCGGGCATTATGTCTGTGGCTTCAATCCCGATGAGGCGGAACCGTTGCCGCTGAATGTTGTGCGTGTGACGACAGATGTAGGGCAGGCGGCTCGCCTGCCATTCACAGGCGAGCCGCCTGTGCTACGAGCGACGATTGTGAATTATCCGTGTCACACGACGACGCTGGCTTGGGAGAACACGCTGATCAGTCCCGATTACGTCGGCGCGTTGCGTGAGGTTGTCGAGCGGGAAACGAATGCGCCGTGTCTCTTCTTGCTCGCACCGTGTGGGGATATCGGGCCGCGGGACGGCTATGTCGGCGACACATTGGTCGCGGATCGGAATGGCCGGCAAGTCGGATTCGCGGCGCTGAGTGTTCTGGCGGGGATGAATCCAGCCGAGACCGATCACGTTTATGTCGGGCCGGTGTATTCCGGAGCGACGCTCGGCAATTGGCGGCATCAATCTTGGGATGCCACGCGACGCGCGAGTACATCGCTCGCGAAACGGGCCGCGCTGACGGTGCAGTTGCCGTATCTCGCTTCGCTGCCGAAACTCGCCGAAGCCGAACCGCTGCATCGCGAATTGATTGCGGCCGAACAAGCGGCTCACGCGGCCGGGCGGCTCGATGAAGTCGCGATCTTGCGGGCGAAAGTCGAACGGCAACGGCGGTTGCTGGACCGCATTCGACCGTTGCCTCAGGGCGAGACGTATCCTTGTCCCGCTTGGGCATGGCAATGGGGAGATGCGTTTTGGATCGCCGTCGAGGGGGAGCCGTATCACTTCTTGCAGTCTGAGTTGATGCGACGCTTCCCGCGTCGGCCGCTGATCGCGATTACGTTGGGCAATGGGACGAATTGCAGTTACCTGCCGACGCGCGAGGCGTACTCGAAGACGCAGCTCTATCAGCCGGAAGTCGCGCTGACGGCTCCGGGCAGTTTGGAATCGCTGACCGACGCGATCGGTCAACAGTTGGCGGAGTGGAGTTCGTAGGTCAGCCTTTCCAGGCTGACCTGATCGCCTAGCGACGCGGTTTGGCGTATTGGGGTCAGGCTGGAAAGCCTGACCTACGAGGGGTCGCGTCGCTTAATCAGCGTGATTTCATTGCCGGTTTGGTTGTGATGAACCTCATCGAGGAAGCAATGAATCAGGAGCAGTCCGCGTCCGCTGGATTTGGCGAGGTTGGCGGGGTCACGCGGATCGGGGAGCGTGCTGGGATCGAAGCCGGGGCCTTCGTCGCGGATGACGAACTTGGCGGAATCGCGTGAGAGGCTCGCCAGCACATGCACTTTGCGGTCGCGAAAGGCCGGGTCTTGGGCCGTGCTCAACGCAAAGTCGAACCAGTTGCGACCGTCGCTGTTGCGGAGTTCGGAGCTCAGTTCCAGGTTGCCGTGATAGATCGCGTTGGTCATCGCTTCCGAGAGCGCGATGCCCAAACGCAGTTGAGCCGTCTCATCGCACAATCGCATCAAGCCGACGCAGTCTTGCAGGTGCGACACCAGATGCGGCACCACCGATAGGTCATTGTCGAGGACAAATCGCAGCTCATTCGTCACGAGTCCATCGATCAGTTTTTGATGCCGCGGGTTGGCCTTGGCGATTCCTAAGACGCGCTCCAACGAAGGAACCAGGTCTGTTCCGATGCGGCGTTTGGGGATGTACCCGGCCGCTCCACGTTGCAAGGCTTCGGCCGCGACCTCTTCGCTGCCGTATTCCGTGATCAGGATTGTCGGCACGCGCGGGAAGCGTTTGCGAATCTGTTCGACCAATTCCAAGCCATTCATGACCGGCATCAGCAAGTCCGTGAGCACCGCGTGTGGCGCTTGGCGGCTGATCGCTTCGAGCGCCGCCATGCCGTTTTCGGCGACCGTCACTTCAAAGCCATGAGACTCCAACGTCCCTTTTAAGGCCGTGCTTTGAGTCCAACTGTCCTCGACCACCAAGATGCGACTCATGCGGAACGTCCCTGGCCCGAAAAACCGTGATGCCTTTGGAAGGGCGGGAAGGTAGTGGCGAGTCCGTTGAGCGGAAAGCGCGACGGGGTCGGTGGAGCCGGGGTCAGGTCTTCAAATTTCATTTTGGCCCAGCGATCTGCCATCGACCTTCTTGTCACTTCGCCATTTCAATTCACATCGTGCGTAATTCGCGATGCCAAAAATGAAATTTGAAGACCTGACCCCTGATCGGCTCAAACGGTCGCTTGAGAATCACTGGGTTGCCCGCGAGAGTACGCCCCGCGAGGAAACACGATGAAAGGTCCGGGATTACGAATCGAAATTGATGTGCGTCGCGCGTGGCGCTGCCCGACTTGCGGGCATAATCAACGCTGGCCGACGGACATCACCGCGCCGCGCTGCTTTTGCGTGCGTGACGGCGTGCCGATGAAGCTCAATGAAGGGCAGCGGCCAGGTCGACTTCATCTGCGGCCGGAGCTGCGCTCCGTGGTCGACCGTATTCAGGGGGGCGAGGAGATTCCACGCCTGAGTTCGCCGTTAGTCTCTTCGGATTCCGACGGTGGATCGCGATCGCGGAATCGGCCACCGCGCCCCGACCGTGACGAACGACGTCAGGACGAACCGCCGCGTGAACTGCGACCGCCAGAGACGCAACTCGCGGTGATGAAGGATCCCGTTGCTCCCGCAGACAGGGGTCAGGCACCGCAGAATTCAGAATTGGCGGATCAGAGCCTGAGTTCAGCTCCCAGTTCAATTCCGCCAATTCTGAATTCTGCGGTGCCTGTCCCCAGGCCAGCGATGTCGCCGCAACCCCCCTCCCCAGCGGACGAGGATGAATTCGGCGCGGGACTCGGTGCCGACGAGACCCCCGCACCACAATAGCCCCCGCATCTCCAACGCCGCTGCGATAACGACTGCAATATGGCCGACACGGAAATCGTCATTCGAGGCGCACGCGAGCACAACCTGCGCGGCGTCGATCTGCGGCTCCCCAAGAACAAGCTGATCGTGATGACCGGCGTCAGCGGTTCGGGCAAAAGCTCGTTGGCGTTCGACACGCTCTATGCCGAGGGACAGCGCCGCTACGTTGAATCGTTGTCGAGCTACGCTCGGCAGTTTCTCGGCCAGATGCAGAAGCCCGACGTCGATTCCATCACCGGCCTCGCGCCGTCGATCTCGATTCAGCAAAAGACGAGCGGCCGCAATCCGCGCTCGACCGTCGGCACGATCACGGAGATCTTCGATTACCTCCGCGTGCTCTTCGCACGCATCGGTCAGGGCCATTGCACGCAATGCCGCCGCCCGATCACTGCTCAATCGCCGGAACAAATCATCGACAGCATCGCGCGGCTGTCCGAGGGAACTCGGTTCCTGGTCCTGGCCCCAGTCATTCAACGTCAGAAGGGTGAGTACCGCGACCTCTTCGACGATCTGCTGAAGCGCGGCTTCGTGCGTGCTCGCGTCGATGGCCGCATTGTGGCGCTGAGCGACGATCTGCGACTCGACAAACAGATGAAGCACACGATCGACGTCGTCGTCGATCGGCTGGAAGCAGGGAAGTCGTCACGGTCACGCTTGGCCGAAGCGGTTGAGTCAGCTCTGAAGCTGGCAGATGGGCGAGTGGTGATTGCTGAAGAAGACACCCAGGCGAGCGGGGGGCGTCAGCCCCCCGGTGAGTTCGAGACAAATGACGTCGATCACGATGACGAATCTACCGGGGGGCTGACGCCCCCCGCTCGCCAAGAACAGGGGAGCGACCGCCTTTACTCCGCGCACTACGCCTGCACGCACTGCGGACTCAGCTATGAGCCCCCCTCGCCGCAGCTCTTCAGCTTCAACAGTCCGCAAGGGATGTGTCTCGACTGCAACGGGCTCGGCGAACGGTTTGAGTTTCCGATGGATCGGCTGATCCCGGATGAATCGCTCTCGCTGTGGGATGGCGCGATCGAGTTGCTGGGACCGGTCAAAGAGATCGGCAAGTGGCGACGGCACATCTATGACGGCGTCGCCGAGACGCTGGAACTTGATCTCCAGTTGCCAAAAGGATCGTTGCTGAAGACGCCGTGGAACGAACTCACCGACGAAGTGCAACGCGCGATGCTGTATGGCACCGGTTCACGGCACATCGTCTTTCGGTGGAGACACAGCGGCGGCATCTGGAAACATGGCGGCACTTTCAACGGCACGATCCCGGAACTGCTGTCGAACTACAGCAAGACTCGCAATCCCGCGCGGCGGAAGCAGCTAGAGAAGTTCATGGAGTTTGCGGGCTGCTCGACATGCGGCGGCACGCGGTTGAATGCGCAGGCGCGTTGCGTGACGGTGCGATCGAAGTCCCACTCCCAGGCGAGCGGGGGGCGTCAGTCCCCCGGTTTGTCAGGCAACACGAAACGGTCGTTGTCAGGCGAACTCACCGGGGGACTGACGCCCCCCGCTCGCCTGGATTTGTCCGGGACGCTCGCCATCCACGAAGTCTGTGCCCTCAGCATTCAAGAGGCGTCCAAGTTCTTTGAGGAACTCGAACTCAATCCGACCGAGCAACTCATCGCCACTGAAGTCTTGAAAGAAATTCGCGGACGGCTCGGCTTCTTGCTGCGCTGCGGCTTGGATTACCTCACGCTCGACCGAGCGGCTCCGACGTTGTCGGGAGGCGAGACGCAGCGCATCCGATTGGCGGGACAGATCGGCTGCGGATTGGTCGGCGTCGTCTACATCCTCGACGAACCTTCGATCGGACTGCATCCGCGCGACAACGAAATGTTGCTCGAAAGCCTGTGCGACCTGCGCGACCAAGGCAACACCGTCATCGTCGTCGAACACGACGAAGAGACCATGCGCGCCGCCGATCACATCGTCGATTTCGGCCCCGGCCCAGGCGTGCGCGGCGGACGTGTCGTCGCGGAAGGCTCGTTCGAGAACATTCGCAATGCGAAAGAGAGTTTGACCGCGAAGTACCTGACGGGTGAGTTGGTGATCGACGTGCCGAGTGCGCGGCGGATTGATGAGCGTCGCGCGGAGTTGATCAGGGCTGGAGGGGAGGAGGTAGGGAGGGGAGGAGGGGAGGAGGAGAGGAGCGGAGGAGCGGAGGCAAAAGTTGCCAAGAAGAAATTGGGCCGCGCGAAGCGGTCTGTGTCCCCCTCCTCCCCTCCTCCCCTCCTCCCCTCTCTCAAAAGAAATCCGCATCCTCGGCGCGACGCATCACAACCTTCGCGAGGTCAATGCCACGATCCCGCTCGAAGCGTTCGTCTGCGTGACCGGCGTCAGTGGGTCGGGGAAGAGTTCGCTGGTCAACGACATCTTGTGGCAGGTGCTCAATCGCGATCTCAACAAAGGGAACGGCACGCCGGGACCGCATCGCAAAATCACAGGGCTTGAGCATCTCGATAAAGCGATCGACATCGACCAGTCGCCAATCGGTCGCACTCCGCGCTCGAACCCGGCGACGTATGTCAAAGTCTTCGACTTGATCCGCGATCTGTTCACGCAACTGTCTGACTCGAAGCGCCGCGGGTACAAGCCAGGACGGTTCAGCTTCAACGTCAGCGGCGGACGCTGCGAAGCATGCGAAGGAAACGGCAGCAACAAACTCGAAATGGATTTCCTGGCCGACCTGTGGGTGACCTGTCCGGTCTGCGGCGGGCATCGGTTCAATCACGAAACGCTGGAGGTGAAGTTCAAAGACAAGAGCATTGCCGATGTCCTCGAACTCGACGTGCAGCAAGCTCTCGAACATTTCGAGAACATTGCTCCGATCAAGAAGCTGCTGCAAACGCTGCACGATGTCGGCTTGGATTACCTCAAGCTGGGCCAACCGTCGCCGACGCTGTCGGGGGGCGAGGCTCAGCGAATCAAACTGGCTCGCGAACTCGGCAAGCGTTCGACGGGGCGCACGGTTTATCTGCTCGACGAGCCGACGACTGGGCTGCACTTCGCCGACATCCACCGATTGCTCGACGTGCTGCACGGCTTCGTCAACGGCGGCAACACGGTGATCGTCGTCGAGCACAATCTCGACGTCATCAAGACGGCCGACTGGGTCATCGACCTCGGCCCAGAAGGGGGATCGGGAGGCGGACGCATCGTCTGCTGCGGCACGCCGGAGGAGATCGCGGCGTGCGCCGAGTCGCACACGGGGCGCGCGTTGCGAGCGGTTTTGCCTCTCTCGAAAGAGTGGGAGAGTGGGAGAATGGGAGAGGGGGAGAAAAGCAAACGCATTGCAGCCGCATTGTCTCCCGCTCTTCACGACAACCGTGTCATCACGATCCGCGGAGCGGCTCAGCACAACCTGCAGCACATCGACCTGACGATCCCGCGCGATCAGATGAGTGTCTTCTGCGGGCCGAGCGGCAGCGGCAAGAGTTCGCTGGCGATGGACACGCTCTATGCCGAGGGACAGCGGCGGTATGTCGAATCTCTGTCGAGTTACGCTCGGCAGTTTCTCGGCCAGATGCCCAAGCCGAAGGTCGAGCACATTCATGGGCTCTCGCCGTCGATCGCGATTGAACAAAAGACGACGGGCAACACACCGCGCTCAACCGTCGGAACGGTCACCGAGATTTACGATTACCTCCGACTGCTGTGGTGCCGACTCGGCACGCTGCACTGTCCGGAGTGCGGGATCGCGGTCACGACGCAATCGACGGATGAAGTGATTGATTCGATCTTGGGTGAGGGGCGCGGGGCGAGGGGCGTGGGGCGAGGTAAGACGGATGCAGCCCAACTCGCCCCTCGCCCCTCACCCCTCGCTCCTCTTCTCATACTCGCACCGCAGGATGTCAAAGTTGGCGACAAACACGAGCGACTGTGGGACTCGCTGAAGACTCGCGGCTTTCGCCGAGTGCGCATCAACGGCCAGACGTATCGGCTGGAGGACGTCCCGAATGTGGATCGCAAGAGCAAGCACGCGATCGAGGTCGTGGTGGATCGCATCGCGGCCGGTCAGTCGCGTAGCCGACTGGCGAGTTCGGTCGAACAAGCGTTTGATCTCGGCCGCGGACTGATTCGCGTTGCGCATGTCGATGAGAGCGTGCCGGAAGAACATTGGCGAATCGACAGCTACTCGCTGCATTACGCCTGCCGGCAATGCAGTCGCGGGTTCGCGGAACTCACGCCGCACAATTTCTCATTCAACAGCCCGCTCGGCTGGTGCCCGGCTTGTGAAGGATTGGGTGTTCAACAAGGGACCGATCTCGCGGCGCTCATCAACGAGCCGAAAAAATCGCTGGCCGACGGTGCGGTCACCGCCTGGCCGAATGTCGCCGAGAGCCCGCTGTTTCGTGCGATGCTGACGGTGCTGGCTCAGCAATTCGGAATTCCGCTGGATGTGCCGTTCGAGCGGCTTGATCCGCGGCATAAGCGACTGGTGCTGCATGGAACGGGTGAGCGGTGGATGGAGATGGAAGAGGGGCAAATCTCAAATCTCAAATCTCAAATCTCAAATTGGTCGCTGCGATTTCAGTACAAGGGGCTTTATCCGGCGATCGAGGAAGCCGGGCGTGTGTCGTATGCCTACCGACAAAGACTCTTCGGGCTGACCGGCGAGGTTGCTTGTTCGGTGTGCGATGGCAGCCGGTTGCGTGATGATGCCGCGAACGTGCGGATGTGTGGATTTACGTTGCAGCAGCTTTGTGAATTGCCGCTCGATGACGCGTTGAAGTTTTTGAAGGGACTGAAGCTGACCGGCAGTGACAAGAAGATCGCCGGCGACTTGCTTGAAGA
Organism: Planctomyces sp. SH-PL62; assembly: GCA_945905295.1. GTDB lineage: Bacteria > Planctomycetota > Planctomycetia > Planctomycetales > Planctomycetaceae > SXKJ01. The sequence continues at coordinate 15,445 of CAMDPX010000038.1, read as the reverse complement.
AGCGACGCATCGCCTGAGTTTTCTGGTCGATGTCGGCTTGAGTTATCTGAGTCTCGCGCGAACGCTGCCGACGTTGTCGGGGGGCGAGTGCCAGCGCATTCGTCTGGCGGGACAGATCGGCCGCGCTTTGACCGGCGTGTTGTATGTGCTCGACGAACCGACCATCGGACTGCACCCGCGCGACAACGGCCGATTGCTGTCGGCACTGAAGAAGCTGCGTGACCTCGGCAACACACTCATCCTCGTTGAACACGATCGCGAAGTGCTCGGTGCAGCCGATCGGCTGTACGACTTCGGGCCGGGAGCGGGACGGCTCGGCGGAACCGTGACAGCGGAAGGCTCGCCGAAGCAGATCGGCCGCGATGGTGCTTCACTGACCGGACAGTTCTTGTCTGGTCGGAGGGAGATTGCGATTCCGGTCGAGAGGCGAATGCGGTTGGCAAGCGAAGAAAAGAAAACGCCGAAGCGCAAGCGTTCCGCGTCCTCCTCCTCTCCTCCTCCCCTCCACACCTCCTCCCCTCCGGGCGGCGGCTGGCTCGAACTCCTCGGCGCACGGCATCACAACCTGCGCAACGTGCATCTGAAAATCCCTCTCGGCACGCTGACGGTCGTGACGGGCGTCAGCGGGTCCGGAAAGAGTTCGCTGATTCAAGAGACGCTGGCGAAAGCGGTCGCTCGGAAATTGCATCGGCTGAATGAGACGCCCGGTCCGCATGATGAGTTGCGTGGGTTGGAACGCATCGACAAGTTGATCGTGGTCGATCAGCAGCCGATCGGGAACACACCGAAGTCGAACCCCGGCACATTCACCGGCGTGTTTGATGAGATTCGCGAGCTGTTCGCGCAGCTTCCCGAATCAAGAGTGCGCGGTTGGCGAGCCGGCCGCTTCAGCTTCAATCGTCCGGGGGGGCGCTGCGAGGCGTGTGAAGGGAACGGACAGAAGCTGATTGAAATGCACTTCCTGCCCGACGTGTGGATCGAGTGCGATCAATGCCGAGGGAAGCGCTACAACGCCGAGACGCTCGCCGCGAAGTATCGCGGGCAGTCGGTCTCCGACGTGCTCGACCTGCCGATCGGCAAGTCATTGGAGTTGTTCGACAACATCCCGCGCATTCGCGGGACGCTGGCGACGCTGTGCGCGGTGGGGCTCGATTATCTGACGCTCGGCCAATCCGCGCCGACGTTGTCGGGAGGCGAATCGCAGCGAGTGAAGTTGGCGGCGGAACTCGCGCGGCCGCAGACGGGACGCACGCTCTACATTCTGGATGAGCCGACCACCGGACTGCACTTTGATGACATCGACAAGCTGTTGAAGGTGCTCAACAGCCTTGTCGAGAAGGGGAACACGGTCGTCGTGATCGAACACAATCTCGACGTCATCAAGACGGCCGACTGGCTGATTGATCTCGGCCCCGAAGCAGGCGACGGCGGCGGCTGGATCGTCGCCGAAGGAACGCCAGAGGATGTCGTCGCTCGCCACTCCGGCCGAAAGCCGGCAGCCGGCAGCCGACAGCCGTCATACCGTTTTTCCCACACAGCAGCGGCGCTCGCAACAATTCTCAAGACGGGTACGCGCAGCGAGCGAGCCTTCTTCGATGCGGACGCCGTGCGCAAGAAGAAAGCCGGAGATGTCACGCTCGGAGAGTTAGGCCGCGACGCGAAGATGCCGTGGCAGATTGATGGCCGCAAATGGCATCTCGTGGAACGAGTCGCCATCAACGGCAAGCCCTGCCGCTGGGAAGGCTCCGCGCTGGAGCGGGTGATCGATGCTTTGGAAGCCGAATTGAAAGCCGAAGAAGTACCGGCCATTCAACCGGTAGAAAGTTCAAAGAAGAACAAGTTGTCGGCGAAGCTCATCGGCAAGTTGGCCGGCAAGCTGAGCGGGCTCGTGACCACCGGAGCGAAGCTCGAAGAAGAGCAGCAAGCCAGGGGCGGCCGCATGGCGATTGATCCGGCGGCTCGGCTGACGACGAATTGGTCGGAGCGGAGCGTGGTGGAAGTCATCGGCCCGGACGCCTCGCGCGGTTGGTTCCTGCACGCGCTGACCGGTGACGAATGGCTGCTGACGCTGAAGTTCCGCGTCCCGGAGAACACGTTCCAGCAGAAGTCGTTGGCGGCGGCTTTGAAGCTCAAGCCGGTGGATGACATTCGTGAGATCGAAGCCTATGGACGTGCCGACCGAGTTCGAGTCAAAGAGGATGGCGGTGCGTGGCAAGAGGTCACGCTCAGTGTGCATTGGCTGCGCGAGATTGATACTCCGGCATTCTGGGAGTTCCTCGAACAGGCGAAGCGAGCGTACCTATTGAAGGCAGGGCGACGGCGCAAGGCGTCTCGTTCAAGTGCTCGGTCCTGAGCGACGATTCCAAATCGGATGCGTTCGATCGGACGGCAGATTTGTCGGAATGATGTCAACAGGCGCGGCAGCGCTGGTTACAGTTCTCGCAAGGTTTCCGCGAGTTGGCCATCTTGAAAGGCTGCGAACGTCTGGCATGGGGTTCGCCATTGCGGAGTCGGAATCGGCGGTGTCAAAGGGACGCTGCGAATCGGTTGGTGAGATTGGGAGAGATGATCATGTCCAAAGCTTGGTTCACTGCCGTCGTGCTCGGGCTGACTTGCACCGTTGCCATCGCGAAGGACAAAGACAAAGGGAAACCAAAGGACAATCCTCCCAAAGCCACTCCCGCAGCGCCAGCACCACGACCAGCGCCAGCACCGGCCCCGAGGCCGGCTCCCGCGCCAGTTCAGAAGCCAACACCTGCGCCAGTCCCGAAACCGGCACCGGCACCCGCACCGGTTCAAAAACCGGCACCGGCACTGACTCCGGCACCGGTTCAAAAACCGATACCGGCACCGACTCCAACGCCTGCTCAAAAACCTGCACCTGCACCTGCACCTGCACCTGCACCTGCACCTGCACCTGCACCTGCACCTGCACCTGCACCGGTTCAAAAACCTGCACTCGGCCCTGCGCCTGCACCGACATCCGCGCCAACACCCGCGCCGTTGCTAAAGCCAGCTCCCGCGCCGGCGACCAACCTCGTACCGCAGAAACCAGCGGACTCTCCCAAGCCAGCCGATGCGCCAAGGAATGATCGCTCGCGGCCGAACCGGCAACCGGATGTTCCTAAAGCCGCGCCGAACCCAGCGCCGAACGTTCCTCCGGCACTTCCGGAGAACAAAACAGGGACAGCTCTGAGCCCGCTTCCCGCGCCGAATACTCCGGCACCGAACGCCGGCCAACCCGCGCGTCCTGCACCGCAGAAGGCCGCCGACCACAAACACACGGCGAGCAAGCCGCTGCCGACGGCTCCAAAATTTGAGACGAACAGAAGGATTCCGCCGATCGGAGCTCTGGTCAACGGACAGCCAACGACGAACCCCATTCTTGGTGGTTTGAAACCCGATGCCGGGCATCAACACCCGGTGACTTCCAGGCCCGCTAACAAGCCTGCGAGCAAGCCGGCCCCCAACCGCGATCATGACCGTCACGATCGTGACGATCACAATCACAATCATTACGGCAACTCCAATCGGACAAACTGGTCGTTGATCATCCTCGGCGGTGCGGCACCGGTGGGCCGTGGCTGGTACGGGCCGGGTTACGGCCGAACGTATGGCGGCTGGAACAACAATACTTATTACGTGCCCGCTCAAACCTACGGACCTGTGATCAATGCTCCTGCCCCGGTGAATGTCGCCCCTGCACCGCTGCCGCAGCCCGTTCGAACGACGAACGAAGATTTTTCGATGTTACCGATCGCTCGCCAACGCGAGTTGCTGCTGCAAGCGCTGAATGCCCTGGAAGACGATTTCGCACGCTCGCCCAACGGCGACGATTGGTCGCGGCAACTGCAACTGGCGACCACCGCGAAGCTCATCGGCGAGGGAGACGAGCCGACGGAACAGATCACTCGCGCTCGTCTGCGAAGTGTGGTCGAGTTGTTCGACGAAGTCGCGGAGAACCCGGACTATCGCCCCGTCTCCGAACTGTTGAGCTTCCGCTCGCTGCAAGCCGGCCTCCGCGAATTCGCCAGCGAGCCGATTGGCCAAGCCCGCGGCCGGCTCTCGCGATCGGCGGACCTGCTGACTCAACAGCTCAAGACATGGCCGACCGGTGAGCGTTGGAAAGACTACTTGCAAGTCGCATGGTTGGTGGGGACCGAAGAAGAAGAGAAGCTCGAAATGCCCGAACGATTGGTCCGCTTTGAAAAGCTGCTCGCGAAGTTCGATCGCGTGAAGACCGACGAACAATTTCAAGTCGTCTCGCAAGAGCCAACCTTCGGCACCACGCACGCCGCGCTGCAAGTCTTCGTGCGAGAACTGCGACTCGTGATTGAGGCGAACGTACCCGCACCCGCACCCGCACCAGATTTGCCGGAACTCAAGCTGCCGGAACCGAAGGAAATCGAGCAACCCTAGAGCGGCGTAGCGACGGGGTCGGGAGTCTTTTTCATGCCGCAATTGCTTGAACTCAAGCGTCGGTGGCAACGTTGTGCGGCATGAAAAAGACTCCCGACCCCTTGCCGCGTTACGTCTTCGGCAGTGATTCCATCCGTTTAAGCGCGTCTTTGTATTCGTAATCGACCGCCAGCACTTCGCCGTAGTGCTCTTCGGCTTTGCCGTAATCCTTGGCCTCTTCGCACAGGCGGCCGAGGTAGTAGTGCGCCTCCAGAAACGAATCGCGGTGCTCAATGGCGTTGAGCTTCGGCACCGCCTTCTCCAACTGCTTGCGAGCCAGGATCCCCTTCTTGTCGTTGATGAAGCACTTCGCCAGCAGTAACAGAGCCGCCCCTTCCTGCCGGTTGTCCTGCACCGCCGCTTGGAAGAGTGGAATCGCCTGCGAGTACATCTTGAGCCGATAGAACCGTTCGCCCAGCGTGAACTTCAATTTGAGGTCGTTGGGATTTCGCTCGACACGAGTGCGATAGGTTTCGACCTCCCGTTTGATCAACTCGGACGCCTGCGCCTTGGCCATCGCCTCTGCCTCTTCGTCGCCGGGTTTCTTCTGGGCATTGGCCTTGGCCAGATCGACGCTCTTCCGCATCAAATCGAGTTCAACGTCCTCGACCTGTTCGCGGATGTTCGGATCACCGCCGGAGAGTTCCAGCGCCTTTTGATACATCGCGCCCGCTTCTTCCAGCCTGCCAGCACGCTTGTAATAGTCAGCGAGTTTGAGAAACCCATTCTTATTGTCCGGGTCTTTGCGGACGATTCGTTGCAGATCCGCTTCCTCCGACTGACCCGGCCCGTCGGCCGCACCGCCGCCTGCCGCTGTCTGCTTGCCGATGGCCTTGCGGATGTCCTCCAGCGAGCGTTCTTTCTTCGTGCCATCCTCTTCCGTGAAGTCGCCATCACGGATCACCGAACTGGCGTTGAGTTGCGTGATCTTCGAGCGCGCTTCCATGTCGAGCGGGTCGAGCTTGAAGGCGCGATCCCAATACTTGATGGCCTCGATGAACTCCCCCTTCTGTTCGAGGAGCATGCCCAGGGCTTTGAGCAAGATCTTGTTGTTGGGGTCGGACTCGACCGCCCAGCGATAGCATTGCACGGCGACATCGACAAAGCCGAGATTCGCGGTCGCTTCACCGCAATCGGCATTGAGTTCGGCATCCCACGGCACCAGCTCCAGCCCCTCTTCGGCGGATTGGTCGAGCTGCGTCCAATTCCGGGTCATGCGTGACTTTTTGATCGAGCCTTTGACCCCCATCAGTCTCATGCCGGCCATCTTCGCGCCGGTCCCTTTGGGGTATTTGCGCCGCTCGCAGCCACGGAGCGCCTGGCGAAACAATAAGTTGCCGGGGTCCAGTTTGACCGCTTGTCCGGTCATTTGGATGGCGTAGTCCCAGTTCTGCTTCGCCATCGCCTCGGTCCCTTTTTTGAAGGAATCGGCGGCATATTTTTTCTTGAGATCTTCGGCCATGTGATGTCGTCGGATGGAAAGAGAGTGTTGGTCAAGGACTGGGCGAATCGCGGTCGGACAGCGTGCCCCTTTGGTACGAGTCGCCGACACCACTCTATGCGGCTGAGTCGGAATTCGGAAGCACCCATCTGACTGCTCATATGTTAGCGGAATTGCGGATGATGTGTCCGAGTCCTACGATTTACTCGGTCAATCAACTCTTGAAAGCGAAAATCAATGACAAAGGAAGCCCCGGTTGCGGCGGGCGACACTCCCTGGCTGCTGGTGAGTGTTCGCGACGTGAAAGAAGCCGAAGCCGCGCTGGCTGGTGGTTGCGACATCCTCGATCTCAAAGAGCCCAAGAACGGTCCGCTCGGCATGGTTCCGGCGGCTCAAATCAGCAAAATCGTGGATGCCGTTCGCAAGAAATCGAAGACCATCCCCATCAGCGTCGCCTTGGGCGAGCTCTCCGAGTGGGATGACCTCAAGAAGATCCCCAAGGTGCCGGCGGGAGTCACCTATTTGAAGGTCGGCACCGCCAAGGTCGGCAAGGATGCGAATTGGCCCGATCGCTGGAAGGTGATTCGCAAGCAGTTTGAATCGAACTCGAAAACGAAATTCCACTGGGTCGCGGTCGCGTATGCCGACTGGCGCGCGGCGGGTGCTCCCTCCCCGACGGCGATCGTCGATGCGGTGCTCGAAGAGTCCCTCACGAAGTCCGGCGGTTGTGTCGGCGTGCTGTTCGATACGTGGGCCAAGCAAGGCCGCAGCCTGTGGGAATGGATCAGCCGCGCGGACCTCAAACGCCATGCCGACGCGCTGCATCAAGGAGGCCGACTGGTCGCGCTGGCGGGAGGTTTAGCTTGCGACAAACTCAACGATCTCCATTCGCTCGACCCAGACATCGTCGGCATCCGCTCGGCCGCCTGCAAAGATGGACTTCGCAATGGTGTGGTCGTGAAGGAAGCGGTCAGCGCATTTCGGGCTTGCTTAAGAGCGTCGAAGAAGTAACCCGACTTCGCATCAGCGCTAGTAGTGACCCCATTCATGGGGTCGAACCCCGACCCGATGAATCGGGTCACTACAAGCATTCCAACACGCACGCGACCGCGTTCCCGCCGCCGAGACACAGCGCCGCGACACCCCATCGCTGGTGACGCTGTCGCAGTGCATGCAACAACGTCGTGGCGACTCGCGCGCCGCTAGCTCCCAGCGGGTGCCCGAGCGCAATTGCTCCCCCGTGGACGTTCACCTTTTCCAGCGGCAGTTGTAACCGCCGCACGCACGCCAGCATTTGAGCGGCGAAGGCTTCATTAATCTCGAACAGATCCACGTCGTTGATCGCGACACCGGCGCGGTGCAGCGCCTTCGTGATGGCGGCGACCGGGGCCACAAACAGATCGCCCGGTTCCGTCCCCGCGGTCGCGTAAGCCACGATGCGAGCCAGGGGCGTCAGTCCGTGAGCCTCCTGAAACGCTCGCGATGCAACCACGACGGCGGCCGCTCCGTCACTGATCGTCGAGGCGTTTCCGGCCGTGACCGTGCCAGCCGCATCGAAGACAGGAGCCAGTCGCGCGAGTTGTTCGCAGGTCGTTTCGGCGCGTGGCCCTTCGTCGCGCGTCATCACGATTTCCGTTTTGCGCTGCATGACCGTCAGAGGGACGACTTCGAGATCGAACAGATCTTGTGCGATCGCGATGACGGCTCGACGGTGGCTCTCTGCGGCGTACCCGTCTTGATCTTCACGAGTCAGCCCATCGGACTTGGCGAGTGCTTCCGCAACTTGTCCCATCGAGCGTCCGCTGAATGGACACGTCAGGCCATCTTGCAGCAGCACGTCGAGCAGCTTTCGATCACCCAACGGAGGCCCTGTGCGTTCCAACAAATACGGAGCACGGCTCATCGACTCCATGCCCCCGGCCACAATGACGTCCGCGTCTCCAGCGCGAATCGCTTGAGCCGCCAGCATGATCGCCTTCAAGCCGGAGCCGCAGACCTTATTGATCGTCAACGCCGCGACCGTCGGCGGCAGCCCCGCTCGCAACGCCGCTTGCCGAGCGGGTGCTTGTCCGACTCCCGCGGCCAGCACATTGCCCAGGATGACCTCGTCGATGCGCTCCGGTGTGACGCGAGCTTGTTCAATCGCCGCGCGCACGACAGGTGCGCCCAGATCGGTCGCCGAGAGCGACGACAACGTTCCCTGAAACTTACCGATCGGTGTGCGACAGGCGGAAAGAATGACGACATCGTTCATGGCAGTTCTCCAGCAATGACCTCGATTGAAATGGTGGCCAGTAATCTTCGCGTGGCGAAAGAATCGCACAAGGAGCCCGACGAATGAAAGGAGACGACGAATGTTGAACCAGCGAGATCATTCGTCGTCTCCTTAAATTCGTCGGGCTCTTTCCGCTATCAGTTTTGCAGAATCACCGCACTACAAATTTCTGTCGGCCGCTTTATCCTGCTGCGACAAATTCTTCATTCCGTGGAGATCGGAACATGACCACCAACGCTCCGTGGGTCGATGAGCTGACGTTTGGGCCGGTGCTGCGCCGTACCGCTCAGCGGTTTGGATCGCGCGAAGCGTTGGTCTTCCCGCAGGCGGGAGTGCGGTTGACCTGGTCCGAATTCGATCAAGCGGTGGACCGCGCCGCGCGGGGACTGCTGGCGATCGGTCTGCAACCGGGCGATCACTTCGGCGTCTGGTCGACCAACTGGCCGGAGTGGGTGATTCTGCAATTCGCGACGGCGCGGATCGGCGTTGTGCTGGTCACGATCAATCCGGCGTACCGTCCGGCCGAACTGGAATACGTGCTTGGGCAAGCTGACTTGCGAGGCATCGCGCTGATCGAACAGTTCAAAGCGTCGCAGTTCTTCGCGATGCTCGATGAGGTCTGCCCCGAATTGAAGACTTCCACGCCCGGCACGCTGCACTCACCGAAGTTTCCGCGGCTGCAATGGGTCGTCCGAATGCGTGGAAACGATCACCCCGGAATGCTCGGCTGGGATGAGTTGCTCGCACGCGGCGAACAAGTGTCGGCCGCACGATTGGAGGAAGTTGAGGCGGGATTGAAACCAGACGATCCGATCAACTTGCAATACACCTCCGGCACAACCGGCTTTCCGAAAGGAGCCTTGCTGACGCACCGCAATCTGCTGCTCAACGCTTTTTATTGCGGCGAGTGTCTGCGGCTGCACGAGACCGACCGTATCTGCGTTCCGGTTCCGTTGTATCACTGCTTCGGCTGCGTGCTGGGGACGACGTGCGGGGCGGTCTTCGGCGCGACGATGGTGTTTCCACACGAGACCTTCCAGGCCGAAGCGACGCTCGACGCACTGGACGCCGAACGCTGCACGACGATCTACGGTGTCCCCACGATGTTCATCGCACAACTCGAACATCCCAACTTCACGCACCGGAATCTCTCGTCGTTGCGAACGGGAATCATGGCGGGCAGTCCGTGTCCGATCGAACTGATGAAGCGTGTCACGCAAGACATGGGCGCGAAAGAAATCACCATTGCTTACGGTCTGACCGAAGCCTCGCCGCTGATCACGATGACCCGCACCGACGATCCGATTGAGAAGCGCGTCGGTACCGTCGGCCGCGTCCTGCCCGGCATCGAGGCGCGAATCGTCGATCCGCAAACTGGCCAACCGCTGCCAGATGACCAATCGGGCGAACTCTGCTGCCGCGGGCACAACGTCATGCTCGGCTACTACAACCTGCCGGACCGCACGGCGCAAGCGATTGATACCGACGGCTGGCTGCACTCCGGCGACATGGCCTTACGCCAACCCGACGGCTACTTCCGGATCACCGGCCGCTTCAAAGACCTCATCATTCGCGGCGGCGAGAACATCGCGCCGCGCGAGATTGAAGAGTTGCTCTATCAGCATCCAAAAGTGCAAGACGTGCAAGTCGTCGGCGTCCCGGATCGCAAGTTCGGCGAAGAGATTCTCGCCTGGATTCGGCTACGTCCCGGAATGACTTCGACGGACGCCGAAGTCCGCGACTTCTGCCGCGCCAATCTGGCGCACTTCAAGTGCCCGAAGTACGTGAAGTTCGTCGAGAGCTTTCCGACCACAGTCACCGGCAAGATTCAAAAGTTCAAAATTCGTGAGCAAGCGATTCAGGAACTCGGACTGCAAGACGTGGCCTCAATCGAGACCGCGTGACGTAGGTTGGGACTCCGTCCCGACCAGACGATTGGGGTCGGGACGGAGTCCCAACCTACATTTGGTGCGATGAACGAATTGAATGGGAGAGCGCTACCGTGATAACTCGTGTCAGCCAACTTGCAGTGATCGTTCTCGGTCTCTGGGCTTCAACCATCCTTGCCGCCGACGCCCCATCGTTTGAACGGGACGTGCGGCCAATCTTGTCGCGATACTGCTTCAAGTGTCATGGACCGGACGAGGGACAACGTCAAAGCGGACTGCGGCTCGATGTCCGCGAGGCCGCGATCAAATCCGCTGACAGCGGTAAGGTGGCGATTGCTCCGAGCAAACCCGACGCGAGCGAATTGATCCGCCGCATCAACCTGCCAGACGGCTCGGAAGACAAGATGCCCCCCGCTTCCACCAAGTTTGAACTGACGGCCGAGCAGCGTGACATCCTCAAACGCTGGATCGCCAGCGGCGCGGAGTATCGGCCGCATTGGGCGTTCATCGCACCGCAGCGGCCCGTGTTGCCGAAGGTGCGCGATGCCAATTGGCCGCGCAACGGCATTGACCATTTCGTGCTCGCTCGATTGGAAATGGAAGGGCTCAATCCGTCTCCGCAGGCCGATCGGCACACGCTCGCGCGGCGTGTGTTTCTCGACTTGATTGGAGTCCCGCCAACGCCAACCGAGGCGGATGATTTCGTCAACGACGCGTCGCCGGATGCTTACGAGCGGCTCGTGGACCGATTGCTCGCGTCGCCGACCTACGGCGAGCGTTGGGCTCGGCGCTGGCTCGATCTCGCTCGGTACGCTGACACAAACGGCTACGAGAAGGACCGTACTCGCAACGTCTGGCCGTATCGCGATTGGGTCATCAACGCGATCAACGCCGACCTGCCGTTTGATCAATTCACGATGGCTCAACTTGCCGGCGACATGCAGCCGAACGCGACGGTCGAGCAGCGGATCGCGACCGGCTTTCATCGCAACACGATGCTCAACGAAGAGGGAGGCATCGACCCGCTGGAGTTCCGCTTCCACGCGATGACCGACCGAGTCGCCACGACCGGCTCGGTCTGGCTGGGACTGACGATTGGGTGCGCTCAATGTCACACGCACAAGTTCGACCCAATCACGCACACCGATTACTACCGCTTCTTCGGATTGCTCAACAACGCCGACGAACCGGAGTTCGACATCCCGGTCCCCGACCTCGTCGCCAAGCAAGCCGAGATTGACCGGCGTATCGCCGAACTCGAAGCCGACCTGCCGAATCGGTTCCCGCTGCTAGATGAGTTCACATGGACGCCGCTCAAGCCAGTCGCCGTGATTTCTGCCAACGGTGCGGCTGCGGAGATTCAATCCGACGCCAGCGTGCTGCTCAGTGGACCGAACCCCGAAACCGACTCGTATGAGGTTCAACTCGACAGTGACCTCAAGGATGTCGCGGCGATCCGACTAGAAGCGTTGATCGACGACAAGCTGCCGAGCAAAGGCCCCGGTCGCACGCCGCACGGCAACTTCGTGCTCAGCGAAATCACCGCGTCGATTGTGACTCGTGATGTGCCAGGCGAAATTCAGCAACTCAAATTCGCCAACGCCTCTGCCGACTTCTCGCAGGAGAAATTCGATGCGGCTCAAGCGATCGACGGCAACACGAAGACCGGCGGCTGGGCGATTCATGGACCCGGTCATTGGAACGTGAACCGCACGGCGACTTTCGTGCTCGCGCAGCCGGCTGGCTTCGCGGACAAGACGGCGCGCTGGACGATCCGACTCGAACAACAACACGGCATGACGCACACGCTCGGCAAGTTTCGCATCAGCTTCGGCCGACGGAACTCGGTCAACGGTTCGGCCGCTGAACAGCGACAGCGGCACTTCGATCAAAAGTTCAACGCCTGGCTCGCCTCCGCCGAGAAGTCCGCCGTGAGCTGGATGCCACTCCGGCCGGTCTCCGCGAAAAGCAACCTGCCGCTGCTGACGATTGAGGCGGACGGTTCGGTCTTTTCGAGCGGCGATATTTCCAAGAGCGATCAATATGTCGTCGCCTTTGAAAATGTCCCTGATGGCATCACCGCTGTCCGACTCGAAGCCTTGCCGGATGATCGCCTGCCGAAGCACGGTCCTGGCCGAGTCTATTACGAAGGTCCGTTCGGTGATTTCTTCTTGAGCAACATCGCGATCGCGGCTCCCGGTGGCGGGGCTCGATTTATTCGCGCGTCCCAATCCTTCGCCAGTGGCAACAGCAACGCGATGGCCGCGCTCGACGATAACAAACAGACCGGCTGGTCCATCAACGGCGGGCAAGGCAAACCGCACGCCGCAGTCTTCGCACTGTCCGAACCGCTGACGTCGAAGAGCTTCACACTGCTGATGCTCTTCGAGCGTTACTACGCCCCCGCGATCGGCCGCTTCCGCATTTCCGTGACCACTCATCCATCCGCCGCGGAGGCCCCGTTCCTGCCGAACGAAGTCGAATCCGCATTGTTGAGTTTGCGTAGCTTGCGAGCCCGTGCATCGACGAACGGCGGGAATGTCACCGTTCCTTCCGCGAATGAGTCACCTCTGAATGAGCCAGAGAAGCAATCCGCTGACGTGCCGTACTTGAAGCGGCTCAAGCAATACTTTGTCACGATCGCGCCCGAACTCGCGGCCGAGCGGCAAGCGATCGAGAACTTGCGATCTCAACGACCGACGTTGCCGACGTCTCTCGTCATGCAAGAACGTCCCGACAACAACCCGCGTCCGACGCATCGCCATCATCGCGGCGAATTTCTGCAACCCAAAGAACAAGTCGAACCGAGCGTCCCGTCATTCCTGCCCGCGTTGCCGAACAACAGCCCGACAAGCCGAGCCGCACTCGCGCAATGGTTGATTAGTCCGAACAACCCCCTGACCGCGCGAGTCACCGTCAACCGCCATTGGGCGACGTTCTTCGGACGGGGAATCGTCCGCACGCAAGAAGACTTCGGCTTCCAAGGCGCGCTGCCGTCGCACCCAGAGTTGCTCGATTGGCTGGCGGTGGGTTTCGTAGGTCAGGCTTTCCAGCCTGACCCGAATGCTCCATCGACGTCGAACGCCGATCGGGTCAGGCTGGAAAGCCTGACCTACTCGCTCAAACGCCTGCACCGCTTGATCGTCACCAGCGCAACCTATCAACAGTCGAGCCGCGTCACTCCAGAGTTGCTGAAACGGGACGCGCAAAACGAACTGCTCGCGCGCGGCCCACGATTCCGCGTGGAAGCCGAATCGGTGCGAGACTCATTGCTCAGCGTCAGCGGACTGCTCGGCCGCAAGCTCGGTGGGCCGAGCGTCTTTCCGCCGCAACCGGCGAACGTCACGACCGAAGGCACCTACGGGCAACTCGCCTGGAAGGTCAGCGAGGGACTCGATCGGCATCGCCGCAGCCTCTACACGTTCACGAAGCGAACCGCGCCGTTTGCGATGTTCACGACGTTCGACGCCCCCAGCGGCGAAGCGTGCGTCGTGCGGCGAGAAGTCTCAAACACGCCGCTGCAAGCGCTGACGTTGCTCAACGACGTCGTCTTCACCGAAGCCTCGCAAGCGCTCGGTCGCCAGTTCGCGACGATCAGCGGCAACGATGAAGTCAGACTTGTGGAACTCTTCCGCCGCTGCCTCACGCGACCGCCGGCCGATGAAGAGGTCGTGATGCTCAGTCGGTTCATCAAGTCACAACGTGAACGACTCGCCGCCAAAGAACTCGATGCCGCAACGCTCGCGGGGCCGGGTGAGGGCGACGCCAGCGAACGCGCCGCTTGGTCGCTGGTTGCTCGCGCGTTACTGAATTTGGATGAGGCCGTGACGAAGAATTGAGTGTCGCGTTTTGGCCCGAAGGGTCACAACTCGATAGCCCAGGGCAACGCCCTGGGTTGGCCGAAGAGACAAGATTTTAGCCCTGAAAGGGCGACACAATCGTGGTCGTTATGTTTCGCCCTTTCAGGGCTTTCGGCGTCTGAGCACCTCACACCCAGGGCGTTGCCCTGGGCTTTCGAGTTGCGGCCTTTCAGGCCAAGACCGCAAACATCAATCGAAGTCCCAACCAATCAGACATGGAGCTTCGCAATCATTCGTTGAGCTTGTACCGCAACCGCAATTCCTTCCGCAGTGCAGACACCGTGGCCGAATGAGCCGCATCGTTCGCGAGGTTCTTCAACTCGCCCGGATCAGAGTCGTGATCGTACAGCTCTGTCCCCTTCTCGCCGTTGTTCCATTCGGTGAAGCGATAGCGTTCGGTACGCATTGAGCGACCAACAATCGTCGGCTTGACAGTCGGAGCATTCGTCTGCGTCGGTGTCCCGCGAGTCACCTGCGTCAGCGCCGGCTTGTCCCATTCCGCTTTCGGATTGTCGAGCAATGGCTTGAGACTCTTCCCATCGAGATTGCTCGGCGCGGTCAGACCGCACAGCTCGGCGAGTGTCGGATGCAGATCAACCAACTCCACGGGACGTCGGCAGGTCTGTCCGGCGTTCTTGCTGCCGGGGACGGAGATCAGCAGCGGCACGCGTGCGGAGTTCTCGAACAGCGACATCTTCTGCCAGAGGCCGTGCTCGTAGAGGTGATAGCCGTGATCGCTGAAGAACACGACGATCGTCTTGTCCGCCAGCTTCAGCCGATCCAGCCCGTCGAGCAACTGGCCGACTTGCGCGTCCATGAAGCTGGTCGAGGCGTGATACGCTTGGATCGCCTGCTTGCGGAGATCGTCGGAGATGTTTTCCTGCTCCTTCTTCGACGACAGGAACGCTGGCTCCGGCACCCCCTCTTTGTAGTTGGGGGCCAGCACCGGCAGCTTGATCTTGTCGAGCGGGTACAGGTCGAACCATTTCTTCGGCGAGACATACGGCGTGTGCGGCCGGAAGAAACCACACGCGATGAAGAACGGTTTCTCGCGATGCTGCTCCATCAGCTTGATGGCGGCGGCCGCCGAAAGACCGTCGGTTTGTTCGGCGTCTTCGCCGTCGGCCGCCAGCCAACTGAGCGTCCCGCCGAACCGCGCCGGCCCCTCGGCCTTGGGGTTGAGCGTGAAGATTTTCTCTTCGTCGTCTTTGTCGCGGCCGCGCGGGTTAATCCGCTCTTGCCACGACGGCGGATCGTCCAGCCCGTCGGTCCCGATCTGAGCCGGCACACCGTAGTGATACAGCTTGCCGACGCGAGCCACGAAGTAGCCCCCCTTCTGAAACGTCTGCCCCAGCGTGATGTGGTCGGACACGTTCTTGCGGAACTGCGTCGAGTTCTCAAACACGCCGGTCGAGTCCGGCCGCAGCCCGGTGAGGAACGACGCTCGCGACGGATTGCACAGCGGAAACTGACAATACGCCCGCTCGAACCGCACGCCCCGCGCCGCCAGCCGATCAATGTT
>CAMDPX010000037.1 GCA_945905295.1 Planctomyces sp. SH-PL62 | reverse complement strand
CGTTCGCCGTGATCACGGCGAACGACGCACTGGTTTCGAATCACGTTGTTACGCGAACAAGCTTGTCACGGCCTGAGCCTTCACCAACTCGCGCGGTTGGTTGAGGTGGTTGTAGACGATCGTCTCCGGGTGAATGCCGAACGAGTGGTAGATCGACGCCAGCAACTCAATCGGATGAACCGGGTTTTCGAGTTGGCTGGAGGCGGTCTTGTCGCTCTTGCCGTAGACGACTCCGCGCTTCACGCCGGCACCGGCCATGACGCAGGTGTAGCAGTACGGCCAGTGATCGCGGCCATCGGCCGTGTTGCTGTTGCCGGAGGTGCTGACTCCACGATTCGGGCTGCGGCCGAACTCGCCGACGCACAGGACGAGGGTGTCTTCCAACATCCCTCGTTCATCCAGATCGCTGAGGAACGCCGACAAGCCGGTGTCGAGCATCGGGCCCGACTGCTTCTTCATGCGATCCGGCAAACCGGCGTGATGATCCCACGAGTGATTGTCGCTGTTGGCGACCTTCGGCCAAACGACTTCGACAACGCGCGTGCCGGCTTCCACCAAGCGGCGAGCGAGCAGCAAGCTCTGACCGAACGTCGTGCGACCATAGCGGGAGCGCATCTCCGGAGCTTCGGCCGAGAGGTTGAACGCTTCGCGGGCACGGCCGGAGACGATCAAACGCAATGCTTGGTCGTAGTAAGCGTCGAGGTTGTAGTCCTTCACCGCCGCGTCGATCGACTTCATGCTGGCGTTGATCGTGTCGCGCAAACGAGCGCGGCGTTCGAGCCGGACAGAGAAGACTTCCGGGCGAAGCTGGAGATCATCAACCTTGATCTTCTCCATCTTGTTCATGTCGAGATCGTCACCCTCTGGGTAGAGCGTGTACGGGTCGAAAGCTTTGCCGAGGAACCCGGCGGTCCCTCCTTTGCCGACCACGTTGCTCTCTTGCAGCGGCCGAGGCAGCATCACGAACGGCAGCATCGGTTCGGTCGGCGGCTTGAGCCGGATGATGTTCGAGCCGAAGTTCGGGAAGTCCTTGGGGCTCGGAGGCTCCAATTGGCCCGACGCGCTGACCTTGTCGGTCGTGTAGCCGGTCATCATCTGATAGATGGCGGCCGTGTGGTTGAACAAGCCGTTGGGCGTGTAGCCCAGCGAGCGGATCATCGTGAACTTGTCGTTGATCTGTGCGAGCTTCGGCAGAATCTCGGTGAAGCTCACGCCGGGCAGCTTGGTGTTGATCGGCTGGAAGATGCTCTTCACGTTGTCCGGAGCATCCGGTTTTGGATCCCACAGGTCCAAATGCGAAGGCCCACCTTGAAGGTAAATGAGCACGACGCTCTTGGCTTTCCCCCAACCCGGCCCACCAGTGATCTTGGTCTCTTCGGCTTGAGCCTGCATCTTCAGCATCGAACCGAGCGTCAGCCCGAACATGCCGCTGCCGCCAACTCGCAGCACATCGCGGCGCGACATACTCTGTCGGCGATCACACAAATCTTTTGCACGTTGCCCAAGAAGAGAAAGCATTTGAAAAGCTCCTGGCTAGAGGTTTGCATCTGATGGTGCGGGACGGCAATCAAATTCGACCCAACGAATCCGGAAGTCGTCGCGCACCATGCTGAATCAACATGACATTTGGTACTCGATCAATGAGCTGGTAAACAATTCGGTAATTCCCCACAAAAACCTCACGAAGATCGAACCGGCTGTATTCGGGGACTAAGGCACCGGCTTCTGGGAAGCGTTCGAGTCCTCGCAGGGCGTTTCGGATTCTTTGAAGGAATCTCGTGGCATTCTGTTTTGAATCACGGGCAATGTAACGTCTGAGTTCCTTCAAATCTTCTTTGGCATCCTTGCTGATCCGATACCGCGGCATTCGTTATCCGTCCTTTAGCAACTCCTCGAACACGGATTCACCATCTTCGGTCTCACCGCTGGCGATTTGCTGAAGGCCACGTTCAATCCGCTCGCGAACATAAAGTCGATACATCAGGTCGCTCCAAGTCGCGTCATCGGGTTGCTGACGAACCAATTCCAGGACCGTCTCTTTGGGACTTGGCAGCGGAGCACTCTTCACGTTTTTCGCAGGGCTAGGCCGGCGACTAATGCCTTTTGGTTTCTGGAGGGTTTTCATGGCGGTCATCCTCTTCTTACCGATTGAACAAGAACGACGGCGTGTTGATCAAGGCCCAAACGACGTCTTGGGCGGCGGTCAGGCGCTTGTTGCCGAGTTGGCTCTCGCTGTTCTTCACGTCGGCTTGCAACTGTAACAATCGGCCGTCCGGCAGGAGCGGCTGATTGACGAGTTCCAATTTGCCTTGCAGTTCAACCAATTTAGGATCGACTGGCAGTGGTTGGCTGGCGACTCCGAGGGCCGCTTGCAGGTTGCGGAATTCCTGATCGACCGCTTTGAAATGCTTGGCCAGCAGAGCCGTTTGCTCCGGCTTTCGCTGTGCGGCTGGCGTGGCGACGATCGCCTTGTATTCGTCGGCGAGCGACAGACCGACGTCGGTCTTGTCCACGGCCACCGAGATGCGGAAGCGGCCGAGGACGTAGTCTGGCTGATTGAACTTGTGGTGCATCACGATCTTCAACTCGGTCCCGCCTTCGATGTTGATCGCTTGCTTGCATTCGAACGTGGCCCAGTGAGTGACTCCGTAAGCCGGCGAGATCGCCCAGCCTTTGTTGCCGTCGTTGGGATTCCCGTTGACCGCTTTGGCAATCTCGAAGTTCGCTTGGCTGAAGTTGGCGAGCGGTTTGTGCAGCTCGACCTTCTTCGCTTCGGCGGGCTTGGCTGTGGGAGATGCGAAGACTTCAAATTCGCTGAGCACAAAGTTGCCGTCACCCGCTCGGCCAGGTCCGCCGTTGGGAGCCTTCGCATCGGCGATCGCTTCCAGACGGAAGGCGGTGATGTTGCGGAGATTGGTCGGCAGCAGCACGGTCAGCACCGCGTTTTTCGCATTCTTCGCTTCGACGACGACCGAGCGGTCGGACTCGACCGACAGTGTTGTTTCCTTCGGGCCGGTGGCGGAGGTCGGCAGCAGCGGAATCCATTCGACGTTGCTGGTCTGAGCCTTCTCCCATTCGGCGACCTTCGCGGCGATGCGATCGTCGTAGGCTTTGAGATCTGCTTGTCGTGCGGCGATTCCTTCCTGGCGTTTCTTTTCCATCTCGGCACGAGCCGGAGCCACCTGCTTTTCGTAGGCGGCGAGTTCTTCCTTCGTGCGAGCGATCGACTCATCCCGCTTCTTCATCAAATCGGGCAGACGCGCGGCGACGTCCGTTTCGCGCTGCTTGAGTGAGGCGACCAGTTTTTGGTGATCGCCGTCGAGTTCCGCGAGTGCGTTCGCGAACGCTTTACGCTCCGCGTCTTCGGCGGGGCGATTGAGAACTCGCAGCGCGAGTTCGTTGACGAGCTGCGCGTCATCCGGCTGAGCGGCTACGAGCTTCGTCAGTTCATTGGTCGGATCGGAGATCGCATCGGCGATGGTGGCTCCGCTGATGAGCGCCATGACTGGACCAAGCTGCAAGCCGCCGGAGCGTTCGCATTCGCAAGCGCTTTCGCGAACGGGACGGCCGAAGGTGGCGAAGAAACCGCTCGGTAATTCGATGCCAGAATCGGGCATCGCCGCGGCGCGAGAACCGGGAGCAACGCCAGGGATCTTCGTGATCGTGCCGGTCGCGCGATGTACCGTGTCGAACAGCACCTCGGCCGGCAGGCGACGCGGTTGAGCATGCGAGTAGTTGATCTTGTCGTCCGCATTGAACGGATTCGTGTCGACCGACAACTGATATGTCCGCGACTTGCAGATCAGCTTCATCACATGCCGCACGTCGAAATTGCTGGCGAGAAATTCCTGCGTCAGATATTCGAGAAGTTCGGGGTTCGTCGGCGGGTTGCCGGCGCGGATGTCGTCGATCGGTTCGACGATGCCGACGCCGAACATATAGCCCCACAGCCGATTGACATAGCTCTTGGCGAAGTACGGGTTGTCTTTCGAGGTGAGCCAGTCGGCGAATTCCATGCGTCGCGGCTTCGGTGCTGCGGGAGCGGCGGCGGGCGGAGTCACTTGGCTGGTCAATTGAAACGGGAACTTGGGCGGAGTCGGTTGCGAGGTCCGCTCGTGCAAGACTTCGCCGGCGGCTCGGTCCACGACGCTCTCGTAAAGCGGCTTCGCACCCTCAACGGCGGTGCCGCCGATGTTGCGGTCGCCGCTGGCCGGGTCGCGGTCGAGTCCGTACTGCGCGAAGTACGCGGCCGTCTGGTAGTACTGGTCCTGAGTCCAACGCTCGAACGGATGGTCGTGGCATTTGTTGCAATTGAAACGAATCGCGAGGAACAGGTGCGTCGTGTTCTCCATCGTCGCGGTCGCTTCGCGGAGGATCTTGTAGTAGGCCGCCTGCGGGACATCTTTGTTGGATCCCGTGGCAGTGATGACCTTCTTGGCAAACTGGTCGTAGGGGGTGTTGGCGGTGATCTCGTCACGAATCCATTTGCGGAACGAGGTGGCTCCTTCGCGAGCCAGAAATTTTCCGTTGACCTGCAAGAGGTCGGCCCACTTGTTGGACCAGTACTCGACGTAGTCGTCCGAGCCGACCAGCTTGTCGACCAGTTCGTCGCGTTTGACCTTCGTATCTCGAGTGTCCGCCAGGAACGCTTTCACTTGATCGACGCTCGCCGGCAGCCCGGTTAGATCGAGATAGACGCGGCGAATAAACTCCGAGTCGGACGCGAGTCCCGACGGTTGAATCTTCATCCGCTGCCATTTGGCGGCGGCCAATTGGTCGATCTTGTTGTTGGCCGGAGGCTCAGCCCAGACGAATCCGGTGCGGTCACCCATCACGGTCAGAGTGGTCGCGGCATACGAGCCTTCGTAGCGGACGAGCATCGGCGCTTCGCCACGTCGGAGCGACTTCAGCAGACCGCCTCGTTCAGCAGAGGCGACTTCGGTGTTGCCGCTTTCGACAAACGCTTCGCGAGTGACGTCGCGGACTCGGCCGTCGGCGTAGGTCGCGAGGACTCGCAGTTGTTGTTTGGCACCGATCAATTGCACAACCGGGTTCTGCGGCAGCACGTCGATCTTCACGACGCGTGGCGTGTTGAGGTCGAGCTTCACACCATCGGCGACCCAGCGGCGGATGACTTCGTAGTACGGTTCGCCCGGTTGAATGACTTGGCCGCCCATGTGCGGCACGGCTGCCGTCGTCTTCAGCAGCATCAGGCTGTCGTCGGGCGAAGCGAGGTTCACGCGGCGCGACGAGAGATCGTCGGTTAACGCACGCACGTCGTAGATCGGGTCGTAACCGCGGAGCGAGAGCTTGAAGCCGTTCTTACCTTTGACCGCGCCGTGGCAAGTGCCGGCGTTGCAGCCGACTCGCGAGAGGACCGGATTCACGTCGCGAATGAAGTCCGGATGAAACTCGGCCGCGACACCGGAGACTTCCACCGGGATCGTTGCCGCTTGATCGCCAAGCTTCACGACGATCGAGGTCGCGCCGTCAGTGGCTGCTCGTACGACACCGACCGGCGAGACAGTCACGTTCGCAGCAGCGGCTTGAGTCTGTGCGAGTCGCGTGACATCGACGCGATCGCCGCTGTCCAACTTCGCCGTGACGAGCAATTGCACATAATCAAACGGACTGGTCAGCTTGATGGTGGTGGGGATGATTTCCAGCCCGACAACCTTCGCGCCGTTGGGCAGCGATTCGGTTTCGGCTTTCTCGGCGGTCGACTTCCAATTCGCGGCGAGCTGACTCGCCGGCGTGCCGGTCGTCGGCTTGACCGGAGCGGGAGAGAATTCTTTCGTGACTTGTCCGCTTGTGGCATCGATCAACCGGATGACGCCGTCCGATCCAGCCGCCGCGACGATGTTCCCGTCCGGCCGGAAGGCGACCGCGTAGACGTTCGCTTTGACTTCAATTTTTGATTCGGTCAGCGCGGCCGCTTTGAAGTGATTTTCGATCGCGTCCTTCTCGGCGGGAGCGCGATCCGCAAACTTCTTCGCGAGCATCGCCTTGACGTTCTCCGGCACCTGGGCCGGATCAAAGCGGAAGACGAAGACCTGACCGGCCCCGTCGAGAGCACTCGAAGCGGCGAACCGGAACCCGTCGCGGCTGGTGGCCACACCGAAGATGCGGCCGCGCATTGCGGGTAACGAACGCAGCAAGTTGGCGTCGTCGCCGATTTGCCGAGCGGTCTTGCGATACAGGCGATAGATCTTCGGCACTCCATCGGAACCACCAGCCAGCATCTCGTCACGATTCGGCAGCGAGGCGACGGCTTGAATGCCCCCCTTCAGCGCGCCCGGAGTGATCGACGTGATGTTGTCGACGAACCGTTGTGTGCCGACTTCGGTCAGCTTCGCGGTCATGTCCCGGCTGACGGAGACCAAGTGGCTGTTGTCCGGCGAGAAGCCAGTGTCGAGCACCCAATCGGAGTGAGCTCCGTTTTGCAGAACTTGTTGGCCGGTTGTTGTGTCGATCGCTCGGACGAGGTTGTCCGCGCCGCCGAAGGCGATCAGCTTGCCGTCGGAGGACCAACTGCCGCCGTAGACCGTGTCGAACGTCGCGGTGACCGACAGCGTCAGCTTCTTTGTGGCGACGTCCCAAATTTGAATCTCACCCATGCGACCTGGGAGACCGCCCGTGACCGCGAGCCGGGCTCCGTCGGGCGAGAAACGCACCGATTCGATCCGTTCCGCGAGGCCGACCAGCCGACCGATCAATTCACCGGTCTCGGCTTTGGCCAACAAGACTTCATGGAAGCCGGCGATCGCCAGCGTCTGTCCGTCGGGAGAGTAATCAAGCGAAGTGATGACGGGCGGGCGGGTGTATTCAGGCGGGTGATCTTGATCGTAGCGCTGCTTCGCTCCAGCGGCGGTGTCGTCCTTCGCTCCTTGAGCGATCCACTTCTTGATGATCTCGATCTCGGCGGCGGCCAGCGGAGCTTTGCCTTTCGGCATCTCGGCCTTGCCGTCCTTGGGAGTGATGAGCTGCAAGAGGTTGCTTCCCTCTGGCTTGCCTGGAACGACGGCGGCTGAGGCACTCTCGCCCCCTTTGACGAGCTTCGCGAAGTCCGTCATCACATATTGGCCGCCGGCTTTGGCGGGCTGATGGCAGCCTTGGCAGTTCGCTTGGAAGATCAAGCGAACCTGCTTGTCGAAGCTGACCGCATCTGTGGCCGGAGTTTCCGCGGCGAACAGCGTCGAGGCGGACGACACTCCGATCAAACCCAAGCACACAACCACGAAACGATGCCCAAGCGCACGCATCGCAACACCTCATTCTTAAAGGGCCGTCATTGAACTCCGCATCCGACGCGAAACGTTCAACCGGAATTGATTTGGTGGGACTATTTGGCGGGGTTCCGGAAAGCCAACTCAGATCCGCCGAGCCGCCTCAGGAACATTGAGAACCAGCGTATCCGAACCCGTCAGGAGAAAGCGACTGTCGAGTCCAGGATTTTTCAGCAATGGACCATCCGGAAGCCCCTTACTTGGAAGAATCGGCAGCGGCCGGTTTTTCTTTCGGAGGCTCGATCTCTTTCAACACGATGTTTCGCAGCGCGGCCTTCGTGGAATACGAGCAGAATCCCAGCGGCTTGCTGGGGTCGACCTCACTGCGGATGCCGATTTTCTTGCCGGTCAGATCGACGTCGATGATTTCCTTGCCGTCGATCCAGGCGGTCAGCCGCTTCTCCAAGACTCGCAGGCGGATCTTGTACCACTGGCCGTTCTTGAATTCGCGAAACAGCGTCGTCTCGTTTTCCGAAGCGTCTTTGAAGTCGAGACTGGAGATCCCACAGACCGTCCCGCCCCAACCGCCGAGGATCAAGCTGCACGGGTCTTCCTTGATCGGAAACGTCAGCCCACAGAAGAAGTCGCTGCCGTCGACGCGCTGAGCCTCCAGCGAAATCTCGTAGTTAAACTTCGGCAGAGTCTTCCCGTCCTTCCACGTGACGCCGGTCAGCTCGGTGCCTCGGTCGAGAATCAGGTGACCGTCCTCAACCGTGATCTCACCGTCGCCGCCGAACATCGAGTTCTTCCAGCCATCGAGATCCTTGCCGTTGAAGAGTTTGATCTCTCGCTTCGGCTTCGGATCGGCTTTCTTATCTTCCGCGCGTGAGGCGACGAAGCCGCTCAAGACGACGATCGACAACACAGCAATCAGCACACGATTCCGAATGGCAAACATGATTGTCTCCTTCAAAAGCAAAGTTCTTTCGAGCCTCACATTCGTCGTCTCCTTTCATTCGTCGGGCACTTGATTGAAAAGAGCCCGACGAATGGAAGGAGACGACGAATGGCGGGCAGGTCGAACGGTGGTTATTCCGGTTTTAAGAGCGGGAAGGCGATGACGTCGCGGATTGTATTGGTGTTCGTCAGCAGCATCACCAGGCGGTCGATGCCGATTCCCATGCCTCCGGCGGGAGGCATCCCGACTTTCAGAGCGTAGACGAACTCGTGATCCATCTTGGCCATCGAGTCTTCTTCCGCCTGACCGGCAAGCTGCGTGCGGAACGTTTCTTCTTGCAGGCGCGGGTCGTTGAGTTCGGTGTAGGCGTTCGCGATCTCACGGCCGTGGATGAAGAGTTCGAATCGCTCGGCGATGCTCGGATCGGATGTTTTCCGTTTGGTCAGCGGACACATCGAAGCCGGGTAGTCGATGACGAAGACCGGGCCCTCGAGCGCATCTTCGACGGTCGCCTCAAAGACCTCGTTGACGAGCACATCCGGGTGCTTGCCTTTGGTTTCGATGTGCAGCGACTTGGCTTTCGCCAGCACGGCGTCGGCGTCGTGCATGTCGCAGCCGGCGTGTTCGCGGAAGAGGTCGGCGTACTTGCAGCGCTTCCAGGGAGGAGTCAGATCGACTGTCTTGTCTCCCCAAGGCACGACGAGCGACTCGTTACCGGCGGCCTTCGAGGCATCGAGGGTGATCTGCTCGCACAGGTCCATCATCACTTCGTAGTTGGCATAGGCTTGATACAGCTCGATCATCGTGAATTCAGGATTGTGCGTGGCGTCGATCCCCTCGTTGCGGAAGACGCGGCCGATCTCATAGACCCGCTCGATGCCGCCGACCATCAGCCGCTTGAGATGCAGTTCCAGCGCGATTCGCAGATACAAATTGATGTCCAGCGCGTTGTGGTGCGTGACGAAAGGCCGCGCCGCCGCACCGCCGGCGATCGCGTGCAACACGGGAGTCTCTGCCTCGACGTAGCCGTGCCCGGCCAGCGTCGCTCGGATCGAGCTGATGATCTTCGTTCGCTTCAGCAGCCGGTCGAGCACTCCCTCGTTGTAGATCATGTCGATATAGCGGTGCCGCAGGAGCATCTCGATGTCATGCGCCCCGTGAAATTTCTCTGGAGGCGTCGCCAGCGATTTGCACAGCGGTGTGAGTTGCTCGACGAAGATCGTCTTCTCACCGGTCTTGGTGACTCGCAGCCGGCCGTCGATGCCAACGAGGTCGCCAAGGTCGAGTTGCTCAATGGCCAGCCAAGTCGTTTCCGGTACGTCCTTCTTCGAGATCATCAACTGGATTCGGCCGGTCGCGTCTTGAATATGGAAGAACTTCAGCTTGCCCCGATCGTTCTGCAACATGATCCGGCCGGCGACGCGCACCGTCTCACCATCTGTGCCGAACTCGGTGGGGCACTTGTCGCGAGCCGTTCCGATCCCGATATGCCCGTCAAACCGCTGGCCCCACGGGTCGATGCCTAACGCTTCGAGCTTGTGTAGTTTCTCCAGCCGAGCGGCCTCCAAACGATGCGGTTCCGGGGTTTCAGTGGGGGACGGCGAATCGGACATGAGGGCCTCGAAAGTGATCGTGAAACGAGATCTGGTGAGCGACCGGATAATTGCGAGCGAGACGGCGGAGCGTCAATCAACCGGGCGATTTGTCGGAGACGGCGCGATGATCCGTTGCTAGCATGCCGCCGTGAATGCTTCGGGATTAGTCTCGCCGAAGATGAGGCGGGCCGTCCCATCCTTCAGAAAGCGCATCGACATGTCCACGACGACTCTAATGCACGCTCCGCTGTTGCAAGAGGTCGAGAGTGTCACTCTCCCGGAAACGGATGGTGTCCCGTTGGAGACTCCCTGGCATCGCAAGAACATCAATCTGCTATGCTCGTCGCTGCAACAGCACTGGCGGCATCGCCGAGATTACTTTGTCGGCGGCAACATATGCGTCTATTACAGTCTCGAACAGGCTCGCAACCGCGATTTTCTCGGCCCTGATGTGTTTGTCGTGCAAGGGGTCGATTTGCATCAGCCGCGTCGCGTGTGGGCCACTTGGTTGGAAGGCAATCGTGGGCCGGATGTCGCCATTGAATTGTTGTCCGACAGCACCGCCGACTACGACCTCACCGACAAGAAAGACCTCTACGAACAAACGCTGCGCACTCCGGAGTATTTCTGCTACGACCCGGACACGCACGAACTGCGCGGCTGGCGTCTGGACGCTCGCCGGCGCTATCAGCAAATCGAACCCGCCGCGAACGGACGGTTGTGGAGCGAAGAGCTGCAACTGTGGCTGGGATCTTGGGATGGCGAATACGACTCGCTGACGTCGACGTGGCTGCGATGGTTCAACAATGACGGTGAAGTTTGTATGTACGACGCAGAGGTCTCCGCCGCGCGCGCCGACATTGAGGCTCGCCGTGCCAACGCCGAGGCGGAGCGTGCCAACGCCGAGATGGATCGTGCCAACGCCGAGGCGGAACGTGCCGAAGCGGAGTCTGAACGAGCCGCTCGCGCCGAAGCGGAATTGGGCCGACTCAAGCAGTTGCTTGCCGCTCAGGGTGTGGCGACTGATCGTTGATGGCCGCGTCCCCCGACGCCAATCATCGGAGATCTGTTCCAACAACCGCTTCTCTGCGTTGTTGTCTCGGCATTTGTAGAATCCGCAGGAACTTTTTCTAAGACGACCGCCTCTTGGCACGTCCCTGTCGTGACACGACAAACATTCTGCGCAGTTGGTCTCTACTCTTTGATCCGATCTCGGCAGCCGTACCGCGACCGTCAGGGAGCGGCCCGTCTTCGACAAGATGGGCCGCTCCCTGACGGTCGCGGAACGGCTTTGAACTCGTTTCTCACTTTTCAGCGAGGTTCCCATGCGATGGTCTCATTGGCTGCGAGCGGTTGGCGTCACGTTGGCGATTGGCGTTGGAACAGTCGGGATCGCACAAACTCGTGCCGGTGAGATCAATTTCATTGAGGACTTCGCCCTCGCGCCGGATCGAGCGGTGCCGCTCAAGCAGCTCGTGCCGGGGACGGAAGACTTCTATTACTTCCACTGCCTGCACGCGCAGCAGGCCGAGCAGTTTGACAAGGTCGAGCCGCTCGTCACGCAATGGATTCAAAAGATCGGGCACACGCAGCGCGTCAACGAGATCCTCGCGCGGCAGGCGTTGCTGACCTACGATAAGAATCCGCAGAAGACGCTGGAGTTCCTCCGCAACAAACTGGGGGTGAACTTCGGGCATCAGAAGGAAGAGCTTGGCGTTGAACCGAACCTGCCGACGAAGCTCGATCCGCAGCAGATCACTCGTGCCGCTCTGATGCCGCGAGCGTTTCAGCATGCCAACACCGATGGCTTCGAGGACGCGGCGCTCGACTGGCTGATCAATGAGAAGCTGGACGGTGATCGGCGGAGGCATTTGATCTCGCGGTTGGCTCGGCCGAATTACGCGGGGTTGACGAAGTTGATTCTCGATGACTGGGGGCATCCGAACTCTGGCGGCTTCGGGCAGTTCAACATTCATCGGTTGCTAACGCAGGCGCAGTTGGACGAGTTGCTGAAGGCTAAGCCGGACCTCGTCAACAATCAGCATTGGGTGGTCGCGTCGCTCATCAAGTTGCAGCCGGGGCCGGATGAGGACTGGCAGCACGATTCGAAGGCGATGGCCGCGTATCTCGATCGGCTGATCGCGTTCAATGCGAAACTGCCGCCGGTGCAGAACGCGCTCAAGGCGCAGACGCTGTATCACCGGTTGTGGCTCGATCGGTCGCTGGGCAAGCTCGATAAAGATCGCTTCCTCGCGTATCTGCAACTGCCTCGGCCGGTCGGATACTTGTCGAAAGCGATGGCCGAATCGCCGGCGCTGAAGCAATTCCCCGCTAACGTCGGGATCGACCTGCGGCCCGGATCGTTGCTGCCGCCGATCGCGAATGACGAGCCGCTCGTTCGCAGTTACCTGCAACATTTCTTGCTCGACGCCCCGAACCCGAAGGAGTTCGAGCCGTTCATCAACGACATCTACCTGAAACATCTCTTCGCCGAGACGAAGATCCTCAATGGCCTCGGCGAGCCGGAGCAATGGGCGGCGATGCTGCCTGCCGAACTCTTCCAGCAACTCAAGCAGCGGGTCGAGATTGAATTCGATCCGACAAACCGCACGACGTACTCGGCCGATGAGCCAGTCGCGCTGGACCTGCACGTCAAGAATGTCGGCACCCTGATCGTGAAGGTCTTCGAGATCAACACGAAGAATTTCTATCGCGAGCAACTCCGCGAGGTGGACACCGACGTAAATCTCGACGGGCTGGTCGCCAATCGTGAGACGACGCACACCTACAACGACACGTCGTTTCGCCGCGTCCGTCGCCGCTTTGAACTGCCGGAGTTGAAGAAGCCGGGCGTGTACGTCGTCGATTTCATCGGCAACGGCCGGAGCAGCCGGGCGCTGATCCGCAAAGGGAAACTGAAATTCCTGGCGAAGACGGTCCCGGCCGGGCAGGTCTTCACGGTGCTGGATGAGAAGAATCAAAAAGTCGATGACGCGAAGATCCTGTTGGGCGGGCATGAGTACGTCGCCGACAAGAACGGCGAGATCGCTGTGCCGTTCACACATCAGCCGGGAAGGCAGCCGGTGATCCTCGTAGGTTGGGTTTCCAACCCGACCGCTCGGGGCGGCGAGGACGCGAAGAAGGGTCGGGATGGAATCCCAACCTACGAATACGCCTGTCTCGATTACTTCCAGCATGAAGGGGAAGCGTTCGCGTTGTCGGCTGGCATCTTCGTCGATCGCGAATCGTTGCTCAGTCGCAAGAAGGCGACCGTTGTCGTTCGGCCGCAGCTCACGTTGAATGGGACGCCGGTCAGCTCGAAGTTGCTTGAGCAGGTCAAACTGCAAATCGTTTCGACCGATCACGACGGCGTTGCGTCGTCGACCGAGATCCCGGATTTCAAGTTGTTCGAGGACCGCGAATCGACGCACGAGTTCTCCGTTCCGCCGCGGACACAGGCGCTGAGTTTTCAGTTGATCGGGCAAATCAAAGTCCTCAGCACGAATCAGACGATCGCGCTGGCGGCTCAGGAATCGTTCGCGTTCAACGAGATCGACCGGACGGACAAGATCGAAGACCTGCACTTGGTCCGGACCAGCGCTGGGTACTTTGTGGAACTGCTCGGCAAGACGGGCGAGCCGAAGGTTTCGCGGCCGATCCAAATCGTTCTGAAACATCGCGACTTCCGTGACCCGGTGCATTTCACGTTTAAGTCGGACAAGGTTGGTCGCGTGTCGCTCGGTCAGTTGGAAGACATCGTCGCGATCACGGCGACCGGGCCGCAGGGGACGCAGCACGCTTGGCCGATTCGGCCGGACGAGCATGTCTATTCGCAATCGCTGCACGGCCGAGTCGGCGAAGTGCTGACGCTGCCGTTCGTAGGTTGGGACTCCGTCCCGACCGTATTGGCGAAGGATGCGGAAGGGTCGGGACGGAGTCCCAACCTACGCGCCGCGCTCTCCCTTCTCGAACTGCGCGGCGATTCGTTCCTCGTTGATCGCTTCGAGAACCTGACGATCATGAACGGACTCATCACGATCAGTGGGTTGAAAGAAGGGGATTACGACCTGTGGCTGAAGTCGCTGAATCGGCACGTCCGGATTCGCATCGCTCCGGGAGAGACGAAGCATGGGTATGTGCTCGGCAATGTGCGGCAGTTGGAGACGAAACCGCTCAAGGCGTTG
Organism: Planctomyces sp. SH-PL62; assembly: GCA_945905295.1. GTDB lineage: Bacteria > Planctomycetota > Planctomycetia > Planctomycetales > Planctomycetaceae > SXKJ01. The sequence goes on along the minus strand of CAMDPX010000037.1, from coordinate 29,158 downwards.
CAGGTTGAGAGTGTCAAAGCGGATGACAAGGATCTCGTCATTCAGCTCAGCAACGCGAACAAGTTTGCTCGCGTGCATTTGTTTGCGACGCGGTTTGCTCCGGCGTTTCCGGCGGGGAATCATCTCGCTCGGATCACGCAGGCCGAGCCGTATGCGATTCGCACGTCGCCGGCCGAGTCGGTGTATCTGGCCGGACGAAACATCGGCGACGAGTATCGTTACATCATCGACCGCAAGTACGCGAAGAAGTTTCCGGGGAACACCCTGGAGCGTCCGTCGCTGTTGCTGAACCCCTGGGTGTTACGTTCGACTGAGACTGGTGAGCAAATCGCGGCCGTCGGCGATGATTTCGGAGCGAAGGGACCGCCGCCAGCAAGCGCGATGGCGCGCGGTGAGTCACAAGCGGCAGGGGTTGCACGCGGTGGAGACTTCGCAAATCTCGACTTCCTCGCGGAAGCGTCGTCGGTGTTCGTGAACCTTTTGCCGGACAAGGACGGCAAGATCGTGTTGAAGCGTGATCTGCTGGGAGCGCATCAGCATCTGCACGTCGTCGCCTGCGATCCGCTCAGCACGACTTGGCGGAGCGTTGCGATTGAGGAACCGAAGTCGACGTTCATTGATTTGCGGTTGGCGAACGGGCTGGATCCGAAGAAGCACTTCACGCAGCAGAAGCGAATCAGTCTCGTCGGAGCCGGGCAGCCGTTTACGTTGGCGGATATCGCCACGTCGAAGTTCGAGGCGTATGACAGTCTCGCGCGGGTCTATCTGCTGTTCACGACGCTGACGCACGATCCGAAGCTGGCCGAGTTCTCGTTCCTGCTCAACTGGCCGAAGCTCAAGCCGGAAGAGCAGCGAGAAAAGTATTCCAAGTTCGCCTGCCATGAACTCAACGTGTTCCTCGCGAAGAAGGATCCCAAATTCTTCAATGCGGTCGTGAAGCCATACCTCGCGAACAAGAAGGACAAGACATTCCTCGATCGCTGGCTGCTGGACGACAAGGTGGATCCGTTCCTGCAACCGTGGTCTCACGGGCAGCTCAACGTGGCCGAGCGAGTGTTCCTCGCTCAGCACATCAACGGCGAGGGACCGAAGACCTCGCGGCACATCGACGAGTTGTTCAAGTTGCAGCCGCCGAACATCGACCGGTTCTTGTTGCTGTTCGACACGGCAGCGAAGGGGAGTTCGCTGGAGACCAGTGACGGCCTCGGATTGAAATCGAATCTCGAACGGCAACTGAAGGAATCGGAAGTGATGTTCGAGCGCCTTGCCGATGCGCCGGCTCCGGTCGCGGGTGCGGCTCGTCCGGCGAATCGAGTACTCGGAGGATTTGGTGGTGGGGGTGGGATGGCGGGCGAACAAGCCGAAGCCAAGAAGGCGGCCAAGCAGCAACTCGGACTTCGCGAGAAGGCCAAGGAAGAAGCCGGAACCGATCGTTTGCGGCGAGGTCTCGAACGCGATGGCAAGCCGCAGGATGCGTTCCGAAAGCGCGGTGGAGCCGCAGCAGATAAGAAGGACTCGACCAAGAATGGCAGGCCCGACCTCGCCGTCGCGGACATGGATGGCGCGAAGCTTGACGACAAAGCGGAGTTCTTCGACCACGACCGCCTCATAGACCAAGTCCGTCAGCTCTACCGCAAGATGGACCCGACCAAGGAATGGGCGGAGAACAACTACTACCACCTCGCCATCGCCGAGCAGCACGCCGGACTCATCACGGTCAACTCGTTCTGGCGCGACTACGCTCAGCACGATCCGACGAAACCGTTCCTCTCGACGAACATCGCGGACGCGAGCCGCAACTTCACGGAGATGATGCTCGCGCTGGCGGTGCTCGATCTGCCGTTCGAGCCGGCGAAGCATGAATCGAAATTCGATGGTCCGCAGATGACGCTCGCGGCCGGCAGCCCGATGATCGTCTTCCATGAAGAGGTCAAAGCCGCTCAGCCCGCCGCCGATAAGGTGCCGATCCTCGTCAGCCAGAATTTCTTCCGGCACGGCGACCGGCATCGCATGGAAAACGGCGAGCAGATCGACAAGTACGTCGCCGATGAGTTCGTCATTCACACCGTCTATGGCTGCCAGGTGGTCGTCACGAACCCGACTTCCGCTCGGCAGAAACTGACCGTGCTGCTGCAAGTGCCGCAAGGAGCGATCCCCGTCGCCAACGGTCAGCCGACCAAGAGCGTGCATGTGGACCTGCAGCCGTATCACACACAGACGCTGGACTACTTCTTCTACTTCCCGGCCGCCGGCCAGTTCCCGCACTTCCCGATTCACGTCGCGAAGAACGGCGAGCTGATCGCGTTCGCCTCGCCGAGCACCTTCAACGTCGTCGACAAACCGACCAAGATCGACACCGAGAGCTGGGACTACGTCTCGCAATACGCCTCGGCCGACGACTGCCTAAAGTTCCTCAACAACCACAACGTCCACGGCCTGAACCTCGAACGGATGGCGTGGCGGATGCACGACCCGAAATTCTTCGACGCGGCGATCTCGCTGCTGAGCAGCCGGCACGCCTTCCAGATGACGCTCTGGTCCTACGGCCTGTTGCACAACCGAGTCCCCCCGATCAACGAATTCCTGCGACACCAAGACGGCTTCGTCAACGAGTGCGGCGGCCGGCTGGCCAGCACGCTGCTGACGATCAACCCGGTCGAGCGTCGCACTTACGAGCACCTCGACTACAAGCCGCTGGTCAACGCGCGAGCCCATCGACTCGGCCAGCAACGCCAGATCGTCAACGCGAAGTTCAACGAGCAATATCACCGCTCTCTGCGCGAATTCTCGTACCAACGCAGCCTGACCGACGATGACCTGATGGTCGTGACCTACGACCTGCTGTTGCAGGACCGCATCGAAGAATCGCTGACGACGTTCGCTCGCGTGAACCCGGAGCGGCTGCCGACTCGGCTGCAATACGACTACTTCCAGGCGTACCTCGATTTCTTCACCGACAACCCGAAGCTCGCGCGAGCCATCGCCGCCAAATACACCGACTACCCGGTGGACCGCTGGCGAAATGCGTTCGCCTCGATCAAGGCCCAGCTCGACGAGATCGACGGAGCCGGCCCGAAGAAGATCGACACCGACGACCGCAACCAAGACCAGACGCAGCTCGCCGCGACCAACCCGAACTTCGATTTCACTGTCGAGGCGAAACAGCTCACGATCAACCACCAAAACCTCGACGAGGTCAAAGTCAGCTACTACCTGATGGACGTCGAGCTGCTCTTCAGCCGCAACCCATTCGTTCAACAATTCCGCGGCCAGTTCAGCATGATTCAACCCAACCGAGTGGACACCGTGGGGCTGCGCGAACGGCAAGTCGCGGCGAACGGCGGTCTGGGTGGTGGACCGGAAGGGACTGAAGGGACGAAAAAGACCGAAGCGACTCAAGGGTCGAAGAAGGTCGAACTGCCGAAGGATCTGCACAACAAGAACGTCCTCGTCGAAATCACCGGCGGCGGCCAGACGAAGACGCAGGCGTACTACTCGAACTCGCTGACCGTGCAGCTCATCGAGAACTACGGCCAAGTGAAGGTCACGCACTCGACCACCAACAAGCCAATCGCGAAGGCGTATGTGAAGGTCTACGCTCAGCGGCCTGACGGCTCATCGCGGTTCTACAAAGACGGCTACACCGACCTCCGCGGCCGCTTCGATTATTCGAGCCTCAATACCAACGACCTCGACGCAGTCGCAAAATTCTCGGTGCTCGTGATGAGCGACGAGCACGGTGCGATCGTGAAGGAGGCCAACCCGCCAAAGCAGTAGCCCAGATTTGTCTGGCCGAATGCCGTGAGCCGTGAGCCGATGGCCGTTATCCTTTTCTTTGAGTCATCCAGCACTCGGGGAAAAAGGATAACGGCCATCGGCATTCGGCTGACGGCCAACGGCCAAACACGGACGCTCGCAAGAAGAAAAGGAACGCCATGAATGCGAAAGATGTTTTGAAGGCTCAGATGGATTTGGGGGACTACGTTCTGAAGACGTACCTCGGTGATTTGTCCGATGCGGATTTGATGACTCGGCCGACGGTGGGGAGCAATCATCTCGCTTGGCAAATCGGGCATCTGATCAATTCAGAGAAGCAATTGCTGGAGATGGTCTGCCCCGGCGCGGGAGCGTCCTTGCCGGCCGGCTTCGCGGAGCAGCACGGCAAGGAATCGACTCGCTGCGATGATCCGGCGAAGTTTCTGACGAAGGGGCAGTATCTCGAACTGTTTGACCTGCAGCGTGCGGCATCGAAGGCCGCGCTCGATGCGCTGCCGGACGCCGACCTCGACAAGCCTGGCCCGCCCGATTTCAAGATGTGCCCGACCGTCGGCCTGGTGTTCAACTTGCTGGCCGGCCATGTGACGATGCACTCGGGGCAAATCGCCGCCGCGCGCCGAGTGCTCGGCAAGCCGGTGGTGATCTGACTTTCCGTAGGTTGGGACTCCGTCCCGACCAATCGACTTGCGAATTGTCTCAACCATCGGCTGGTCGGGACGGAGTCCCAACCTACTTGTGTCGCGGCTGAATTTGAGGAGGATCCCGATGAAATCTCGATCGGTCACTCGGCGCGAGTTTCTCGCAGCGAACGCTGCTGCCGGTATGACGCTGTTCGCCGTGTCCGCGCGAGCGGCCGGCATCTCGGAGCTTTACGCCGGCTTGAAATCGGACGACTTCTTCGCAGGTCCGCTGAGAGAAGAAACGAAGATCGTCGATCAAAAGGTCTTCACCGAAGGTCCGGCCGTCGCACCCGATGGACGAGTCTTCTTCACGAATGCCTACGGCGCGAAGATTCTGATTTGGAATCCGAAGTCGCGCGAACTCTCGACCTATCGCGAGAACAGCGGCGAGGCGAACGGGTTGCTCTTCGATCACTCCGGCAGCTTGCTGGCGTGCGAAGGGAAGTCTGGCCGAGTGACTCGCACCGATTTGAAGACGGGCGAGATCACCGTCCTGGTCGATCAGTTCAACGGCCATCCGCTCGGCGCGCCGAACGATTTGACGATCGACGCGAAAGGGCGGATCTACTTCACATCGCGGTTGCCAAACACGGACGACAAGAAGCTGAACGTGAGCTCGGTCTATCGCATCGACTCCGACGGCAAGGTCGCGCGAGTCCTCCATGAGCCGGACATCCACATGCCCAACGGTGTCGAAGTCTCGCCCGATGGCCGCACGCTGTATCTGATCGAATCGGATGGGCGAGAGAACCGTAATCGCTGCCTCTTCGCCTACGACTTGAAAGCGGACGGCACGGCCACGAACACGCGGCGGATCATCGACTTCTCCCCCGGCCGAGGGGGCGACGGCTTGTGCGTCGATGCGGAGGGCAACCTTTATGTCGCGGCCGGTTTGCACAAGACACGCGGCACTTCCGAAACGCTCGATACGAAGCCGGGGATACATGTTCTCGCGCCAAACGGAAAACTGTTGGCGTACCTCGCGACGCCAACCGACACGCTGACGAATTGCACGTTCGGTGGTGACGATCGCCGGACACTGTTCATCACCTGCGGCGACTGGTTGCTGAGCGTGCGGACGAAACAGCCCGGGCCAAAGTCGCCTGTCATGCCCGGCTGACGGCTGTTGGCCGAAAGCTGATGGCTGTCATCCCGACAACGAGGTCCGAGGATTTTGTGATCCCAGCCATCAGCTTTCAGCCAACGGCCATCAGCCGGACAGATCGCGACAACGGTAGTCCCTTGATGATGACGAACTGCCGATGTCTGTGTCTCGCTCACGATCCGAAGACCGGCGGGCTAGTGGGGATCAACCGCGGCAAGCACCTGCTGGTTTTCGCCCATCCGTGAAATCCGCGTCATCCGTGTTCCGTCTCTGAACTGAGCGGGAACACGGATTTCACGGAGGACGCGGATCGCCGAATCGTCATCGCCGGAGATTGTTCGATGAACTCAAACCTCGTGATTCGTTCGCCACGACTCGCCGCCGTTGAAGTCTCGTGGTTCAGCGCACTGCGCGCGGACGAATATGAATTCCTTGGCGTCCCGGACGTGCGGTTGCGCAGCAGTTGGGAACATTGCCGCGACTTGGTCCTGACCGCAACGAGCCGGCTTCAACAACGTGCTGTTGCCGAACGGTTACGTGCCGGGTCAGGACACTCTGCGGACACAAGCCGACGATGAAGGCGACGCGTTGCAGAAAGCGGCCTCGCTGCTGAGCCTGCTGTTTCTGGTTGGCATCGCGCTGTTGAAGTGGGCACCGGAGACCAAAGGGACGGAGTTGCCGGAGTAGTCGGCAATCTCACATCGGACAAGTCCGATGACGAGCCGCTCGCTGCCAACGGATCGCGCCGACTGTGCCAGGTCGCCGAGCGGCTTGTCGTTGAAATCTCACGGGGGGTCCGTGGTGTGCCACGCTTTTCTGGCGGGCCGAGAGCCTTGGTATGTCCATTGCATCCACGGGGCCGCCGACCGTGAATCCTTTGCCTGGGAAGCCCGAAGCGTGGCGACATCAGCTACACTCCGGCGTCTTCGTGTCTACTGAGAGTACGAGAGAGCCGACTCGGAGAGGCTGTGAAAGAATTGGTAGCTGAACTCGCCAGAGTTCAGTTTTCTCGGCGAACTCTGAAGTCTGGCGACTTCAGCTACCAAAAAGTTCACAGCCTCGGAGAGTCAGCCGACGGTTACCTCAGTCAAAGGATTGAACCATGACCGACTTCGCGATTACCCCCCAGCATTTGACCGACTCACAGGATCTCATCGCTTCGGAGCCTGTTCCGAAGGACTCGTTGCCCTCCACGCGATTCCTTTCCCGTCGCGATCCACCCCACGCCGCCAATCACGCGCTACGCGAACTCCATGAGCAGTTTGACAACATCATCGCCAGCGCCAACGTGCGCTGGACGACGTACTATCGGTTGATCAAAAGGCTGGGGGCGGGCAGCCAAGGAATTGTCTTCCTGGCCGAGCGGCAGGGTGCCCACAACATCTCGCTGCCTGTCGCGCTGAAGGTCTTCTCCCCGCAGTCGCACGCCACTTCGCGAGCGTACCGCCACGAAATGGAACGGATGGCACGCGTCTCAATGCACTTGGCGTTGATTCAGCAAGACCATGTGCTGGACGTTCAAAACTTCGTGAAATGCCGCGGCGTGCGGATGTTGGTCATGGAATGGGTCGATGGATTTGACCTGCGGCATCTGCTGCTGCCGGCCACTCTGCGCGGTGTGCAACGCCGGCTTAGCCCTGAACGAGTTGACTACCTGACCGATGTGCTCATCACCGACGGCCCGCAGCACTCCCGTTTGAAGCCGGGATTCGCGATCGCGATTCTGCGCGAATGCCTGTCGGCGCTGGCGGCCATTCACCGCAATGGGATCGTCCATGCCGATCTCAAGCCGTCCAACATCATGCTCAAGCGGACGGGCAACGCGAAGGTGATCGACTTTGGCTTCGCGTTCGAGATGGATGATAAGACCGCCCCGCGCGCTTGCACGCCGCAATATGCCGCCGTCGAAGTCCTGCGCGGTGCGAGTTCGTCTCCCGTGTCGGATCTCGCCAGTTTGGGTTACGTCCTGGTCGATCTGCTGTGCGGCCTGTCTCCGTTCACCGGAATGCAACGCTTTGCTGATCTCATCACCGCGAAGAAACAACTCCCCGAGCGCCTGCCGGAGTTTCTGCCGCCTGAGATCAAGCAGGACGAACGCCTGCTCGCCCTGCTGCGCGGCTTGATCGCACCGGACCCCGCCAATCGTTTCCCCAACGCCGAAGCCGCCGACTTGTTCGATCACGGAGCCGCCAAGTTTCAGCGAGAACTCGTGAAGGGGAACCTCTCCAGCGAATACGAAAACGAAATTCGTTTGTGGTTGCAGGAAGTGGAGTAGCCAACGCAAAAAGCCCGCTCGACGAATCGAGCGGGCTTTCGCTGTGGCCACAATGAGTCCGGAAGCGTGGCTTCCTTGCCGGCGGCGAACATTCCTGTTCAGCGCTTCGCGGACACGTCGGGCCTTGGTTCTGTTCCGTCAATCAACCGCAGGGCGCTAGCCCCGGTTTGTGTGACGAAAACCGGGGCTAGCGCCCGGCGGCTCATTTGCAAAACCTAGAAGACATCCAGAACGAAGTGATGCCCTTTGTGGTACGGCTGAGCCGTGTCGTGGAAGTTGTGCCAATTCTTGTTGAGCACCGGGATGCGCTGCTGAGGCCCATACCGATAGTACAAGTTGTCGTTGCTCCCTTGCGGCCGCTGGAAGTTGTGCGGGTAATAAAGGAACGGGTAGTACATGAACCGATTCCAATCGGTCGGTTGCCCCCGTCCTGCCGCTTTCGCGGTTGGGCTGCCGAAGTGCATTGCGGCGACCAACGCTGTGCCGAGAAGTCCCAGAATCAAAATTCGTCGCAACATGGCTCACGTGCTCCTGAGTCTTCAAAGTCGGACCGACTGCCCTCCATATCATCGGCATCGGCACGATCCGCACCGCAGGAAAAACCGGCAGAGCTTTACACACCAGCAAACTCTTCCGCTTGAGCCGCGCGTTCGATCGGCCATAACGTAGCCGCACTCGCCAGGGTGCGGGCGGGCCGCGTTCTGGCGAACGCGGCTACGGTTTCTCTCAGCAACGGAGTCTGCGATGTCTCGATTCGTTCGATGTCTTCTCGCCTTGGTCTGCGCCGCGACATCGGTCTACGCCGACGATCTGCCGAACGGATGGGAAGGCTCGATCAAGCCGGAGCACGTCCGTCCGCACGTCGAGTTTCTGGCAAGCCCTCAGCTCGCGGGGCGATCCGGAGCCAATTCGAACAAAGCTTCCGACTACCTGATTCAGCAGTTTCGCAAATCAAAACTTCTGCCACTGTTCCCAGACAAAGACTTCGAGCAAGCAATTCCCACCTCGGCCGAAGAGCCTGTGGAAAATGCCAACTCAGCCAACGGGGGCGGCGACGTCGATCCGCCGCTCAAGACGCCGCGCATCATCGGCCGCAACGTTGGAGCGTTCCTGGAAGGGAGCGACCCGGCACTGCGCGACGAACTGATCGTGATCGGAGCACACTTCGATCATCTCGGAGTTCGCAACGGAGCGATCTATCGCGGTGCAGACGACAACGCGAGCGGCACGTCGATGATGCTGGAGATCGCTCGGCAATTGGCCACGGCGAAGCAGCGGCCGAAGCGGAGCATCGTCTTCGTCGGCTTTGATCTCGAAGAACAACTGCTGTGGGGTTCGCGCTGGTTCGTCGCGCATCCACCGTTTGAACTCAGTCGCGTCAAGCTGTTTATCACCGCCGACATGATTGGCCGGTCGCTGGGAAATCTGCCGCTGCCGATCGTCTTCGTGATGGGGAGCGAGCACGCCCCGCGCTTGAAAACATTGCTCGACGATGTCGGCACGCCGAGCGGTTTGGAAGTCGCTCGGCTGGGAGTCGATCTGATCGGCGTGCGCAGCGACTATGGTCCGTTCTGGGGTGAGAAGATTCCGTTTCTGTTTTTCTCCACAGGAGAGCACCCTGATTACCACTCGCCGCGCGATGTGCCGGAGAAGCTCGACTTCGACAAAGTCGCCCGCGTGTCGAGCCTCGTGCTGAAGGTCGTCGAGGGGGCGGCGAACTCGGAGACCACTCCGGAGTGGATCGACGAAGTCCCGCCCGATCTCGACGAGGTCAAAGCCGTGCAGCGCATCACCGACTCGCTGCTGAAAGCCGGTGAGAAAAAACCGCTCACCGACCTGCAACGGCTGATCGTCACGCAGGCTCACAACAAGTGTCAGCAGATTCTCGATCGCGGCACGTTCAACGCCGACGATCGCAAGTGGCTGATCCGCATCTCGCAGTTGCTGCTGCTGTCGGTGTTCTGACCCGCGCTCGTAGTGACCCGATTTATCGGGTCTGGGCCGCAAACTCGACCCCATAAATGGGGTCACTACAAGCGCGTCTCAAATCTGCCCGTCCAGCGCCATTTGATGGAAGCAGTGGGTCGTCTTCTCCTGGTTCTCCAGCAGCCAGTCGATCGACGGTTCGTTGTGCATCGCCTTGTGAATCGCTTTGGCGGTGGCGGCGCGGTGCGTTTGGAACAGAATCGCGTGGTCGATCTTTTCGTGGACGACGCTGGGGTCCAGCCAGACCGAGATGATGATTCCCAGATCGTTGGCCTTCTCTTTGGGAATGTCGCCGGCTCGGACGGCATCCAGCACGCCGTTGGCGATGGCGGCCTGCACGGTCCCCATCAGGATGTTCGTGTACTTCTCGTTGTTGACGGTGACTTTGCTGACCATCACCGTCACCGGCCGGACTTGCACGTCGCAGTTGAGGATCGCGAAGACCTTCGAGTGTCCTTTCGACTGATCGCCGATCATGTTGGCGATGGCGTTCCCGACCGGACCGTCGAGCTCGCCGATGACGACCTCCGGTTCCGCGGCCGACCAGGCGGGGGCGGCTTCGACCAAGGCTTCTCCGGTGCGCATCACAATTCGCTGACTCATGGTGGTCCTTTCGGTGCGGGGGGCAATTGATAAAAGTGTGTCCGACGAAGAGTAGGTGTCCCGCACGGTTCGCTTCAAGTTCGTGGCCCGAAGTGTCCCCATCCGTTCTGGAGGTTTCCTCATGCGTTTATTGAAGCCCGTAATGATCTTGTTGGCTGCTCTCGCCGGCCCGCTCGTCGCCGATGAAAACCCGTGGCCGCCGTTACTCAGCGGCGCGGTTAACGGCACAGTGACGCTGCGGTCGGAGCAATTCTTGAAGGTGCCCGATTCGGTGGTTGCGGCTCGCGAGAAAGAAGGAGCGGCTCCGTTTGTCATGGCCAAGACTCCGCCGATCGTGGAGTTGGCGTTTCATCACGAGCTTGGACCGGGCGCGATCACACGGCGGTTGTGGTCTTCGTGGGGCGATATCTGTCTGGCGAGTGATGGCCGGGTCTATTGCGGCATCGGCGACCACGGCAATGACGTCGGCGGCGATGCACGCTGCTTCCTGTATTGCTGGGATCCAAAACGGAAAACGCTCACTCAAGTCGTGGACGTGAACTCCATCGTGCCGCGCGAGCCGGGGCAGCCGGCTTGGTCCAAAATGCACGCGAAGGTGGATGAAGGCTCGAATGGGATGATCTATTTCTGCGGAACGCTCAACGACGGCAACCGAGCCAAGCTGCCGGCGTATCAGTGGAGTGAAGCGTTGCCCGGCGCGCAGCTTTATCAATACGACCCGAAGACCGGCAAAGCGTCGGTCTTTGCCAATCTGCCGCCGAAGCGTTGTACGGCGACGTCGCTGCTCGATCGTGAGCGGAATATCTGGTGGTGCAACCTCGAAGCGGGCGAAGGGAACGCGCTCTGGGGGCTGAACCTCACGACCAAGCAGCCGGTGTTTCAGGGGGCGGATGGCTCGCTGGGATTCAACCGCAACTTCGCGCTCTTGGCGGATGGGTCGATCCTGTTCAACGGCGAGAGCAGCTTGGTGCGCTACGATGCCGGCACGAAACAGCTCGTTCCGAAGAAATCGTGGTTTCAGAAGAGCCACGGGATGCGCGCCTCGACGCTCGAATCGAAGGACGGGTTCGTGTTTGGCATCACACATCAGACCAATGAACTCTTTCGCTATCACGTCGGCCGCGATGAGTTGGAGATGCTCGGCCCAAACTGGCTTTCGGGCATGTACACGGCCGTGTGCGTGTTCTCGCCGGACGAGCGGTTCGTGTATTACCAGCCGGGAGCTCACGGCCAAGCGTTCAAAGACGGCACGCCGGTCATGCAGTACGAGATCGCCACCGGACGTCGAAAAGTATTGGCGTTCTTGGCGGACGTCTGCGAGAAGGAGTGCGACTACGTCCCTGGCGGCACCTACGGTCTTAAGCTGAGCGCGGATGGCAGCACGATCTATGTGAACCTCAACGGACACGCTTCGGACAACGTGCGTCCGGGGTCGATGAAGACGAAGGGTTTCGGCCTGTGCGCGTTCGCGGCGATTCACATTCCGGAATCCGAACGCGCGGCGAAGTAATCGACGCGCTCGCCTGAAGCTGTGCCCGGTATGCTATAAGCTCAATTGAACTTGCTGCTCTGACAAAAGCTGTCCTACGATCCGCGCGGTATGAGTCTTGTTGGTGAATCGGTCAGGGATGATCGACTCTCAGTGGTTATCCGGATGGTCGTGATCGCGAGGGGGTCGGGAGTCTTTTTCATGCCGCAGCCGAGAGCGTTTCGGTTGCGTGACTCGTGTTGTGCGGCATGAAAAAGACTCCCGACCCCTTTTCGGACACAGGGAGTTTCAACGGAATGAGCGCGGATTGGTTAGATTCTCGTGGTTTACGCTTTGATCCCGCCCACGAGCGGTTCGGACGCGGCCCGGCGTTTACAACGGCTCAAGAGAACACAGCGGCAGAACTCGACGCGACTTTGTTGGCGAAGGCTCCGAAACGAGCACAATTGCATGATGCGATTGGCCGCACGCGCGAGTACCTCTTCTCGATTCAGCACGAGGACGGCTTCTGGTGCGGTGAGCTGGAAGGGGACACGATCCTCGAAAGCGAATACATCCTGCTGCTGACGCATCTCGGTCGCGGACAGTCGGAACAATCGCAGCGGTGCGCGAATTATATTCGGCAACAACAACTGACCGACGGCGGGTGGGCGATCTATCCGGGTGGACCGTTAGAGGTCAGCGCGTCGGTGAAGGCGTACTTCGCGCTGAAGATCGTCGGTGACTCGGGGGACGCCGAGCACATGCTTCGCGCACGGCAGGCGATCCTGGCGGCTGGCGGGGCAGAGCGAGTCAACAGCTTCACTCGGTTTTATCTGGCGCTGCTCGGTGTGATTTCTTACGAGCAATGTCCGGCAGTGCCTCCTGAAGTTGTGCTGTTGCCGAAGTGGATGCCGTTCAATATCTCGGAGATGTCGGCGTGGTCGCGGACGATCATCGTGCCGCTCAGCTTGATGTGGGCGTTTCGTCCGGTCACTCGGTTGCCGGCGGAGCAAGGGATTCGCGAGCTGTTCGTCAATTCTCCGGAAGAGCTGCCGGCTTCGATGCCGAAGTGCGAACAGCTCGATCAGTTGTCGAAGCAGACGCTGATCGACTGGGAAGCCTTCTTCCGTCTCGCGGACGCCGCGCTGAAAACGATCGACCGTTGGCGAATCCGACCGCTCCGCAAGCGAGCGATCCGCAAGGCCACCAAATGGATGCTCGACCGGTTCGCCGACAGCGACGGGCTCGGAGCGATCTTCCCGCCGATCATTTGGAGCATCGTCGCGCTGCGTTGCCTGGGCTATTCCGACGACTCACCGGAAGTCCGTTCGCAGATGCTGGAACTTGAACGGCTGACGATTTCCGAGGACGGCGTTGATCGCCTGCAACCGTGCAAGTCGCCCGTGTGGGATACGGCCATCGCCACGATTGCTCTGCGCGATGCCGACGTACCTCCAGAGCATCCGGCGCTGCAACAGTCAGTGCGTTGGCTGCTTTCTCAAGAGATTCGCCGGAGCGGTGACTGGGCGGAACGAGACTCGAAAACCGAACCATCTGGCTGGGCGTTCGAGTTCCGCAATGCGTTCTACCCGGACGTCGATGACACCGGCATGGTTTGTATTGCGCTCAGCCGCTGCCTGCCGGAACACAATTGGTCAACGGACGTTTTGCTCGACGAATGGAGCTGGCATCCCGAAGACAAGGACGTCGCCGCCGTCGTGGCTGGGAAGGCCGAGGATGCCGAAGGTGCGGTCGCTCAGGTTCATGCGATGGGACCGCTGCTGAGCGCGATTCATCGCGGCGCTCGGTGGGTGCTGGCGATGCAGTCGAGCGATGGTGGCTGGGGCGCGTTCGACAAAGACAACACGCGAGAACTCTTCACCCGCGTGCCGTTCGCCGATCACAACGCGATGATCGATCCCAGCACCGCCGATCTGACGGCGCGGATGATCGAGATGTTCGCCGGGCTGAATGTGTCGATCGACCATCCGGCGATTCAACGCGGATTAAAATTCGTCTGGTCCAAGCAAGAGCACGATCACTGCTGGTACGGCCGCTGGGGGGTCAACTACCTCTACGGAACTTGGCAAGTCATTGTCGGTCTGACTGGTATCGGGATTCCGACAACCGACCCGCGCATCCGCCGCGCGGTTGAGTGGCTCAAGGCGAAGCAGCAACGACACGGTGGCTGGGGCGAAACGATTCGCAGCTACGACGAGCCAGCCTTGCGCGGGCAAGGTGAAGCGACCGCCTCGCAAACCGCGTGGGCATTGCTCGGCCTGATCGCCGCCGGTGAAGGTCATTCGGACGAGGCGCAACGCGGAGTCGATTATCTCTTGCGCACTCAGTTGCCGGACGGAACTTGGCACGAGCCAACCTGGACCGGCACCGGCTTCCCGAAAGTTTTCTATTTGAAGTACCACCTCTACCGGATCTATTTCCCGCTGATGGCGCTGGGCCGGTACGCGAAGGTTTGTGGCTGATCCGCGCTCGTAGTGACCCCATTCATGGGGTCGAGCGAGCGACGCGGACCGGATAAATCGGGTCACTACGAGCGCGTTGGCTGCTTGCGGCTGCGCGAGCGACTCGAAAGGATAGTCCGGCTCGCGGGTTGGGAATTTTGCCCGGCTCGGAGAATAACCCCGGAAAGCCGCGCATCGCTTGGAGGCTGCGACCTTTGCCGGCGGACGGAGACGAATGCTTTGGCCACCGGCAAGGACAGTTTCGAGCCTGCGGATGCGGCGAACTCACCGGAAAGAGAGTGGTTCGCCGAACTCGCAGGAGAGTTGCGGGCCTTCCTCCTGGGAGTGCTCCGCAACGACGACTCGGCGAGCGAGGCCCTGCAAGCCACGCTGGTCAAGGCGCTCGAGAGAGGCCATGAGGCTCGGCCGGAGACTCGTCGCGGGTGGCTGTTCCGAGTGGCTTTGAACGAAGCGTTGGTCCTCAAGCGGCGAGCGAAGATCCAGCAGAAATCCTTCCGCGAATTGGCTCAGAACGACGCCCGTCGCCACGAGTCAGCGGGAGGTTCGGTCACTCGGAATGAATCCCCTGCCGGATTCGTTCTGCAAGCCGAAACGATTGAACGAGTGCGACTCGCATTGGACGACCTGCCGGCCGAACAGCGGCGAGTGGTCCGAATGCGAATCTACGAACACAAAACCTTCGCGGTTATCGCGAGCGAATTAAAGGTGCCTCTCGGAACTGTGCTGACGCGCATGCGACTGGCGACGGAAAAACTACGAGACCGATTGGCGGAGTTGAAGTAGCCACGCTCGCCAGAGCGTGGGTGAGCGGCGTGATAATTGATTGGTGCTTCCCACGCTCTGGCGAGCGTGGCTACGACGAATAGATGATTAAGAACATGACGACCTCGGAAGCAACCATTCAAAACGAACTCGCGTGGCTGGCAAACCGCTACGTCGCAGGCGAACTCTCGGTCGATGAGACTGCGGCGTTCGAGGCTCGCCTGGAGACCGACGTAGCGGCTTGCAGCGCGGTCGCTGACGCGATGGAACTGAATCTGGCGATCGCGGCCGCGTTCGACCAAGAGCCTTCGCAACCGGTCGCACGACCGACTCACGAGACCGTCACCCCGACCCGCTGGTCGGTCGCGTCCCTCTCCGCATTGGCGGCTTTGGCAGCCGTGGCGGCGAGCATCGCGTTGATGGTCGGACACATCGGCTCAACGACGAACGGGATTGCCCGCAAGGATGGAGCCGATCGAATCGTCGCAGCTTGGGCCTCTGGTGAAGCGGCTCGAAATAACTCTGACGACGATGATCTCCTCGACGCGACTGATGACGATGATCTTGATCCGCCCGACTGGATGCTCGCGGCGCTGACGGTTGAAGACGTGAAAGAACAACTCCCCGGCAACGACGACATCCGAGAAAACTAACCGATGCGGCTCGATCAACTCACAGACTGGCTTGGCAACAGTTCGCTGCGACGGCGAGCGATTTGGCTCGGCGTCGCTGCGTCTGTTTTCGTGAGCGGCTTTGTGGTCCGTTCAATGGCCGACGACAAGCCGGCGAAAGTCGGCAAGCCCGCCGCCGACAAAGCTCCCGCCAAGAAACCATCGGCCGCCGAAGTGTCCAAAGTCGACAACGAACCGATCTCGCCCAAGCGAGAAACGGCGGCGGTCGCGTTTGCTCAGCAACATCATCCGCAATTGGCCGAACTGCTCACGCGGCTCAAAGCCAGTCATCCCGAGCAATACACGAAGGCTCTGCGCGAGTTGGATAAGACGCGCGCGCGGCTCGAAAAGGCTCGTGAGAACGATGCTGAACGTTACGCGATTCTGCTTCACGAATGGCAACTCGATTCGCGCGTCCGCTTGCTGGCGGCGCGGATCACCATGAGCACCTCGGAAGAACTCGAAACCGAACTGCGACAGGTGTTGACCGAACGACATGACGTTAGGCTGCAACTCCTGACTTACGATCGAGAGAAATCGAAGACTCGCTTGCAGAAGATGGACGAGCAAATTGCCGAGCACGTCCAAAGTCGCGAGACGAGTATCGACCGTGAGTTTGACCGGATCAAGAAGACCGCCGAGACGCGAAAGAAGCCGGTGACAAGGCCGGCCTTGAAGCGGACCGGTGACAAAGACAAGTAGCCCGTAGCCGCACTCGCCAGAGTGCGGGGCTCAACTGAGAGCATGGCCCAAGAACCCGCGTTCTGGCGAACGCGGCTACTAAACTGCGAAGGACACGGAAATGTCTCGTTCCATTCGACCTTGGTTGCTAACCGCTGCCGCGGCCACGCTTTCGTTCGGCTCGGCGACTTTCGCCGCTGATGAGATCATCGCGCCGGCGAATCTGCGATTTGCCAGCAAAGACGCCAGCGAAACGCCGAACTTCCAGCAGCATGTGGTACCGCTACTCAGCCGCTTGGGCTGCAATGGCCGAGCCTGTCATGGGTCGTTCCAAGGGCAGGGGGGCTTTCGCCTGTCGTTGTTCGGTTACGACTTCAAGCTCGACCACGAAGGTCTGGCCAAAGGGGACAAAGACAAGAACAAAGAACCGCGCGTCCTGATCGAGGAGCCGGAAGAAAGTCTCGCGCTGTTGAAGGCGACGCTCGAAACGCCGCACCGCGGTGGCAAGCGAATGGACGCCGATAGCTGGCAATACAACATCTTTCGCAACTGGATCAAAGCCGGTGCGAAGAGCGTCGATGAAGACTCGCCGAAGTTCGTAAAGCTGGAAGTGACGCCGTCGGAAATTCAGTTCGGCAAGGATGGCCAAGAGACACAGATCAAAGCCGTGGCGGTCTGGTCCGATGGCTCACGCGAAGACGTCACGCCACTCTGCCGATTCAACTCGAACGACGACTTGATCGCAGCGATCGACGCGAACGGGTTGGTCAAATCCGGCACATCGGGTGATACGCACATCGTTGTGAACTACGACGCCGGAGTCGTGCCGATCCCGGTCATCCGCCCCGTCAGCGACAAGAGCGGCAAGAAGTACCCGAAGGTTGCGACACCGACGAAGGTTGATGAACTCGTCGTGCAGAAACTCAGCAAGCTCGGCATCGTGCCGTCGGACGTGTGCGACGATCACGAATTCCTCCGCCGGGCCAGCCTCGACATCGCCGGCACTCTGCCGAGCCCGCAAGAGATCATCGCGTTCCAGTCGGACACCGATCCCAACAAACGAGCTAAGAAAGTGGACGAGTTGCTGGAGCGTCCCGGCTACGTCGCCTGGTGGACCACGAAGCTTTGCGACTTCACTGGCAACAACGCCAACAATCTCAACATCAACAACGGCTACAAAGTTGACCGGACCCAGGAATGGTACGACTGGATTTATCACCGAGTTGCCAAGAACGAGCCGTATGACAAGCTCATCGAAGGGATCGTCACCGCCGTCAGCCGCAAGCCGGGTGAAAGCTACACCGAATACTGCGAGCGAATGACCGCGCTGTACGGCCCGAAAAAGGAGGGCACCTTTGCCGAGTCGGGTGGGCTGACCTACTTCTGGGCTCGCCGCAATTTCCTCAAGCCGGAAGAGCGAGCCATTGGTTTCGCCTACACGTTCATGGGGATTCGCATTCAATGTGCTCAGTGCCACAAGCACCCGTTCGATCAATGGACTCAGGATGACTTCAACCAGTTCACCGGCTTCTTCAAGGGGACGGCCTATGGAACCAATCCCCGCGATCGCAAAGAAGAACTGGCTCTGAAAGAGAAATTGGGAATTTCCGCCAAGCTCCCGAACGGCGAATTGCAGAAGGAGCTTTCCAAGAAGGTGACCGCTGGTGAAGTGATTCCCATTCCGGAGCTTTACACCACTCGGCCAGAAGCCCCGAAGGCGAATGCTCGCGACAAGAACAAAGACAAGGACAACGGCAAGAAGAGTGCGCGAGAAGCGCCGCCTCCTTCGGCAAAACTGCTGGGTGCTGAGACGGTCGTCCTCTCCGAACACGACGACGTCCGCGTGCCGCTGATGAATTGGCTGCGAGACAGCAAGAATCCGTACTTCGCCAAGGCGTTCGTCAACCGCGTCTGGTCGAACTACTTCAACGTCGGCATCGTCCAGCCGGTCGATGACATGAGCCTCGCGAATGCACCCAGCAATGCCGCGCTGCTGAACTATCTGGCCGAAGGATTCATCGCCAGCAATTTTGATATGAAGTGGCTGCATCGCGAAATCTGCAACAGCGCCGCGTATCAGCGAAGCTGGAAGCCGAACGAAACCAACAAGCTCGACCAGAAGAATTTCTCGCACGCGATCCCGCGCCGCTTGCCAGCAGAAGTCGCGCTGGATGCTCTCAAGCAAGCGACGTTGTCCGACGCGGAAATCTCCGGCTGGCTGGCTGACAACAAGAACCACATGACTGCGATTCCCGGTTCGGTCAACACCCGCGGCGGCGGTGCCGGCAACGGCGCCGGCTTCGCCCTGACCGTCTTTGGCCGTTCGACTCGCGAGAGCAACTGCGACTGCGACCGCTCCATGGAGGCCAGCCTTCTGCAAACTGTCTACATGCAAAATGACGATCAAGTCTTTGGCATGCTCAACGACAACAAAGGCTGGATTCGCTCGCTGTCACCTCCACCCGCCAAGCGAGCTGCTCCACCCGCGCGAAACGGCGGGGAGGCCACGAAGGCTCGCAGAAACTTTGAAACCCTCCTGACCAACGCCGAACGAGACCTCAAGAAGGCTCGCAAGGCGGACAAGGAATCGGAGATCAAAGAGATCGAACAGCGAATCGTTGAGCTGAAAGACAAGATCAAGCAGACGAAAGAAGCGGCTGAGTCCAAGACCGAAGAGCCCGCGCCGCGTGAAGTCGTCGGCTTGTCGCCCGAAGAGATCATCAAGGCCGCCTACCTCCGCTCCCTCAGCCGTCTGCCGACCGACGCGGAAATGGAAACCTCGAAAAAGTTCCTCACCCAATCCGAAGACCGACTGAGTGGTGCTCGCGACCTGCTGTGGGCGCTGATCAACACAAAAGAGTTCATCGTCAACCACTAGATTGGTTCGGCGAGCCGGTGGGCGTCAGCCCCCGGACGTTCCTGGACAGCAACGAAATCGTCCGGGGACTGACGCCCACCGGCTCACCAAACTCGACCCCTTATCTCAACTACCTCTTGAAAGGACGACCCTCATGCCCACGACAACAACCTGCAATGGTGTGCGACGACGCGATTTTCTGAAGGCCGGCGTGATCGGCGGCACCGGCTTGACGCTGGCGAACTATTTGAAGTTCGCATCAGCGGGCGAGGTCGCCTCGAAGGCCACCGCCAACGCGGCAATTTTCATCAATTTGACCGGTGGTCCTACGCACATGGACACGTTCGATTTGAAGCCGGAAGCGAAGGCTGAATTCCGTGGCGAGTTCAATCCGATCGACACCGCGGTCCCCGGCATCCAGATCAGCGAACACCTGCCGAAGCTCGCGCAGAACATGCACCTCTTCACGATCCTGCGCGGCGTGACTCACACGCTGGGCGCTCACGAACTCGGCACCGAGTACGTCAACGCCGGCAATCGCCCGCTGCCGTCGCTGGAATATCCCGGCTACGGTGCGATCGTCACGAAGGAACTCGGTGGCAATGGCAACATCCCGCCGAACGTCGCGATTCCCGCCAGCCGTCAGAAGACCGGCTACCTCGGCGTGCAATACGCACCGCTCAACACCGGTGCGACTCCGAAGCCGGGCGAAATGTTCTCGGTCCGTGGTTTGAAGCTGGCCGGCGGCCTGACCATCGACGCCGTCGAGAAGCGGCAAGCGTTGCTGAGCGATCTCGACAAGACGTTCCGTGGCGTGGAAGAGACCAACCAATTGGTGAAGGGTCTCGACAAGTTCGGACAGCAGGCTCACGCAATGATCACCTCGCCAAAGTCGCGCGAGGCGTTCGACGTCAGCAAGGAATCTCCGAACTTCCAGAAACTGTTTGGCGAAACTTCGTTCGACCAGAGCTGCTTGCTGGCGGCGAGATTGGTCGAAGCCGGCACGCGGTTCGTCACCATCGAACTGGGTGGCTGGGACACTCACAACGACAACTGGACTCAGTTGAAGAAGAAGTCGCCGCCGCTCGACAGTGGCCTCTCCGGTCTGCTGCAAGGTCTGCAATTGAAGGGCCTGCTGGAAACGACCACCGTGTTCGTCACGGGCGAATTCGGCCGGACTCCGAAGATCAACACGACTCGCAACGGCCGCGACCACTATCCGCGCTGCATGTTCATGCTCATGGCGGGTGGCGGCATCACGAACGGCCAAGTGGTCGGCAAGAGCAACGCCGATGCGACCCTGCCCGACAGCAAAGGCTTCTCGCCAGATGACGTGGCTGCGTCGCTGTTCCACACGTTGGGCATCAACCATCAGAAGGAATACCACACTGACACCGGCCGCCCGATCATGATTGTCCGCGACGGCCATGTGATCCCGGAACTGTTCGCGTAGTTGAAAATGAGCCGGAACGCGCTAGCGTCCGGTTATGCCAGCCAGAACCGGACGCTAGCGCGTTCCGGCTGATGGCTACAAAACTTCCCCCACGCAGAGCTGCTCCGGTGGCTCTGCGTTTTTCATGTCCGCTCAGTGAGAAGGAGATTTCGTCATGACCAAGTTCTGGAAATGCCTGCTGTCGTTGAGCCTCGCCGCGTTCCTGCTGTCCCCTGCGATGGCCGAGGACGCCAAGGCCAAGAAGAACAAGCCGAACGCTCGCAAGGAGCAACCCGCCGTTCAACTTCCCAAAGACATCACGCTGACCGACGAGCAGAAGACAAAGGTCGCGGAGTTGGAAAAGGAGTACGCTCCAAAGATGAAAGAACTGCGCGAGAAGCTCGACAAGGTGATGACTGAGGAGCAGAAGAAAGCTCGGCAGGACGTCATGAAAGAGGCTCGCGAGAAGGGCAAAGAAGGCCGGAAGGGCAAGGAACTTCAACAAGCCATCAAGGACGCGATGAAGCTGACCGAAGAGCAGCAGAAGAACTACGACGAGGCCGACAAGAAGGTCACCGCTCTGCGTCTGGAGATTCTGGAGAAGGTCAAGCCGCTGCTGACTGACGAGCAGAAGGCCAAGCTGCCGAAACGTCCGGAAGCCAGGAAGAAGAAGAAGGCCGCCTGATCCAAGCCGCCGATCCACAGTTCCGAAGCACGACGCCCGACTTTCTGCCAGAAGGTCGGGCGTTGTCATTTCCAGGCGTGGTAGACAGGAACCTTTGGGGCAAACGGGGTCGGGTCTACGATTTTTCGGAATTGGCCGATATCGTGCGGTGAACTTGTCTAAACCATCGTCGGCCAATTTCGAAAAATCGTAGCCCCGACCCCTAATCGAACACGATGCCCGCGAACCTCACTCCGCAATATCAGCGACTCGAAGAGCAATACCGCCGAGCACAGACCGCTCAGGAACGGGCCGACCTGCTCGACGAGATGCTGGCGACGATCCCCAAGCACAAGGGGACCGAGAAGCTGCAGGCCGATCTCAAGACAAAGCTCAAAGAAACGAAAGCCGAGTTGCAGTCGGAGGCATCCGCCCCGAAACGCGGCAAGACGTTTCGATTTCCTCGGCAGGGGGCGGGACAGGTTGTCGTCGTCGGCGCGCCGAACGCGGGCAAGAGCCGCATTCTCAAAGAGCTGACAAAGGCCGAGCCAGAAGTCGCGCCGTACCCGTTCACGACGCGTGAACCGCTGCCGGGGATGATGCCTTGGCAGGACGTCAGCGTGCAGTTGATCGACACGCCGCCGATCACTGACGCGCAGTTTGAACCGTATCTGCTGAATCTCGTCCGGGCCGCCGATGCGGTGGTGCTCGCGTTTGATGGCTCGTCCGATGACGCACCCGATCAAACGGCCGAGGTGTTGAAGCAGTTCGCCTCGCGCAAGACGTTGCTGTCCGATGTGACCGGTTTCGACGAAGAGGACTTTTCGATCATCCGCGTAAAAACTCTGCTCGTTGTGACGCGCGGCGATGATCCGGGCGTCGAAGATCGTCTTGCGTACTTTCGCGAGATGACCGAGACCGATTTCTCGACGCTCAAAGTGGATCTCGATCAGATCGCCGCTCGCGAAGTACTGCGCGAAGCGATCTTCCAATTGTTGGGAGTCATCCGCCTCTACACGAAGAAGCCGGGGAAGCCCGCCGATTATTCCTCGCCGTTCGTCATCAAGTCGGGCGGCACGGTCGAAGACTTGGCGGCGGTCGTGCATCGCGATCTGGTCGAGACACTGAAGTTCGCCAAAGTCTGGGGCAGCAGCGCTCACGATGGTCAATCAGTCGGCCGCGACCATGTGCTGCACGACAAAGATTTGGTTGAGTTGCATGCGTAGGTCAGGCTTTCCAGCCTGACCCGAATTGGCAAATCGTGTCGATCGTTATTCGGGTCAGCCTGGAAAGGCTGACCTACGACAGCACCTTGCCGGGATTCATGATCCCGCGTGGATCGAGAGCGGTTTTGATCGCTCGCATCGCATCGACGGCGGGGCCGAACTCGCGGCGCAGAGCGGCACGCTTGCCGAGGCCGATGCCGTGCTCGCCGGTGCAAGTGCCGTCGAGCGCGAGGGCGTGGGTGATGATCTCGTCGCTGAGGCGTTGGACTTCAGCAAATTCCTCTGCGGAGTTCGGATCAATCGAGAATACAACGTGGAAGTTGCCGTCGCCGACGTGACCGAACAGCGGTGCCGGGATGCGCGTTCTTTTGAGCGTCTCTTTGGATCGGCGGATGCACTCGGCGAGATTCGAGATCGGGACGCAGACGTCGGTGACGTAGCCCGCTCCGTTGGGAGTCAGCGCCAGCGACGCGTAGTAGGCGTCGTGCCGCGCTTGCCACAAGCGGCGACGGTCGGCCTCGTCGGTTGCCCATTGGAATTCTTCGCTCGTGAATTGGCCGATGATCGCGCGGGCGGCTTCCGTTTGCTCGGCGACTCCTGAGGGGCTGCCGTGGAATTCCAAGAACAACGTCGGCGACTCGCGATAACTCAAACCGCTGTAGCGATTGACCGCCGCCATCTGCACTTCGTCGAGCAGTTCGAGACGCGCCATTGGGATGCCGGCGGTGAGAATCGCGATCGCCGCCTGTACGGCGGCATCAACATCGGGAAACGCGCACACGGCGGCGGAGACAGCATCGGGCTTGCGCGCCAATCGCAGCGTGACCTCGGTGATGAGGCCGAGCGTTCCTTCCGAGCCGACGAACAAGTGCGTGAGGTCATAACCGGCCGATGACTTCCGGGCGCGCGAGCCGATGCGAATGATCTCGCCGTGTGCCAAGACTACGGTGAGCGCGAGCACTCGGTCGCGCATCGTGCCGTAACGCACGGCGGCAGAACCTGAGGCTCGTGTTGCGGACATGCCGCCCAGCGTGCAGTCGGCTCCGGGGTCGATGGGGAAATAGAGGTTCGTGCCTGACTCAGCGAGCGACTGGTTGAGTTGCAGGCGAGTCACACCAGCTTGCACGGTGACGTCCATGTCGTCGGGACTGAATCGCAGAATGCGATTCATGCGGCTGAGGTCCACGCAGACTCCGCCGTAAATGGCGACGACTCCGCCTTCAACCGCCGTGCCCGTGCCGAACGGGATGATCGGCACGCGATGCTCGTGACACAGCCGCGCGACGGCGGCGACTTCGCCTTTCGACAGCGGAAACACCACGCAGTCCGGCCGCTGCGGTTTGTGGTGCGAGACGTCTTTCGCGTGCTGATCGAGATCGGCGGGCAAATCCGAACAGCGCTCGCCGAGCAGGGTCTTGAGTTGTTGAACGACGGCGGTTCGCTCGGCTGAGCCGGCGAAGTTAGCGGTTGTGCTCAGGGATTCGGTTGTGTCGAGCATGTCAAACTTTGCGGGTTAGCGAGATTGGTGGGCGGGATGTTCTTCCCCAACGTCCATTTTGGGGTCGAACATGGGGGAACCTTTCCGACAGTAGCAGTCGTGCGGTGTGAAAACCGTTGCTCGCCGCGAGACTGAGAGAATCGTCAGCTTTTCGCTCACGAGTCCGCTCAACGCAGCTTACGCTACTGCCACAAACCGGAAAACCAGACCGACTGGGATCATGCTCCCATGACCTTGTCGGCCGCCAGAGATACCCCTCGCTTGGCGACGTGGTCCACACCCTGAGGAGACATTTCATGAGAGCCATTGTGTTGGGATTGGTGGCGATCGCCACCCTCGCCGCCGCGAGCACCGCTCAAGCCGGCGGTTATTGTGGTAGCTGCAACTACGGCAGTTGCCCCACGAGCGCTTGCCAGCCGTCGGCGTGCTACACGTCCTGCAAGGTCGAACGTCAGACCTGCTACCGCACCGTTTATGAAACGGTGTACGAGCCCGAACAAGTCACCTGCAACAAGACGGTCTATGAGACCGTTTGGGACGAGCAGCAAGTCACCTGCAACAAGACGGTCGTCGAGACCGCGTATCGCGAGCAGACCTACACGGTCTGCCGGCAAGTCGCCGAGACTTCCGCTCGCGAGGAACGCTACACCGTGATGAAGCAGATCCACGAGACCTGCGAGCAAGAGCGCAGCTACACGGTCTGTAAACCAGTTTGGGAGGAGTCGGTTCGCGAGTGTCGTCGCACCGTCCAGAAGCAAGTCTTCGAAGACAGCTTCCGCGAGTGCCGCCGCACCGTGATGCGTCCCGTGACGGAAACAGTCAATCGCGAAGTTTGCCACACGGTCATGCGTCCGGTGACTCGCTGCGCGACTGTCCCGCAAGTCTGCGGTCAGTGGGTCTGCAAGCAAGATTGCTATTACGGACTGTCGACGCCGAAGTGGCAATGCAATCCGTGCAACTCGACCCCGACACTGGGTTGGCAGCCGACCGTGACCCCGATCACCTATCGAGTCTGGCAAACGCAGGTCGTGCAACGCCAAGTCAACTACACGACCTACGAGCCGCAAGTCGTTCGTCAAATCTGCCCGCAACAAGTCTGTCGCTACGTTCCCGAGGTGATTGTGGATCGCATCCCGGTTCGCACCTGCCGCATGGTGAATGAGGAAGTGGTTGATCGGATTCCGGTTCGGACCGTCAAGTACGTGAACGAGACGGTCACTCAAAAGGTGCCGGTCCAAACTTGCCGTTGGGTTAAGGAAGAGCACGTCCGCAGCGTCCCTTGCACGACGTACAAGAACGTTGAAGAGACCAAGACCTGCCAGATCCCGTATCAAGTCTGCAAGCAAGTGCCCTACGTGGTGACTCAGCGAGTCGCTCGCTGCGTGACCAAGCAAGTGCCAACGACGTACACCCGCATGGTGGCTCGTTGCGTCCCCAAGCAAGTCGCTTACGAAGTCTGCCAGATGGTCCCCGTGACGGTTTGCAATCCGACTCCGACCGGTTGCAGTTCGTGTGGAGTGGCCGCTCCGGCCGGAGAAGCTCAAGAGCACAAGGTCTTGAAGCCAGAAGCCGACCCAGCATCACAGCCACCTCCCAAGGAAGAAGAAGCACCGGTTCCGAAGGAAGAAGCACCGAAGAGCGACGTACCGAAGCCAGCCGACGATGGTGCTCCGAAGGCGTAACGCCTCTCCAATCAATTCTGCCAGAGAACTGGCCGTTCGAGTGACATCACTCGGGCGGCCTTTTCTGTTTTGTGCCTGCTCTTTTGGGAGATTCGCAAGTTGAGTTGGCGAAAAATGAAAAGCGGTATATGAAGGCATTTGGGATTCGCTGACGGCGATGCTGGCACGCTCGTTTCCGGCTTGAGCGAGGTTTACTATCACGGCAAAGGAGAACTTTTGAATGACTGCTCGTATTGTGCAAATCACCGACCTACATCTGATGGCTGATCCGCTGGGCGAGTTGAAGGGGGTTTGCACCCGTACCAATCTGCAGGGGGTGCTCGACGTCTTGCGGCGCGATTTCGGCTCGGCCGAATTGCTGATCGTCTCCGGCGACTTGGCTCACGATGAATTGCTGGAAACCTACGAAGTGCTTCGCGAGATGCTGGCCGAATGGCTGCCGAAGCTGCGGGTGATTCCGGGCAATCACGAGAACCGTGGCTTCATGCGGCAGGTCTTCGGTGAGCGAGTGACCGCAGTGGGCGATCGCAACGTCTTCGCGGACACGATCGGAGGCTGGCGGTTGATCGGACTCGATTCGCAATTGGTCGGAGAAGTGCGCGGTCAATTAGGCGAGTCTCAGCGAGACTGGTTGGCCCGCGAACTGGCTGCCGCACCACTCCAACCGACGGGAATCTTTTTGCATCACCCGACGCTGGAGGTCGGCACCGGCTGGCTCGACGAGATTCGCGTTGAAGATGCGGATCTGTTGCACGAATTGCTGCCCAAAAACCGGCAGGTGAAGTTCGTCTGCGTCGGACACATCCATCACGAAATGATGGTCTTCCAGAAGGACGTGCTCATGCTCACGACTCCAGCAACCAGCGTGCAATTTCTTCCGGAAACAGACCGGCTGATCCCCGATCCCATCCCGCCGGGGTTTCGCGTTTTCGACTTGGAAGCCGATGGTTCGTTCCGCACTCGCGTCGTGCGCGTGCCGCTGCAATTGGTGCCCTAACGTGGGGCAGATTTTCTGGATCATCCCATGCCAGCGATCGACGATTTCTTGAATGAGCATCAGCATCTGACGCGGCGATTCTTCTTGAGCTTGAGCACGATCGGCGCGGCGACTTGGGCCGTTGGACCACAAGCCGCACGAGCCAGTGAACTCGCACCGGAATTAGCCGAGGCGATCGCCAAGCTCGAATCGTTGCTGACACCGCTCGACAAGTTTCGCGATGTCTCACGCGGCAAACCTGTGCCGCACTCGCTCCCGCCGGAGAAGAAGACGGAAGTCGGACTCACGCGCGAAACGTGGAAACTCGAAGTTATTTCCGACACCGATAAGTCGGCCACGCGCCTCAGGAAGCCGATGACCAAAGCCGACGGCACGGCACTCGACTTCAACGGGCTGATGCAGATTGCGGAGACGCACTCGGTGCGGTTCGCGAAGGTGATGACCTGCCTCAACATCGGCTGCCCGCTCGGCACCGGCATCTGGGAAGGGGTGCCGCTTCGCGAGATCATTTGGCGCACGCAGCCGGTCGAGAATCTGCGGCGCGTTTTTTACTACGGCTATCACAACGACGAACCCGGCCAGATGTTTCGCAGTTCGCTGCCGATCGGGCGAGTGCTTGAAGACCCATACGATCTGCCCCCCGTGATTCTGTGCTACAAGCTCAATGGTCAGTTCCTGTCGCCCGAACGAGGTGGTCCGGTGCGCGTCGTTGTGCCGGAAGCGTATGGCTTCAAGTCGATCAAGTGGCTCAGTCACGTCGTGCTAACGAATTTCGCGGCGGCGAACGACACCTACATCGACGGCAACAACGACGTCGATAGTCCGCTCAAGACATGGGCCGCGACGTTGTCGGTCCCGAAAGAAGTCGCCGCCAACCAGCCGATCCCCGTGACCGGCTACGCGCAGGTCGGCATCTCCGGGTTGAGCAAAGTCCAAGTTTGGATTTGTCCGAAAGGGACTGAGCCGGAGGGCGATCCCAACTTCCTCACCGCGGCCTGGGCCGACGCGACGATTCTCGATCCACCGAAATCCGGCAACTGGGGCGGCGATCTGCCGGACAACAAGATCCCCGCAAACACACTCGGCTTTGACGATGACGGCAAACCGAAGTCCTGGCCGATGCGGCTGTGCAAAGTCCACTGGGCCGCGCTGCGTCCGGGACTCCCCGCCGGCGAATACACGCTTCGGTCTCGCACCATTGATGAAAAAGGACAAGCTCAACCGATGCCGCGCCCATTCAAGAAGTCGGGACACGCGGCGATCGAACAAGTGAGCTTGGTCGTGAAGCCATAGCACGGAGAAGTCGCAATGACGTGGGGCACGTTTCCAACGTGCCCGTCACGAGCACGTTGAAAACGTGCTCCACGTCGAGTAGAGCTCAATCGTACGTCGCCTTAACCATGTACAACCCGTGCGGCGGAACCGTTTCGCCGGCGAGGGTGCGGTCCTGTTGGTGGATGATGCGGCGGATGTCACTCGGTTCCCAATAGCCGCGGCCGACTCGAATCAAGGTGCCCACGATCGTTCGCACCATGTTGTAGAGAAACCCGTTGGCAACCAAATCGATCCACAGGAACTCCCCTCCAACCGGTTCGGCGGGTGGCGACTTTGCACGCGGTGAAGCGTACGGCTGTGAATACGTCGGCTCGGGATACGTGAAGACGGGCCAGCCGGTCTGCCGAGTCACCGCCGCGTGCAGAATCGTCCGCACGCTGGTGGCTTTGTTGGGCCATCTGGTCTCGAAGCAGCGGAAGTCGTGCGTCCCCAACAACTCTTGAGCGGCGGTGTGCATCACGTCGGCGTCCAACGCGACGTGGTAGTGATAGGCGTAACGCTGCGTGAACGGGTTCGGAAACTTCGAGTTCAAGATCACATAGCGGTAATGCTTAAACTTGGCCGAGAAGGTCGCATGAAAGTCGAGCGGAACTTCCTCGACCTCGCGCACCAGGATGTCATCCGGCAGGATGTTTTCCAGCGCGGCCCGAAACCCATGGCACGGAATCCGGCTATTCGTGCGGAAGCTGCAAACCTGTCCGAGCGCATGCACGCCGGAATCGGTTCGGCCGGCGACCAGCAACTTCGCGTCCTCGCCGGTCAGCCGCGAGAGACAGCGTTCCAGGACTTCTTGAACCGCTCGGCCGTTGGACTGGATTTGCCATCCGACGTAATTGGTGCCGTCATAGGCGAGCGTGAGTTTCAGATTCCGCATGGCGCTGACTGGACCCTCTTTCAAGTTGCGCAGGCGAGCGGGCGGCGTCAGCCCCCCGGTGTGTTCGTGATAAAACCGGGGGGCTGACGCCGCCCCGCT
>CAMDPX010000036.1 GCA_945905295.1 Planctomyces sp. SH-PL62 | reverse complement strand
ATCTGCACCGCCTCTTGCTTGAACTCCTCCGTAAACCGACGACGAATTCGACGTGACTTCAACTTCTTCTTCACAGACATCGGACAGCCTCCTTTTGGCTGCCGAAAATAGTGACTCACACTGTCCGTGAAACACCGAGCACCTCAAGTCGTTGTATTTGTGAAAGACTCGGGAAAACTTGGAGCGGCCGCTTTCGTTCTGACCCAAGCCGATCTCATCGCGGATTTGGCCGAGGAATTTGAAGTCGGTGAGTACAAGGCAGTTCAAGTTCGCGTGAAGGACTTGGAAACCAAGACTCACCTCGATTTCGGCCCGTTCCGAAAATGGGACGTGATGGAGACGGACGAAGCCACCGAGAGTTTTACCGGCGATGCTGCCGCCGTCGTTCTTGAGTCACTCGCGAATGTCGTACTTTGATTCGATGCGTTGTTCGCAAAGGGTGTGACAAGCCAATAGACGAACTAGAGGACATGATGAAAGTCGAATCCCGCGAGTATAAGTTGCTGGTCAATCACGAACCGTTCGCCGACCCGGCCGCGGCCGTCAAAGCGGTTTGGGACGAGATTGAAGAGGCCGCCAAGACACTGCCAATGGTCCAAACCAAGGGCAAACTTGACGAACAGGAGACGCGCCGCATCGTCTTCCTCGACACTCCGGACCACACTCTCCGCCGAAATGGGCTGGTGCTACGGCAGCGAGCCGTTGATGAATCGTTGGAGTACACCCTCAAGTGCCGGTCGGAGGATCGCTACTTCGCGGCCGGGACAGACGTGGGAGCCGCCGCCGGACTGGAAGGTGAGCTCAAATTGGAAGAGGACATTGCTCGGCCTTTTTGTTGCCGGTTCTCACACTCGGCGTCGATCACTTTGGCGGAGGATCGCAAAAGCGCGCCGCAGAAGACGCCGAAAACGCTTCGCGAAGCCACGTCGCTTTTTCCGGTGCTGGGCACACTTCGCACGGACGGTCGGACGTGCGCTCCAGAAACCGTCCTGGAGGTGGTCAACAGCATCTCAGTCGATGAAAGCGTCTGGAAGGGCGGCAAGATCGTTTTTGACACGGACGGTGAAGCAAAGTCCGAAAAGGCCACGGTGGCGCTGATCCTTTGGGCGCGAGGCAAAGCGGGGCGGCCGGCGGTGGCAGAGCTATCGTTCCGCATCAAGGACAGCGAAGAGCACTACAGCCGCAATCTGGCCGTAGCAGCCCGGTCGCTGTACGCGCTGTTGCTGCGACTTGACTGTTCGAGGCCGGAAGGCATGACAAAGACAGAGTACATCTACCGCGATGCTGCGCGGGATTGAGCGCAGGGAATAATGCCTTCGCCCTTTGCGCCAGGCATGCTCGCCGGATGCCACTCGTCTCAATGGTTCTGACATCATGGCGGCCGGGGAGAGCCAGGACACTTTTCTGTCGGAATCGGAATCAAAACAAAGAACGAAGACAAGCAATCGACAGGCGCGATTGGTTGGTTCATTGATTTGAGCTTCTTTTCAAGGCCCACAACGTAGTGGGCATCACTCGTCTCCTAACGTCAGATTGAGAGTCACTGTCCTTGGGAGACTCCTCTAGCAATTGGAGCAAACATCATGGCAAGAATTGACAAAAAACCACCGAGCGGCACCACCGCCAGTCGGGCCTCGTCCCCGGTTGAAGAATTGCTGCTCGCGGCACTCGAGCGCGGTGGCGAAAGCCTTGAGACGGGTCGGTATCTCGTCACGTTCAAGGAAGGGGCGGCTGAGGCGGGATTGCAGTCGCTGGGTGCGCAGGGGATGCGCGTTGCCGACGCGCGAGAGTTTGAGAACCAGGCGGTGACGCTGGACGATATTGGCGACGCCGATGCCGTCCTCTTCCCGGAAATCGGGGTGGCGTTGGTCGGTGGCGATGCGGCGCAGGCGCGCAGCATGAGCGTGCAGTCGGAGATCGCCTCTGACAGTCCCGTCGAGTCCATTGACCCCGAGTACTTTGTGTTCTCGGATGGGTCGCCCGAGGGTGCTGTCAGCGAATACCTGCGCGGCTTTCTCCGGGCGACGGAAACCATCGCCAGTGATCTGCGAGGGGCCGGACAGGCGCAGGTGGATTTGGAGGAAGAGATACTGGTTCTCGGTGCGACGTGGGGGATGATTGCGTGCAAAGTTCCGCAGAGCGCGCGCAGCGGCCTGGGCATCAAGGTGGCGGTGCTCGACACCGGTATGGACATGGGGCATCCGGACTTTGCCGGTCGCCTGTTCGCCGGCCAGACCCAGACCTTCGTGGGCCAGCCCGTTCAGGATCTCAACAAACACGGCACCCACTGCATCGGCACGTCGTGCGGCCCCAAAGCACCAGCGGGAACCACGCCACGCTATGGCATCGGCTTCCGAGCTTCGATTTTCGCCGGCAAAGTGCTGACGAACTCGGGGTCCGGCACATCGGGTTCCGTCTTGAATGGCATGAACTGGGCGATTGCCAGCCGCTGCCAGGTGATCTCGATGTCTCTCGGCTCGCAGTCTCCGGTCCAGCCGGCCTACACGGCGGCGGGACAGGCCGCGTTGAACAACGGTCTGTTGATCATCGCCGCAGCAGGTAACGCCGCATCTAACACGGGTGCCCCTGCCAACTCACCGACGATCATGTCGGTGGCTTCGCTCGATACGAACTTGAGTCCGTCGTCGTTCTCCAACTTCGGCAAGATCGAGATTGCCGGCCCGGGCCGCGACGTCTTTTCCTCAGTTCCCATGCCGGTTCGTTACGGTGTCCTGAGTGGCACCAGCATGGCCACTCCGCATGTGGCCGGATGCGCGGCCTTGTGGGCGGAGACTTCCACGTCGCTCCGAGGACTGAACCTGCGGAACAAGCTCCTAGCGACCGCCAAGCCACTGCCGTTCCCGGCAACGCGGGTTGGCAAGGGCCTTGTCCAAGCACCTTAAGGTCCGAATGTGATCAGCGAGTTCCCGTCGGGAGATCCCTCCCGACGGGAACACTTTCTTAACGGAGGCTCATCGTGGCCAGTGGAAAGAGATTCGTTGTCACAACGTCAGGTGAAGAGTCCTTGTCCTTACGAAATTCACCTAACAATTGGAGAAATCACCATGGCACGAATTGATCAGAAACCATCGAGCAACACCAACACGAGTCGAGCTTCGTCGCAAGTTGAAGAGTTGATGCTCGCGGCACTTGAACGCGGCGGCGACAGCCTTGAGACCGGTCGGTATCTCATTACCTTCAAGGAAGGGGCGGGTGAGGCGGGAATGCAGTCGCTGAGTGCGCAGGGAATGCGCGTCGCCGACGCGCGCGAGTTTGAGAACCAGGCGATGACGCTGGACGATATCGGCGACGCCGATGCGGTCCACTTCCCGGAAATTGGGGTGGCGCTCGTCGGCGGCGATGCGGCGCAACAACGAAGTATGAGCGCGCAATCGGATATCGCGTCCGACAGCCCTATCGAGTCCATTGATCCCGAGTATTTTGTGTTCGCGTACGGGGCGTCCGAGGGCTCCGTCAGCGAGTATCTGCGCGGTTTTCTGCGGGCCACGGAAACCATCGCCAGAGATCTGCGAGGGGCCGGACAGGCGGACGTGGACTTGGAAGAAGAGACGCTGGTCCTGGGCGATACATGGGGGATCACGGCTTGCAAAGTTCCGCCGAGCCTCCGCAGCGGCGCGGGCATCAAGGTCGCAGTGCTCGACACCGGTGCGGACATGGGGCATCCGGACTTTGTCGGTCGCCTGATTCCCGCGCAGACCCAGACTTTCGTGGGTCAGCCAGTTCAAGATTTGCATGGTCACAGCATGCACTGTATTGGAACTGCGTGTGGCCCCAAGGCACCGGCAGGCAGCACGCCGCGGTATGGCATCGCCCATCGAGCATCGATTTTCGCCGGGAAGGTGCTGAGCAATTCGGGGTCGAGCGTTGGGGGTAGCGTCTTGAATGGCATGAACTGGGCGATCGCCAACCGCTGCCAGGTCATCGCGATGTTTCTCGGTTCACAGTCCGGGGTGCAGCCTGCCTACACGGCGGCGGGACAGGCCGCGTTGAACAACGGCCTGTTAATGATCGCCCCGGCGGGTAGTGCCGGGGCCAGTGTGGGGGCACCGGCCAACTCACCGACCATCATGTCGGTGGCCTCGCTCGATACGAACTTGAGTCCGTCCTCGTTTTCCAGTTTCGGCAAGATCGAGATTGCCGGGCCGGGGCGCGACGTCTTTTCCTCCGTTTCCATGCCAGTTCGTTACGCTGTCAGGAGTGGCACCAGCACGGCCGCTGCGCATGTCGCCGGATGCGCGGCCTTGTGGGCGGAGACTTCCACTTCGCTCCGAGGATTGAGCCTCCGGAACAAACTCCTGGCGACCGCCAAGCCTCTGCCGTTCCCGGCAACGCGGGTCGGCAAGGGCCTTGTCCAAGCACCCTGAGGTCCGAATATGGTAAGCTGGTGCCCGTCGGGAGATTCCTCCCGACGGGCACATTTTCTTTAGGGAGGCTCATCATGGCCAGCGGAAAAAGATGGATTGTCACAACGTCTGGCGACCAGTCACTCGATGACATTCAAAAGAGCTTGAGCAAGTCTGGATTCGCCATCGACCAAGTCCTGGGCGAGATCGGATGCATCACCGGGTCCGCCAGCGACGACGTCGCGAAGAAGCTGCGGGGGATGCCCGGGGTCGCGGATGTCTCGGCCGAATTGTCGATCGACATTGGACCGCCGGATGCGCCGGTCACTTGGTAGCCCAGCTCAATCTCATCAGGAACCGCGACGCAAAAAACGTCCGACTCACTCCCTCGGCGGCGCGTCGAGCGAGTGTTGACTGCGCCTGCCCAGAGTTCGCTGACGGGCAACTTAGCCAACGCGGCCTGTTCGATGGTGAGCAGTCTACCGGCCGAGATCGGTCCCGACGTTGCAATTCTGCAGAGCGATACGCAGTTCTCGAACCCCTTCGATCGTGACCTTGGTGCGATCGACGACGACTTCCTGAAGCCGCGTCAGTCCCCACAGATGCTTCAAGCCCGCATCCGAGATCGAAGTCTGCGACAGGTTCAGCACGGCCAAGCGCGGATAATCCTTGAGGTGCCGCAAGCCATCGTCAGTGATGCGTGTCCGTGCCAGGTTGAGCAACGTCAGATTCTTGAACTGGGGAAAGCACACATCCGTGATGGGAGCGGCTTCGAGGCTCACCCAGTCCAACTCCTTGAACTTGGCGAAATGTTTCAAACAGTCGTCGTCGACCCGAGCACTGCGCATCGACAAGTCGGCCAACTCCGAAAGACTGGCGATCGAAGACAACCGCTCGACGCCCGCGTTCGTGAGCGGGATCTCGAGGAATTGCAGTCTTTATCAACCGTGCGCCTTCCAGGCGCTCGACCAGTTGATCGCCCAGTCGTTCCGACTTTGCTCCTTCGAAACGAATCGAGACGAAACGGAGCGGCCGGTAATTCCGCATCAACCGCGATCGCGATCCCAGCCGCCTCGGGTGAAGACTCAATTCCGACAACGCTGCCCAAAGTCCGCGCCCACTCAGCGATGGCACCTTCAGCGCGACGGTTCGTTCCATCCGCCGATGCCAAGCCTTGAGCACCACGCCCATGCCACCCTGATCCTCAAACCCTTCGCGAGCACACCATCGTTCGCGGTACTTGGTGCAAAGGACTGCGTACAGAATCGCGACAACGAAGAAAATCCCCAGAGTGATCGCAACGGACATGTGGCGTCCCGGCCTTTCGGTTGAGTGGATGTGAAATCGTCAGACGCAGACGAAGTTCGCTCAACGGCTCAACACTTTCAGCAACCACGGCCCCATTGGAACGCCACTTCAAATTTGCGAATAGCTCGTCGGCGACAGCAGCTTGTTCGTGATGCGCGAGACAATTTTCTTGTCTTCGTATTCGGGGATCGCGCGTAGCTTCTTCCAGTCGGGATCGCCGCCAAATTTGCCCCAAGCGTCCGTGCGAGCTTTGTCGTCGTTGAAGGCCAGCAGATAAGTGAGGTTCGGCATGCGTGAGCCGGCGATGGCTTCGCCGAAGAAGACTGGATTGAGGCCGACTTTCCGGAAGATGGCGATCTCGCCTTGGTTGAACATCTCGATCTTTTTCTGGCCGGCGGCTTCATTGTGACTTTCGTAGATGCGGAGGTTGTACATCTGCGGCTTGCCAGCGGGCTTCTCGACCTTGGGCATCGTCTCGAACGCACGGAACAGTGAACTCTCGACGCGGTCGTAAATCGGATCGGCCGCTTGAGCCGCGAGATACTCGGCCGCAGCCTTCTGATACTCGGCATCCGAAGACAGCTTCGCGGACACAGCAGCCCATTGCTCGGAATTGTCGTAGGTAACCAGGACGTAATAGATAGCCGGCCGGCCCGCTGGCAGGTTCTCGGAGTACACGCCGACCGATTTCGCTCCCAACCGATTGAGCGTGGGAATCAGCGCCTTCTCCGCCCACGCGTCGAACAGCTTCTGCTTGTCCGGCTTGAGAGTGTAGGTTCGCAGTTCGATCACTTGCCGCCCCTTCACATCGTCAGCCGCCGAGGTCATGACGGGCAACGAAGCCAAGCTGGCTCCAACAATTGTCGAACTCAAAAACGTGCGTCGCTTCATGGTTTGGTCTCCAAGAAAAGTTGTGAGACGAATGAAAACATCAAGGACTTTTTCCTTGAGAAGCTACTGGGGCGTCGAGCATCCGAACGAAGCGAAAGCCAACGGTATCATGTGCGGCGAAATGAGCACTGTGGCCACGGTATCCGGAGCGGCATTCGGATGCACTCAGTTGCAAACTGCCGCCACGTTGGACGCGAGACATGCCGGTCACCGGGCCGCGCGGATCATTGGTAGGAGACTCCTCGTACCATTCGTCGTCGAAGATGTCTTCGCACCATTCCCAGAGGCTACCGTGCATGTCGAAGAGACCGTATGCGTTGGGACGCTTCATGCCTGCCGGACGCAGCCGATCACCCACATTCTTGGAGTACCAGCCGTACTTCTTCAGTTCGGCACTGTCATCGCCCAAGCAATACAGAGTCGTCGTCCCGGCGCGACAGGCATATTCCCACTCGGCTTCGGTGGGCAGGCGATAGCCGTTCTTGCCCGGAATCTCGATCCAGTAATTCCCGCCCCAGCGGTAGCACGGATCGAGTTTTGCCTCGATGGAAAGCCAATGGCAGAACGCTGCGGCATCGTCCCAGGTGACGAACGCCGCCGGCAAATCATCCGTCGCCATCTCCACGACATTGAGGTAGGTTCGAGCCTGGCCGTCCTTGTTCCCTTTCTCAGAGCGTGTCTGATAACCGGTGGCGGAAAACTTCTTGAACTGCCCGATCGTGACTTCGGTCGCACTCATCAGGAACGGCTTGGTGATGCTGACTTGATGTTGCGGGCGTTCGGACTTCTGAATGCGGTCGATGACTCCGCGATCGACCTGGAGTTCCTCGGCCACTTTCACTGCCGCCGCGACTTGCTCATCGCTGCTGCCCATCAGGAACTCGCCGGGCGGGATGAGGATCATCTTCGCGCCGACCGAGTTGGTCGTCTCGACCGTCGTGCCGAGATGCTTGGCCCACGCCTCTTGATGCGCGCGAGCTTGCTGGGCGTCGAACGGGGCTTTGGCGGGAGGCGGGCTTGGGCTGAGACCGTCGGCCACGGCGGGGTCGGCACCGACATCGGGGTGCAAGGTGCGGAGTTCTTCGAGGTACGTCTTCAGCTTGCGGAACATCACCGCCGGGTCCGGGTCCAGGAACTCGGCCAACGGTTTGGCCTTCGTCGGCACCAGCTTCGATCCGGTTTCCGGCTTGGCGGGGGAATTCACCCACTCGTCAAACGGCAGCACCACGTTATCGGACAACATCACGCCTGAGTCTCCGAGGTGCGAGAGGCCATATACGTTCTCCTTCCCCTGCCAGAGAACGTCCTCGCTGAGACTCAGCCGTTTGTCGTGCAGGTTGATGGCGCGTGCGAGAATGAGGCAGCGGGATGGCTCGACGGTCCCGCGAACACGCCGTTCAAACTGATCTTTATGCACGGTCCACAAAGTCGCGGCTTGACCAACAATGGTGCAACGATTCATTCGGACTTGGTGTCCGCTCACGTCGAAACTCAGCGCCGGATACCGCGACAACAAGAGAGTGTTGTTCAACTCAATCTTCACGGAGCCGGCGACAAAACTCAGCGGTGGGTTCGTTGTGAGCGGGGTTAGCAAGCAGCAGTCGCTGAAACTCAATCGCTGCTCGGTCGCCTGACTGAATCCGAACAGTCTGGATTGGCCATTCGAGGTGTTCACACACCGGCATCGCAGAAACGCCGCGTCGCGAACGTTATTGAACTGGAGCAACGTCGGCCCAGCCGACACGAAGTCGATGTCCTCAAACCGCGACGTGCCGTTGTTGAAGTGAAACAGCGACAATTCTTTGTCGGCTGCATTGGGGGCCGGGACGAACAGAGGACGGAACCCGGCAGCCGCCTTGAGCGTGAACTCCTTTTGTTGGAACACCACGGACTTCGGACCACCGATCGGGAAGGGGCCGTTGCCGCGGACTTCGATCACGTCCTGCGGTTGGCTGGCTGCGAGGGCCTCTTCGAGCGTCGCGTGCCGAGCGGCCTCGGCCCCGCTGCGGAGCGTCACGAACGGCGTCCCGCTCGCCACCGCACCGGTCGCGGGATTGCTGCCAGTTGCCGCCTTCGCGCCGTCCCATTCGATCTTGCACTTAGGAAGCGTCTGTTGCAGCTTGGCCACGCTGGCGGCGGTGACTTTCGTGTTCCGCACATCCAAGGAAGTGAGGTTGGCCAGAGACCGCAGATGCTCCAGCCCGGCGGCGGTGACTTTCGTGACATTGAGTCCCAAAGAAATCAGGTTCTTGCAATCAACCAACGGCGAAACGTCAAACAGAGGTGTGTCGTAGACGGTCAGAATCTCCAGTGGCATTCCTCGGAGCGGTGACAAATCCGTGACCTGCGTTCCTTGAACTCCCAAGCTCGTCAACTTCAGCCCAGCCAGTGGAGTCAAATCGCGGAGCAATCCTGAACCGCCAATGCCGTCGCATGCGAGCGACTTCAACTTTGGCAGCGCTCGGACGGGAGAGATGTTGGTGACGGCGTGAGTCCTAAACGACAACTCGATCACGTTGCCATTCTCAATCGTGGAGTGATCGAGCTTGCCATCAAAACCAGGATTGAGCTCAATCAACTTTTGGGAAACGGCAGCCACCTGTTTCTCGGCGGGCATCGCTGCGACTTCCTTCGCCCATTTCTGAAACTTGGGATCGTTCGACGCGAAGAGCGCCGAGCCATCCGCCTTCACCCACTTCGCCCCAACGATCTTGCCGTGATGGTTGTTACCCGATGAATCCTTGAGCTCATTGCCGTTCCCCTCCGTGAAGTCGTAGAGAGCCACCGTGGCTTGATCCGGTTGGAAACTGTTCGCGGGAAAGAAGTCGCTCCGGTAACGAGCGGCCTTGGAGATTCTCACCGTGTCGATCAAGCCTTCGAACCCAGCCCCGATCTGCAAATCGGTCAGTTCAAGTTGTGCCGATTGCGGATCGAACTTGACCGGTGAGCTGAACGACAGTTTTCCATCCACGAAGAGTCGCGCTTCCCCATCTTCGATGACACCGGCAACATGAACTCGTCGCCCTTTGACAAACGGACCAGACTGGGACGAGACCACGTTCTGACCACCGTGTTGCCACACCAACTGCCAGTTCTGTGTTTCCGTGCTGATGTAAAGCGAATTGAATTGGAAGCCGAGCAACTGATTGACGTTCGTGATTCGATCCACGGTCGGCGTGAAATAGGCCTCCAGGGTCAGCGGCCCGCCACGCCGGAGTCGCAAGAACGGAACATCGACCTTCGAATTCCTGCTGCCATCGAACTCCAAAGCGAAGTCCGGTAACGCGGGGCTGGCCGGTGCTTTGTCCTTCGGCCTCCGACTCTCCTTGTGGCCGAGCAGCGTGCTGCCCTGCATGGCTCGCACACGGCGGCCTACTCGTTCGACTTTGATTGGGACGTTCTCTCCCGGCGTCACCTCGAACGCCTCTGTGTCGAACGCGAGGTCGTCCCGTTTGACGTGCAGCACATGCTCGCCCAGCGGCAGCCGGAGGTCTTGTGCGGTGACTCCCTGCACCACGCGGCCGGTGTCGCCGATGGTCACTTCGATGAGTTCGTCCGTGATCTCCAGAGGCTGCGTGCCCGATTTGCCGCGCATGACGAACACGATCGCGAGCAGGACAACGACGACCGCCGCGATCGAACCGAACCAGAGTTTCATCCTGTGACTTGGTGAGCCGGAGGGCGTCAGCCCCCGGACTGTCCGAGGGCTAACGCCCATCGGTTCGCCAGACCGCTCAATGGTCAGCGACTGATCGGTACGCGGATCGGCCCCTCCTTCACCCGGCGACGAAATCATCGTCTCGGCTTCTCCCGATGACGGAGCCACCGCAGTCCCCTTCGAGCCAGCCGGAGCCGCGCTCGTCGCGGACGAACTCTCTTCTCCGCTGATCTGTCTCAAGAAATCTTGCAGTTCATTCCCGCTGCCGACGCCGCTCGTCGTCGTGTTCGAGTTCGGTTGAATCGCAATCGTCGGCGAGCCGCCGGAGAGACAGCGTTCCAACTCGGCCATCACCTGCGTCATCGTCTGCGGCCGATCCTCCGGCCGCTTCGCGACCATGCGGCGGAAGACGGTGTCGAGTGCATCGTAGGTTGGGACTCCGTCCCGACCTGCCGCCGCGCCATCGGGGTCGGGACGGAGTCCCAACCTACGAAGCGCATCGCCCAACTCTGGAATCGCCCCGTGCTGATGCGCCATCAGCTTTTTCATGATCGTGTCGCCGTCGTACACGACCTTGCCCGTCAGCAAGTAGTACAGCGAGCAACCCAGCGAATAGATGTCGCTCCTCGCATCCGCGTGCTTCGTATCCATCGCCTGTTCGGGGGACATGTAATCGACCGTCCCCATGATCGTGCCGGTGCTCGTCAGCCCCGCCCCTTCCGAGCTGCCGCCGACCGCTCCCTCGATCCGAGCCAGCCCCATGTCGAGAATCTTCACCGTCCCCTTCGCGTCGATCAGCAGATTCGCCGGCTTGATGTCGCGATGAATGACTCCTTGCTCGTGAGCGAACTCCAAGCCGCGCGCTGCTTGAATGATGCACCGCACCGCCTGCTCGACCGGTAGCGGTCCGTGCTTCTTCACCAGCGCCGAGAGGTCGTCCCCATCGACGTACTCCATCACCAGGAAGTGCGTCCCTTTGGCTTCGTCCGCATCGTC
The DNA here is from genome assembly GCA_945905295.1 of Planctomyces sp. SH-PL62. GTDB lineage: Bacteria > Planctomycetota > Planctomycetia > Planctomycetales > Planctomycetaceae > SXKJ01. The sequence continues at coordinate 32,355 of CAMDPX010000036.1, read as the reverse complement.
GGTCGCGACAATGTTTGGATGCCGCAACTTCGCCGCCGCCTCGACCTCGCGATGAAACCGCTTCAACGCATCCGGAGTCTTCACTGCCGCCGGAGACATCACCTTCAGCGCCACCAAGCGCCTCATCCGTTTGTGCTGAGCCTTCAGCACGATCCCCATGCCCCCCTGGCCAAGCTTGTCGAGGATGACATAGTTCCCCAGCGTCAGCGAGTTTCCCTTGCCGGCATAAAGTTGCTCGGCCTGAAACTTGGTCAGCCGCTTCTGCTTCACCAACTCGCGAGCAAGCTGTTCGCCGTCTTGCGGCTGCTTGTCAGGCGGCAGACTCGAAAGACTTTCCGTGACGGCGGCAGCGTCCATCAGTCCGCTGGCCGTCAGTTGCTGAGTAAATTCATCGCGTGAGAGAGGCATGATGTGAATTGAGGGACGTCTCAGATTGGGTGATGTGCAAGTTTTGCCGAGCTTATCAAAGTCACGTCATCGCAGTCAGAGCCTCACGGGTTCCAGCACGACGCGCCAGCGAGTGGTTGTGCAAGCGTCACACAGAATGAACCCTGATCGACGTTCGCGAATGCGAGTCGCGGGAGCGACTCGCCTACGTAGCTTCCGCCGCGGCGGACTCCCGCGACTGAGATTCCTTTCCTTACGGCATAATGTCCGTGTCGATCGTGCAGTCCGGCAGCGCCTTCTTCAGTTCGGCGAGGCCGGCCGATGTCAGCTTGTTTAGGACCAAATTCAGTCTTGTGAGCTTGGTCAGCTTTTTGAGATGTTCGACACCGGCGTCATCGACCTGCGTTCCGGCGAGGACCAGCAACGTCAAATCTTTGAGACTCGGAAGACTGACGAGACCGGCATTCGTCATCTGGTCGCTGGCGAAATCGAGCCGAGTCAGCTTCGGGAAGTTCTTCAGATGCGCAAACGCTGCATCATCCAACGGGGAATTCCGAATGCTGAGTGACCGCAAGTTCTGGCAATCTCGGAAATGGCCGATCCCCTTCTCGGTCATCTGTAGACGAGACAGTCCGAGGGATTCCAATTTCGTGCAGTCCTTGAAGTGCGACAGGCCGAGGTCCGTGACCTGTCTCCCTTCCAGGATTGTCAGCGTCGTGAGATCACGACAGCCGCTGAAGTAAGCCAGTCCGGCGTCCGTCACCTTCGTGTGATAGAGAACCAGTTCCTTCAGCTTTTTACATTCGCGAAATGGCTCCAACCCCGCATCGCCGACGGGGGCGACCATCGTAAGCTGCGTCAGATGCTGGCAGCCCCGACACGCGGCCAGTCCCGCATCGCTGATTTTCGGAGAGTCACTCACCGTGATCGACGTCAGCCGAAAGCGTGACTTCGGCAACTCGCGAACGTCGGTGTAGTCCTGCGGAATCTCATTGATCCGTACGCTCCCGCCGACGGAAAGAATGTAAGTCGCCGCGCGGCGATCAGGATCGCTCGTCTGAGCGGCTGCCTCAACGGCCGCCGGCCACTTCGACACATCGGCTCCGGCCTTGTGCGTGGTGTGGAGAGTCTTGGCCAGATCGAGCACCCGTCCGGCGAACTGATCGGGGTCGGTGGTGGCCAAGTCGTTCCACTGCGGGACGACCGCGTTGATCTCGCGCGAATTCTGCTCGTCCCGCTTGTGGTCGCTGATCCACGACTTCAATGAGATGCGTGGCCTCGTTGGAGCGGTCACATCTGCGGCGACGCCGATGGAATCGAAATAGACGTTGTCGCGTCCCTGCCAGAGAAATGCGTTCGTGTCGAGTCCCTCGCCGGCCAATACGGCGGTTTGGCCGAAGAGATTACCTACAGCCTCGACGGATAGGGCTTTGCGTTTCGGAACTTTGTTGAATCCCACGGACAACGTCGCAAACATCGTGTTGCGTTCGAGCTTCAGGGCATAGTCAAATTCGTCTTGATACACGCTTTGACAAAACGGACGGTCAGCACCCTGGAAGATGACGTTGTTGACCACTTCCACTTGCTGAGCGTCGCGACGCGGGAGTGCGACTGCTCCTCCGATTTCAACGAGAAGCAACAGGCTGTCTTCCAGTCGCAACTTTGAACCCTCAAACCGAATCGCGCCCCTCCCTTGTTGATTCAGAACGACGAGCCGACAGTTTTGAATGTGCCACGATTTGCCAAAACCATTGAATAAAAGTGCCGAAAAATCGCTGATGATGTCAATTCCTTCGACGCGCAGTGATTCAACGACAGTCATCTGAAAAATGACTCGCCTCGGATCAAAAGAAGGGTCGGTGGGAGTGATTCTCGCTCGGTAGCCTGGAGCGGACTTCAGCGTCAGCGAGTTCTTGCCTTCCGACTTCAAGTTGCCCACCGCGAACGGCCCGTTGCCGTGAATCTCGATGACGTTGTCCTGGCCGAGTTGAGCGAACGCCTCGGCCAGCGTCTGAAACGCGCCTACTCGCTGCTTGTCGCGGGTCAGGACAAAGGCCGGTGGTCCATCGGGAGGACTTGCCGTCGGATTGATCGCCGCCCCGTCCGCCTTCACCCACTTCGCGCCGACGATCTTGCCGTGATGGTTGTTGCCGGACGAGTCCTTCAGGACGGAACCGCGTCCCTCGGCGAAGTGGTACAGCGCGAGCGTCGAACTGTCTTTCGGGAGCTTGCCCGCCGGCGGTGCCGACAACGCGGTGCGGACTCCTTTGGAAACGCGGACCTGCTCGATGGTGCCTCGGAAACGCATGGCACCATTGGCGTGGCTTTCCGAGCCGCCGATCCACAAGCCCGGTCCGACCACGAACGGACTTGAGATGTCCTCAAAAACGTTTCCTTGATCCGCATTGGCCTGAATCAATGTTTGCTTGCCGTCCCAGATGCAGGTCACCAGCACACGCTCATTGGGACGAAGAGTATTCACCGAACTGATCCAGCGCTTGTTCAAGTGCCTCGCGTCAAACGCCCAGATGTTGCTGATTCGATAGGCCAACAATTCTTTTTCAGACTTCGGAGAGGGCCACGAGGCGACGACCAGTGATCCGGCGACGGCGGCTTCCTCAGCATCGACCGACACCACAAACTCCAAAGTGACCGGTTCCTTTCCGTCCCACTTCAGCGACGGAATTTCGACGTGGCTCTGCCCGTCGAACTTCAGAGCATAGTTTGGAGCCGAAGAACTCCCCGCCTTCGTGCCACTCGATTTCGATCTCGGCAATTCCTTTGCGGTGAGAAACTCGTTGCCGCGCATCACGCGAATGCGATTGCCGACTCGTTCGACCTTGATCGCGATTGGATCACCCTTCGCCACCGTGATTGCCGGCGTATCGAACTTCAGTTCGCCCCGTTCAACGTGCAACACATGCTCGCCCAGCGGCAACCGGACCTCTTCGTCGGCCACTCCCTTCACGACGCGGCCTGTCTCGCCAATGGTCACTTCCGTGTGATCGTCGGTGATCTCCAGATGCAGCGTGCCCGACTTGCCGCGCACGGCGAACACGATCGCGAGCAGGACAACGACGACCGCCGCGATCGAACCGAACCAGAGTTTCATCTTGTGACTTGGTGAGCCGGAGGGCGTCAGCCCCCGGACTGTCCGAGGGCTAACGCCCATCGGCTCGCCAGACCGCTCAATGGTCAGCGACTGATCGGTACGCGGATCGGTCCCTCCTTCACCCGCCGACGAAATCATCGTCTCGGCCTCGCCCGATGAAGAAGCCACCGCCGTTCCCTTCGAGCCAGCCGGAGCCGCACTCGTCGCCGTCGAACTCTCTCCGCCGCTGATCTGTCTCAAGAAATCTTGCAGTTCATTCCCGCTGCCGACGCCGCTCGTCGTCGTGCTGGAGTTCGGCTGAATCGCAATCGTCGGCGAACCGCCGGAGAGACAACGCTCCAACTCGGCCATCACCTGCGTCATCGTCTGCGGCCGATCCTCCGGCCGCTTCGCGACCATCCGCCGGAAGACAGCGTTGAGTGCATCGTAGGTTGGGACTCCGTCCCGACCTGCCGCCGCGCCATCGGGGTCGGGACGGAATCCCAACCTACGATGTGCATCAACGAGCGACGGAATCGGCGCGTTCTGGTGCGCCATCAGCTTCTTCATGATCGTGTCGCCGTCGTACGCGACTCGGCCGGTCAGCAAGTAGTACAGCGTGCAACCCAGCGAATAGATGTCGCTCCGCGCATCCGCGTGCTTGGTGTCCATCGCTTGTTCGGGGGACATGTAATCGACCGTCCCCATGATCGTGCCGGTGCTCGTCAGCCCCGCCCCTTCCGAACTGCCGCCGACCGCTCCCTCGATCCGAGCCAGCCCCATGTCGAGAATTTTGACCGTCCCCTTGGCGTCGATCAGCAAGTTCGCCGGCTTGATGTCGCGATGAATGACTCCCTGCTCGTGAGCGAACTCCAATCCGCGCGCCGCTTGAATGATGCACTGCACCGCCTGCTCGACCGGCAGCGGCCCGTGCTTCTTGACGAGCACCGACAGATCGCTGCCATCGACGTACTCCATCACGAGGAAGTGCGTCCCTTTCGCTTCGTCCGCGTCGTCGGCGGCGACAATGTTCGGATGCCGCAGCTTGGCCGCCGCCTCGACCTCACGATGAAACCGCTTCAACGAGTCCGGCGTCTTCACCGCTGCCGGAGACATCACCTTCAGAGCCACCAGCCGCTTCATCCGCTTGTGCTGCGCCTTCAGCACCATCCCCATGCCGCCTTGGCCGAGCTTGTCGAGCAGGATGTAATTGCCCAACGTCAGCGACTTCTCTTTGCCGGCGTAGATTTGCTCGGCCTGACACTTGGTCAGCTTCTTCTGCTTGACCAACTCGCGAGCAAGCTGTTCGCCATCGGCGCATTCCGCCACGTTCCCGTTCAACGGCGACAGCACGTCGAGCAACGAGTCCTCCGACATCACGCCGGACGACGCCAATCGCTGAGTAAATTGCTCGACCGTCAACGGCATAAGAGGACTCCCGCCTGAAGATGTGCGGCGGATGATAACTGTCCGTCGCCGAAATCGTCAGATTTCGGTGCGCTGAACGCGGGTTGGACGTCGCTCGCGAGTTCGTCCGAAATCTGACGATTTCGGCTACGGTTCGTCCGAAATCTGACGATTTCGTCGACGGGAAGTTCTCACCGGCTGCTCGCCTTATGCGAATGGCGACGCCTGGCCCCACGGGCGACCGAGCTTGTAGCGAATGAGATCTAAGGCTCGCAGAGGAAGGAAAATATCAGGCTCGTGAAACGGCCAGAGTTGGCAGAGTTTCGCGTTGGAGTTCGATGCGGCCAGGATGCCGTTGACGGCGCGGCGGGCGGCTTCGTTGGCACCTTCCATCGTCGCCAGGTCCGTGTAGGTCCGCACATAGTCTGAAGCGAGAAACAGATTCGGAATCTCGATCGTCGCTTCGGGGCGGTACTGCCACGAGTCGGTGATGTTGATCAGCAACGGCTCGTCGTTGCCGTCGTTCATTGGCGAGCTGCGCGGGAACGTGATGTCCGGGTCCAGATTCCAGCCGACAAGATTCTCATCCGCCAGCACCGTCTGACCGTTGCGATTCAAGTGGGCCTTGAGTTGTGCCCAGACTTCGGTCTGCACTTCGTCGGCCGTGCATTGTTCGGCGGGCTTCAAGACGACCTTGTTGCCGGGAGTCGTCCAGTCGGAAATATCGACCGAGAGGATGCCGGTCACTTCGCCGTTGCCGTAGTTCGCCAGATTGGTGTTCGGCCAGAACTGATGCTGCGAGATTGAGGTCAACGCCCAGACCGAATCGAGGTAGATGCAGTGACCGTGATCCAGCGGTACGTCCCCCCGCAGATAAAACTGAATGCCGTTCATCCACCGCGTCATGAGATTGCCGATCTGAGCCAATGACGGCGAGACGGCGGCAATGGCGGACGTCACCAACTTCGTCATGACTTCGACCGGCATGGCGGCGATGTAATAGTCCCCTTGCACCGTGACCGATTGCTCGCCGACCTGCACCACCGCGCCGGTGATTTGCCGACCGCTCAACTGCAAGCTCTGCACGGCGGCGTTTTGAGTCAGCGTGACACCGCGCTGCGTCAGGTAATTGATCCACGGAGTCAGCCAGACATCGTTCGTCGGGCCATTCAACACGCGATCGGTCTGCACTCCGGGAGTCACGTTGTTGAGGATCAATTGCAGCAGAATGTCTCCGACGGTGCGTGTGCTGGCGATCTTCGCCTGCATCGCCACGAGCGAGCGGGTCAGCCCTTCACCCAGAATCTTTTGGTACTCCGCCGACTTGTTGTCAGCGTCGATGAAATCCCACCACGCGATCTTTTCGTATTCGCCCAGCCGGCGTTCCTGGCAAGAGGTCAGGATTTGATACAGCCGCTCGGCGAAGAACAGCGATTCGTCCTTTGGAATACCGGTATGGCTGTGGGCCAGCTCCCAAATCGTCTGAATGAAGTCTTGAAGTGTTGTGGGGAACTGAGCCGGCGTGATGATCGGATCGGCGTTCTCCTGAGTCATCTCAATCTGAGTGGTCCCCACGAGGTTGTCGGCGACGCTCCAATCTCCCCCCAGCGGGATGCGAGTCATCGTGTCGGGCAGATGTTTGTAAAAGCCGGGAAAGAATCGGAAGCCATGCTCGCCAGGCAGATCCGCTCGCCCGCCGGTGCCGGTCCCCGGAGCCCCCATGCTGCGAGCTTTCCCACCCCAATGATCCGGCCGCTGTTCATAGACCTCGACCTCAAACCCGCGCTCGATCAACTCATGCGCGGCGCTCAGGCCGGCAACTCCACCACCGAGGACAATGACTTTGGACATCAGCAACCTTTCTTGCTCAAACAGGTGAATCCGGCGGCGTTCGCCCCCGGGCAATGCCATGTGATTCGTCCGGGGGGTGACGCCAACCAGCCCAGACCCAAAGCAGAATTCCCACGGATGGCATGGCGATACCACGGATTAAGGGAGGCATAAGAACCGCGACCGCTTTCGTTTCCCCACTTTCCTGTCTTCATCCGTGGTATTGCCATGCCATCCGTGGGGAATCAGCCTTGAACTTGACCTTCAGACAAACTGCAAACTCGACTCAATCACAACCGGGTTTGAGATCAAGTGTGTCTACCCAAATCCCGGTGCGAACAGGTTGGCGATGCGATTGGGGTTCAGAACGTTTTGGGCTCGCATGCGTTGTTCCGCTTCGGCCAGTTGTTGTTGGCCGACGTCGCCACCCATCAGGCGGCCGAGTTGAAACTGCGCGGCGGCGGAGAACATGTTGGCTTCGATTTGTCGAAACTGAGTGGCAGCGAATTTCAAATGGTCGCACGCCGCGCTCGTTTGGCCCGCACTGAAAGCCAGTGCGGCACGGATCAGCGCGGCCATTGGTCGCGCGTAGGCCGCTCGTTCGCGTTCGAGTTTCTTGGCCCAGCGAGCGGCTTCGGCTTCCAAGTCGGCGATCGACCAGGAGCGTCCGCCGCCGGGGATCTTCGCGGTTGGGTTTCCAGAGGCTCGCAGTTCACACGCGGCGGCGATCGCAGAGGCGGCTCGCAGGTGGTGCATGTAGATCCGCACGATTTCGACCATCAGCACGAACGAACCTCGGAGCGACGGCCATTGAGTCAGCATGTGCTCCCAAGCCGCGATGGATCGGCCGCGAGATAGTTCCAGATAGGTCTGAGCCGACAGCGCGGTGAAGTGCTGCACATGGAAGTCCTGCTTCGACCAATCTCCCATCGCTCCGGCCAGTGCGACCTCTAAACCGGCGGCATCGTCTTGCGGGAGAAACGCGAACGGGCCGGCGAACGTCGTGTAGTTCGCGACCGCCAGTCGATCGCCTCGTTGTTGAGCGTCCGCCATCAATCGCGGATACCGGCGTTGAATCTCCGCGAACTCGCCCCGCCAAAACAGCGCCCAGTAGGCGAAGGCGTTGGACATGTCGAGTTCCCAGGCGACTCCAGTGCAGTGTTCCGTGAGAGCGGCGGTCGCGCGGTCACAGGTCTCCGTCGAGGCTCGCCAGTTCCCGAAATAAAACTCGGAGATGCCGCGGCCCATCAGAGCCATCGCCAGCGCATGTGGATGATTCAATCGCTGAGCCAGTTCATCGGCGGTCGCCAGCAATTTGCAGGTCGTCTTCTTGGTTTTGACTCCTTCCATCGAAGTTTGCGTCGCCTCCCAAGCCAGCGAGCGGGCGATGCGATACGGCTCGCCGGTCTTCAGCGCCAGCAGCGTATTGCGAGTCGCGAAGTCGGTGCCGCGAATCGTGTCGATGACGAACAATCCGGTCGCCACCTGCCACGTTACATCCAGCCGCATCCGTTCGTCGTTCGTCAGTTGCGAGTCAGGTCGTTCGCGAAACTTGATACCGCGCATGATGAGGCGGACTCGATTGAGCACCAATGACAGGAGAGCTCGCGTGCGTGTCTTGGGCAGGGACATCCCCAATCGCGTGAGCACACCCGCGAGCGCCTCACGGCCGGAGTCGATGTCTCCCGCCGCGCAGAAGTTGAAGCCCGCTTTGCTCTGCAACATCAGCGTTTCGTCCGACCCCGCCAATCCCGACGCGGCGAGATATTGCTCCGCCGCCTCGATCCCTCGACCGGAACTCGCCAGCGCATCGGCCAACCGGACGAGCAACGCGCAGCGTTCGGTGCCGCTGGAGGGGCGTTGTTCGAGCGACTTGCGATACAGGTTGGCCGCCTGCTCGAAGGCCAACGCGCGTCCCGCTTCATCCGCTGCCGCTGCGTAGTGACGGCCGGCCGACTCGCGATCACCCGCGCCTTCGTAGTGAATCGCCAACGTCTGCGCGTCCGCGACTCCGCCCGCCGCGAGCGTCGTGGCCAGCGTCAGATGCCGGTTCCGCAGCGCCTCGGCGGGTAGTCGTTTCACGAACGTCTCGCGGATGCGGTCGTGATAGGGAGCCAGCAATTCGTCGGCTCCAGCACCGGTCGCGCGCAGAAAGCGATCGTGCCGCAAGCGAGTCAGCGCGGCGTGCGAGTCACTGACATGCGCGACCTTGAGCGCATCGACCAGCCGCAACGGACGACTCGCCACCGACAAGACTTCGAGAACCGTGCGAGCGTTCTCCGGCAAACGCTCGATGCGTCGCCACAGCGCGTCATCGAGCCGAATCTTCAAACTCTCCGGCGCGGTCGTAGCCGAATTCGCCAGAATTCGGGCCGGATCGCCATCCGTCCGAACATCGTCATCCGTCCGAACTCTGGCGAGTTCGGCTACCGGCGAAGACGACTCGTGAAACCCGTCGCGGACATCATGCGCCAACTCGCTGAGGAAATACGGGCTGCCGTTCGATTCGCGGACGATCTGCTCGGCCTCGGCCAGAGCAGCCGGGTCGCGGCGGTGCAGCAAGTCGATCGCCAACTCCAACGACTCGTCGTGAGTCAGCGGCGACAGCGAGATCACACGGCGCGAGACGGGAGACGGAGTCGTCGCCGAAGCCGCCAGCAGTCGCAGGCATTCGCTCCGTTGTTCGTCCTCGGCGCGATAGGTTCCCAGCACCAGCATCACCGGCGGATCGGGAGCTTGCAGCAGCTCGTTGAACAGGTTCGCGCTATCGACGTCCCCCCATTGCAGGTCGTCGATCAACAGAATCAACGGATGCCGGTCCCCCAGCCGAGCGAACATCTCCCGCAACGCGGCGAAGGCTCGGCGTCGCAGTTCGACGTGATCGGGCACGGTCGCCATGCGTGAAGGGGCCTGCGCGATCGCCGGAATGCGTTGCACAACCGGAAAGATCCGCGACAACGACGCGACATCGCGCGGCAGCAGTGAGGCGAGTTCCGGCTGTGGCAGTCGCTCCAGATGCCGAGTCAGCATGTCGATGAGACTGTCGAACGCTTTGAAGGGGACCGACTCCTGTTCGTAACAACGGCCGGCCAGAACGACTGTCTCCAAATCTTTGGGAAGTCCTTCGAGAAAGCGTTGCACCAGCGCGGTCTTGCCCGCGCCAGACTCGCCGCGAACGAGAACCACAGCGGTCCCGCCGGCACGCACTGCTTCAAAATCTCGATTCATCTGATCGAGCTGTTCTTTGCGTCCCACGAAATGCGTGGCCGAATCGGACGCATCCTGCTGGGTCGCATCGGCGGAGGGAGCGTCATTCACTCCGAGCCAACGCAGAATGTCCGACGCATTCGGCCGAGCCGAGGGATCGCGCGACAACAACGCCATCGCAAGATTGTTGAGATCCTCAGGCACGACGGGATTCAATTTTTGCGGAGCGTCGGGGTCGCGAGTTCGCTTCGCGCTCATCACCGTTTTCGAGCCGCCGCCAAACGGACATTGTCCGGTCAGTACCTGATACAGCATCGAACCAACGCTGTACCAATCGCTGGCGGGCGTCAGCGGTTTCCCTTCGGCCTGCTCGGGGGACATGTAGGCCACCGTGCCGACGATCTGCTTTGACTTCGATTCCCCAAAGTGCTGATCGGAGGCCAACCCGAAATCGAGCACCACGACCCGCCCATCTTTCCGTACCAGCACATTGGGCGGCTTGATGTCCCGGTGCAGCAAGCCATGCGAGTGAATCTCCCGCAGACCAATCGCAAGCTGCCGCAGCGTTGAACGCAAACGAATCAAAACTCCCTCATCGAGTACCGGACTTGGACCGGTCCACGGGGCCGGAGCCTGTCCTGTCCGCAGAAGATGAGCCGGTCCGGTTTGATCGCCATCCCAGTCGGTGTCGTGCGACACGCGACTCACCAGCGCTGTGACCTCATTCGGATTCGAGACCCGCGCATCGACGGCCGCATCACCGAGGATAAACGTCCGCAGGTCGACTCCGTCGATCAGTTCCATCGTGAAGAACCACTGCTCCCCTTCCGAGAACAGTTCATACAGCCCGACAAGATTCGGATGCGACACATCCGCCAGCGTGCGAAACTCCTGCTTGAACGCGAACAACGCTTCGGGAGCCACCTGCGGCAGAAACTTGAGCGCGACCCGCGCATCGCGCTGCTTGTCAAACACTTCATAAACAACACCCATCCCTCCTGCGCCAAGCTGGCGGACGACTTCAAAGCGCTCCGTCCCGGTGAAGTTGGTCGTCGGCAGGGGATCCGTCATGTTGTCGTTTGCTCAAGAGTGGCTGAATCGTCTGCCGTCGTGCATATCGACGACCGCTCTACTGCGAATTTGATCGTACGTTCTTTTCCGCGTCCAATGCTAACGAGGGAAGTGATCGGCGGACTCCCTGCGGACACGGAGGGTTGGTGTGAGACGATGCTCAATTCGGGCTCAGACGCGCGAATCGTGGAGACACACCGAATGAACATCAAGGGGTTCTGCACGACGAGACCGGAAGCCGTGTTCGAGGAAAGCGCCCGACGAATGGAAGGAGACGACGAATGGCTGAGATGACGCTGTGATTCGTCGTCTCCTTTTATTCGTCGGGCTCTTTCGTCCGTTCGTGAAGATCCGCGCGGTGTAGTCGATCCCTATGAATTCCAAGTGCTTCAAGTCGCGCAGCGGGACGAGATCGGAATCCTCGCCGGGCAGCGGTCGCTTGAATTTGATGAGCCGCACTTCGAAGTCCCCTCGGGCAGATCACCCACGTTGGCAACCAAGTTCTGTCTGCCACTGAAAGTCAATTCTCCTCCATGAGCGATGACCCATTCGGCGGTGTGACAACGGGGTTGTTCGAGGTTTATTTTGCAATCGGTTCATCGAGCAGTTGGTACTCGACCTTCTGTACCAGGACTCCTTTGAGCGCGACCAGCGCGAAGTTCCCCTCGGTCAGCGTGGCCTCTTTCACGGTGGCCACCACCGAGCCGTTGAACGTTGCCGTCAGCGTGTCGCCGACGATGCGAAATTCGAGCGTCCGCTGGGCGTCTTTCGGAATGCTCGCCGGGATTGGCTCTTTGACGAGAACCTTGTACATGCCGGCTCGAATCATGGTGATGCTGATCTGTGTGCCGTGGTCTTGGGCCACATACAGGTCGCGCTCGCCGTTGGTGACGCGATCACGGGCGTTGATCTGAATGCCCTTGGAGTCACGCAACAGGTAGGTGAGCCGGATGGATCCGTTGCGGGTCTTGTCGGGCAACACCGCTTGGCCGCTAATGGCCTGAGTCGTCGTGATGGCATCCCCTTCGCGCTGCCAACCTACCCTTCCATCGAATTGCGAGAAGAAGTCCGCGTGTTTCAGCCTCGGCCCCAGCCAATCAGTCCACGCTGAGCTGGCTTCACTGCCGGCCACGCCAGAGGTGAGCTTCCCCACGCCGCTGACTTCGCGAACCGTGACTTTGTGGAACAGGGCACCGCGGTCGTTGGCGGCGAGACCCAAGTGGAGCTTATCGCGCAGGGCGTTGCGTGGAATGATGTCGAGACGTTGGAAGTCGCCGCTCCACTCAACGAGCAGTTCATCGTCCAGGAACGCGCGGAGCTGTCTTTTGCGAACCTCCACGCGCGAGCGATAACGTCGGCCAGGCTCCAGCAGTTTGGGACGCATGATGCTGGCGTCCTTGCGATTGTCCAGATTCATTCCATCGAGCGTTTCGAACCCAGCTTTGACACCGTCCTTCAGAGCCGAGTTGAGCACCCAGGCGAACGAGCGAGACTGAGCGGATAGAAGTTGCTCGACGGTCCCGTTGCCGTTCCCCTGAGTGAACTCGATCTCGTAGTCGTATTCTTCGGGCGGTTGATACGGCCACTGAAGCCGCGGCACATAGACGGTCGTTTCAGACTGCTTCACTTTGAGACCCTTGGCCTCGCGAGTCCATTCCCCTGCGAGAACATCCCGTTTCACATCGAAGAGTGCGAGCAAATCAATCCGGCCGTCGGGTGTGGTCATCGGCGCGGTGGCAGAGGTTGCGGCACCGTCCCATTCGATCGAGCAGTTGGGCAGAGCCTGTTGCAACTTGGCGATGCCGGCGGCCGTGACCTTTGTTCCCTGGAGTTGCAGAGTTTTGAGATTGCGCAACTCGCCGAGTGGTGCCAGAGCCGCATCGTCGAGCAAGGGGTTATTCATCAGGTTGAGCGTTCCGACTTGCGGCATCGACTTGGCGAGGAAGGCACATTGCGCGGACTTCAATTGCGCCCCGGCCAGGTACAGCTTCGTCGTGTTGTTCAGCCGAGCCAGGGCGGTCATTTGTTCGTCGCTCAGTGGCTGGCCGCCGCAACTCACCCGTTCCAGCTTTGGCAGCCGAGCCAGCGCGGTGATGCCCGCCGCCGTCGGATGGGTGTTGTCGATTCCCACGAATTCCAAATGCTTCAATTCGCGCAACGGGACGAGATCAGCTTCTTCGCCAGACAACCGCTGCTTGAGCCTGATGAGCCGCACTTCGAGATCGCCATCCGGCAGATCATTCACCGTGGCAACCCAGCCCTGTTTGCCGCTCACCATCACGTCTCCTCCCTGAGCGATCACCCAGGTCGCGGCGGCGCGATCAACGTCTGTTGACGGAACGGCCGCCATGCCCGGCTGAATCCACTTCGCACCGACGAGCTTGCCGTGCTTCTTGTTGGCGGAGAGGTCGAGCACCTGGTCGGCGGTTCCGCCACGGCGGAAGTCGTAAAGCACGAGCGTTTGCTCATCGGGCAGCCATTCCCCCGCAGGATCGTAATCGGCCGAGTAGCGTTCACCGCGTGAGAGACGGAAGCGATGCAGCGGCGCGTCGTAAGCTCGAAAATTCGAGGGCGCTCCTGGTGACATTCCGAGATAAACGGAATTCAGATCGCTCATCGAGACAGGCACCGGCGGCGAATCTTCGGTCACTTGGAGGCCGTTGATGAACAGTCTCAGCTTCGTCTCGGTCACGGTCGCGGCCAGGAAGAATCGCTCTCGGCCGGGGAGAGCGTTGATCGAGAATCTCGGAGATGAATAATAGGACAACGTCAATTTGTCCTGAAACTGCTTCAGATCACTCCCGCGAATCAACGTCGCCAGTTGGTGGTGGAGGTTGGTTGGATCGGGCGGTTTTCTCGTCAGCTCGAATTCGTAAGTGACGGACGAGTTGGCGGGCAGCCTGAGCGGGATGTCGATCCGCCCGTTGGGATCGAGTTGCAGTGAGAAACGGCCGCCAATCGGCGTCTGGTCCTGGTTCGCGACGTTCTTCGCCGGAGCAACCGCTGCTGTACCGATCTCGCGCACGACGCGGAAGCCGATCGTGTAGGCATGGTTGTCCGGTGTGATCGCCCAGCGATACGCGCTGCGCAGGATCACGTTGTAGTCCCAGTTGCCGCCGCGAATGACGAGGAAGTGCTTTCCGGGATCGTTATTCAAAGGATCGTTCGAGGGACTCGCCTCGTACCAGCGTTCGTCGAACCGATCCTGGCACCATTCGGAGAGGTTGCCGTGCATGTCGAACAGTCCGAACGGATTGGGCTTCTTCGTCGCGACCGCCTGAGCCTTCACCTGGGAATTGAGGATCGACCACTCATGGGAATCGAGCAGCGTGTCGCCGCAGGAATAGGCCGTGGTCGTGCCGGCTCGGCAGGCGTATTCCCATTCGGCTTCGGTCGGCAGGCGATAGGTGGTCTGTTCCTTCTCTGAGAGCCAACGGCAGTAGGCGACGACATCCTCGTAGTTGACTTCGGACACCGGCGATTCGTCGGTGACTTCGTATCCGGGCTTCAGATAGGTCTTGGGCTTGTCACCGACAGGTTGTTTCTCGGCACCCGTTTGGTACTTCGTCGCTTCGACGAACTTCCGAAACTGGCCGAGCGTGACTTCCGTGGCACCCAACCAGAACGGCTTCGTCAGCAGCACTCGATGTCGCGGCCGCTCGGCATTCCGAATCTGGTTGGCGACATCTGGGCCGCGCTGCTTGTCGTCGGCATCCTTCAGAGCGGCCACGAGCTGATCGTCTCCCGTCCCCATCAAGAACTCGCCGGGCGGGAGGAGGATCATCTTCGCGCCGACCGAGTTGGTCGTCTCGACCGTCGTGCCCAGATGCTTGGCCCACGCCTCTTGATGCGCGCGAGCTTGCTTGGCATCGAACGGAGCTTTGGCGAGTGCGGGAGCGATCGTCGAGCCGTCGGCCCGTACCCACTTGGCTCCGGAGATCTTGCCGTGATGATTGTTGCCGGAGGAATCCAAGAGCTGGTCCCCTTGGCCTTCGTCGAAGTGATACAGAGCCAGCGTGTCGGCATCGGACTCGAACCGGGCCGGCGGCGCGAAGTCCGCCTTGTAGCGGGCGACTCGCGACACGCGCAGCTCGTCGATCTCGCCGCGAAATTCGCTGCCAATCAGAAATGGCGACGTGCCCGCGGCGGGCGATGGCTTCTCGCCGACTTTGTGAAAGAGTTTGCCACCCACAAACAAACGATGCGTGTGCCCGTCGCGCACACAGGCCAAATGCGTCCGTTCCGGCCGAGCCGCCGCGCCGGCAATCGCGATTTCAACCCCCCCACTTCGTTTCTGAGGCTGATACACCCACCGCCAATCGTTCAAGCGAGTGAAGGACAGATAGGACTGGTCGGGCATGCCGAAGGCCAGCCCGGCTCCTTTGTCCGCCTTGACGGGCGACGCGATGAATCCCTCCAACGTGTAGGAGCCCTGCGGATCGAACGTCAATGATGGAATCTCGACGCGGTCGTCGCCGTCGAACATCAATGCCGTATCCATCGGCGAGCGGTTCGGCTCGGCTGACTCGCGGACTTCTGTGTTCGTCGCCGGCGACTCGGACGACTGGGCATTGAGATTCGGACTGTTTGCCACCAGCTTCTCGTCGGACGGCTTTGGGGATTTGCCGCTCATCGCCACAACGATCGCTAACAGAACCACCACGACCGTCGCTGCTGAAATCAGCATCGCCTTTCGCGACTTGTTCGACGCTGCCGGCATGCCTGTCGCAGGACTCTTCACCACCGATGAATCCAACACGACAGTCGCTTCATTCGGCAGACTGGTCCTCGAGTCGCTGGAGGAAGCGACGATCGTTTCGGCGTCTCGCTCGGAAAGACTCGCCTGCGTTCTTGATGAGTTGCTGGGACTCGCTCCCAATCCTGTCGCGCTCGACACGCTGCCCGGATTCGGACGTGAATCGACCGAGATCGTTGCCGAACCGCTCGTGAGACATCGCTCCAATTCGGCGATCACTTGGAGCATCGACTGCGGCCGATCCTCCGGCTTCTTCGCGACCATGCGGCGGAAGACCGTGTCCAGAGTCGAGAGTCCAGAGTCCAGTGCAACAGCACTCTGTGAGCCTTGCGAATCACGGCTCACGGACCTCAATTGTTCCACCAGGGACGGAGGCGGTGCGTTCTGATGAGCGGTCAGTCGCTTCATCACCGTGTCCGCCTCGAACGCGACATGGCCGGTCACCAGATAGAACAGCGTGCAGCCCAGCGAATAGATATCGCTGCGAGCATCCGCGTGCTTGCTGTCCATCGCCTGTTCGGGGGACATGTAATCGACGGTCCCCATCATGGCACCGGACTTCGTCAGGTCCGCGTGCTCTGCGCTGCCGCCGAAGCCACCGTCGATCCGAGCCAACCCCATGTCCAGAATCTTGACGACGTCACGCTCGTAGTGACCTGATTCATCGGGTCCGACCGCATGAATGCGGTCACTACGAGCGAGCAGCAAGTTGTGCGGCTTGATATCCCGATGCACGACCCCCTTGTCGTGAGCGAACGCCAACCCGCGCGCTGCCTGAATGATGCAGTTCACCGCTTGTTCAACCGGCAGCGGGCCATGTTCTTTGACCCACGACGACAGGTCCGAGCCTTCGACATATTCCATGACCAGGAAGTGCGTCCCTTTGGCCTCGTCCGCATCGTAGGCCGCAACGATGTTGGGATGCGTCAGCTTGGCCGCCGCGATGACCTCGCGCTGAAACCGCTTGAGCGCACTTGGCTCCTTCACCACCTTCGGAGCAATCACCTTCAGCGCGACGATTCGTTCCATGCGGCGATGCCACGCCTTGAGCACCATCCCCATGCCCCCCTCGCCCAGCTTGTCGAGGATGACGTAGTTCCCCAGCGTCAGCGACTTCCCTTTGCCAGCGTGAATCTGCTCGGCCTGAAACTTGGTCAGCCGTTTCTGACGAACCAACTCTTGAGCGAACGTCTGAGTCTCCGGCCGCGGACGATCGGCCGGCCATTGGTCGAGAATGCCACGCACCTCGGCCGATGTGAGCAGGCCGGACTCATTGAGGCGTGTTAAAAAGTCATCCAGCGACAAAGCCATCGTGCTTCATTCTCCAGGCGTCATGCTACTCGGAAGATTGCGAGACAACCAAGATCGGAGCAGCCACTGGCACATCGTGTGAGAGGCAAAGACTGACCGAGTTGAACAGTGATTCCAAGCCTCTTAGCATGACTTTCGCAGATTCCTGCGGCTCTCCGAGTTCGCCCCTTGTTCCGCCGGAGCCACTTACCTCAGCAACGTTGATTCAAGCACTCATTTCCATCAGGTTCCGGAAGGGGTCCACCATGTCGCGAGTCGCCGTCGTCCAGTTCTGTCAGCACATCGCGAAGACTCCAGAGCTGAGAAGCCGACTGGAGAGAGACGTGAAAGCCGGTGCGGGCTGGGACTTGATCGTCTGGGTCGGACATGAGCACAGCTTCGAGTTCACAGCACACGAGGCGGCCGAATGCTTCGAGCACGAACGCCTGCGCCGAGCCACTCTCGAGTCAACCGGCCATGCGGAGACGACGATTCTGAAACGGTCGCCGGTCTTGGATGCACGCACGGCCGAGACGTTAATCGTGCGCGATGGAGACTCTGGCTCTGCGCCCCACGGGGAGACGTTGAGCCTCAATGGTCTGCGCCGCGTCGCTCTGAGCCATGACTGGAACATCGAGCTTTCAGACACCGCCGCCGAGGATGACGACAGCATCTTCAGTTAGCCGCAAACATTGGGGGGGCGTAGCCTGGAATCGGCAGGCGTTGCAACGGAACGACGCACACGGATGCGAGAGGCGCACACGGATCAACAAAGCGTTCGCTCTGTCTCCATCCGTGTGCGCCCTTCGCATCCGTGTGCGCCCTTCGCATCCGTGTGCGAAGCGCTTTGCTCAGTCTCGCAACAGACCCGGTTCTTGATCTTCGGGGACGACCACGAACGCCTCGACCAACTCCGGCGGGAAGCGTTTGGGCAATCGTCTCGGCCAACTGATGAAAGCCCAATTCGTCGCGGCACTGGCCAGCAACAAATTGTCTCGTTCGCGGACTACCTGGTACTTTCGCAGCGAGGTAAACCTGTCGAAGTTGTTGACCCACGTCACGACTTTGATCTCATCGCCGGCAAACGCCGGTTGCAGGTATTCGATCTGATGCGACCGCACGACGAAGACCGCACCGAATTCGAGATAGCGTTGCGTCGTCCAGCCTTGCACGGCCGAGTGCTCAACCGCCGCGTCCTGCATCCAGCGCAAATACTCGATGTTGTTGACGTGCCCTTGGCCGTCGATTTCGCTCGACTGGACAGTGTGACGGAATTCAAAGATCGCAGGCATAACTCAATTCCGACAGGAGTGGTGGATCGAAGGGAGCGTCGAGCCGCAGCGCTCGTAGTGACCGCATTTATGCGGTCAGCGGCAAGACCCGATGAATCGGGTCACTACAAGCTGGGACTCACCCGCCGCCGACCAGCGTCACGATCTCGATCCGATCCCCCGACTGAAGCGTGCATGCGGCGTGAGTCGCACGCGGCACGAGCTGCTGATTCCGCTCGACCGCCAGGTACCGCGGTTGCAGCTTCAACTCCTCCAACAGCGTCGCCACCGAGCTGCCCGCCTCGACCTGTCGAGGCTCTCCGTTGACCGATATCTCCACGTCGCGTCGCTCCTCATGAGATTCTCAGGCGAGCGGGGCGGCGTCAGCCCCCCGGTCTTTGATGCCCAATGTGACCACCGGGGGGCTGACGCCGCCCCGCTCGCCTTCGCGTTTGTTTGTTACATTTCGCCGCGCGAGTTTAGAACTGCCTTCCGAACCCAGCAAGCAGCCCATTTTTTGTGGGAACTTCGGTCAACCGTCCGTCGTCGAACCGCCCAATTCCCTTTCGGCTCGTGAATTCCAGTAAGGAGCAATCGTCATGAAGCGAGGATTTTGGACTCTCATCGTCGCCGCCTTTGCGGCTCTGTTTGCCAACCTAGCTCAAGCTCAAGTGGTGATCATCGACCACGGGACACGGATCATTCGGCCGGTTCCAACTCGTCCCGCTCCGCCGCCGTCGTTCTACAAGGTGCGGTCGGTGGACATGAACGTCTCGATCAAGGACCAGATCGCGACCGTGCAACTCTCGCAGGTCTTCCAGAACGTCAGCAGCCAAGTGCTCGAAGCACAATTGCTCTTCCCCATGCCGGAGAACGCCGCGGTCAGTCAGCTCACGTTGCTGGTCGATGGAAAGGAACTCGCCGGCAAGCTGATGAAGAAAGAGGAAGCCCGCGCGATCTACGAGTCGATCGTTCGTCAGCGAAAAGATCCGGCGCTGCTCGAATATCTCGGCCAAGGGTTGTTCCAAACGAGCGTCTTCCCCGTACCGCCGAACGCCGAACGGAAAGTCGAGATTCGTTATCAGCAATTGCTCCGCAGCGAGAGCGGTGTCGTCGATCTGTTGTTGCCGATTGGCACTCACAAGCACGCACATCATCCGGTCGAAACATTGAACGTCACCGTCCGAGTCGAAACCTCCGACCCGCTGAAGAACCTCTACAGCCCGACGCACGCTGTCGAGGTCCAGCGGCCGGATGATCGACACGCCGTCTGCAAGATGACGCTGCACAACGTCTCCAACCCCGATGACTTCCGATTACTGTTCGGTACAGAGCGCGGAGCCGTCGGCATGAATGTCCTGAGCTATCGGCCGAAGGATTCCGAAGACGGTTTCTTCCTGATGCTCGCCAGCCCCGACGTGCGACCGGATGCGAAGCCATTGCCGAAGACCTGCGTGTTCGTCATCGACCGCAGCGGCAGCATGACCGGACCGAAGTTTGATCAAGCTCGCGGTGCGCTGAAGTTCCTGCTGCAACAACTCCGGCCGGAAGACATCTTCAACGTCGTGATTTATGACTCGACCGTCGAGAGCTTCCGTCCCGAACTGCAACGCGCCGACGAAGCGACCATCAAAGCCGCTCTCGGATTCGCTGACGGCCTGTACGTTGGCGGCGGGACGAATATCGACGGGGCTTTGCAGGCGGCGCTCAATCAACTGGCCGATCCGAAACGACCCAACTACGTCCTGTTCCTGACCGACGGCATCCCGACGGTCGGTGAAGTCAACGAGCAACGCATCGCCGCGAAGGCCAAAGAAGCGAACAAGGTCAACGCTCGCATCTTCAACCTCGGCGTCGGCTTCGACGTCAACAGCCGGTTGCTCGACCGTCTCTCACGCGATCATCGCGGCCAGTCGGTCTACGTTCGTCCGAACGAAAACATCGAAGCATCGGTCTCTACGCTGTATCGCAAGATCGGCTCCCCCGTGCTGACCGATATCGCGCTCAACGTCGAGTTCGATACCGTCGTGCCGGCATCGACGACTCCGCTCATCAGCCGCACCTATCCGCGACAATTGACCGACCTCTTCCAAGGCGAGCAACTCGTGTGGGTTGGCCGTTATCGTCAACCGGGAGCCGCGAAAGTCACCATGACCGGCGTCGCAGGCGACAAGAAGACCTTCATCTTCCCCGCCAACTTCGTCGCCAAGTCGAACGACGAGACGTTTGGCTTCGTCGAGAAATTGTGGGCGACTCGCCGAATCGGCGAGATCATCGACGAACTCGACCTGCGCGGGCAAAACCAGGAACTGGTCGATGAACTCGTCCGCCTCTCGGTTCAGCACGGCATCATGACGCCGTACACGAGCTTCCTCGCCGATGAAAATGTCCGGTTGGCCGACACCAGCAACTTCGGCCGCGCGAGTGAGGTCGCGCGGCGTGAACTTAGCAAAGCCGACGGAGCCAGTGGCTTCGAGCAGCGTGCGTTCAAGGGGCAACTGCAAACTGCGCAAAACGCGCCGGCCGGTGCCTCCGGAGGTGCCGGCTCCGGCGGACTTGGTGCTTCTAGCGGTGCGCCCTCCAAAAAGGCTGGGTTGTCCAGACTTCCGATTGACGGCCGTGCTTTGCGAGAGAAATTCCAAGCCGAATCCAATCTCCGGCAAGTCGGCCAGAAATCGTTCTTCCGCAAGAACAACCAATGGCAAGACTCAACCGTCACCGACGAGCAAGCCAAGAAGGCGACCCGCATTCGCCAGTTCAGCCGCGAGTATTTTGATCTTGCCGCCAAACACACGGCGCTCGCGAAGTACATCGCCTTCGACGAACCGGTGCTGGTCAACCTCGGTGAAACGACTTACCAAATCGATCCCGAAGAGTCCGACCCTGGCAAGTCGTAGGTTGGGACTCCGTCCCGACCGCATCGCGACGCAGTTGAGTGACAGTCCCGACCGGGTTCCAACTCGGTCGGGACGGAGTCCCAACCTACGGGAAAACTTCGCTCAAACAGACGCGAAATGCCTGTTCGTTCGCGAGCGTGGCTTGCTATAGTCCGCCCCTTCCACGTTCCGGTGGTTCCAGTCGCGATGCGCGATTTGGCCGGTTGGCGGAATCCTCTTTTTGACCGTCGTTTGAACGACCTGTGCGGAACTCAGCCGCTGGGCTCTTCGGACGCGGGATTGGTAGTGACAGAGATGGTCGATCGTTTTCTCCTTCGTGAATTCAATGTGGATGACGCCGAGCTCGACTCGGCGTTTGACATTTCTAGCCTCGACGACACGGGCCTCACCCCGTCGGATGAACTGGAGCGAATCTACGGTTCCGTCGGACACGCCTTTGAAGTCAATCAGATCATTGAAGGAATTGTCATCCGCGTCGAAGGCGACGAAGTGCTGGTCGATATCGGCTACAAGAGCGAAGGGGTGGTCACGCTCGACGAATGGGATCGAGACGATCCGCCGCCGGTTCCCGGTGAGAAAATCAGCGTGCTCCTGGAAGAGGTCGAAGATGACTTCGGCCTGATCATGCTCTCCAAGCGCAAGGCCGACCGCGTTCGCGAGTGGGAACGGGTCATCAAGAATCACGCCGAAGGAGACGTCGTCAAAGGGGCGGTGCTCCGCAAGATCAAGGGCGGATTGCTGGTCAACATTGGCGTCAACGTCTTCCTGCCCGCCAGCCAAGTGGACATTCGCCGGCCGCAAGACATCGGCACGTACATCGGCCGCGAGATCGAATGTGTGATCCTGAAGATCGACGAAGCCCGCCGCAACATCGTCGTCTCACGCCGCAAGCTGATCGAAGACCGCCGCACGGAACTCAAGCAGAAGCTGCTGGCAGAACTCGTGGACGGTGCGGTTCGCAAAGGCATCGTCAAGAACATCGCCGACTTCGGCGCGTTCGTGGACCTGGGAGGTATCGACGGCCTGCTGCACATCACCGATATGAGCTGGGGCCGCATCGGACACCCGACCGAGATGGTCAAGATCGACCAGGAGATCGAGGTCAAAGTGCTGCACGTCGATCGCGAGAAAGAGAAGATCGCGCTCGGCCTCAAGCAACTGGTCCCCAGCCCGTGGGACGCCGTCGGGGACAAATACCCGGTCGGTGCCAAGATCAACGGAGAAGTCGTCAACGTGATGAGCTACGGCGCGTTCGTGAAGCTCGAAGACGGCATCGAAGGACTGGTTCACATCAGCGAGATGTCCTGGACCAAGCGCATCAACCATCCGACCGAGATCGTCCAGATCGGCGACAAGGTCGATGTGGTCGTGCTCGGCATCAACAAAGAGAAGCAGGAAATCTCGCTGGGTATGAAGCAGACGCTCCCCAATCCTTGGGACGACGTCGCCGCCAAGTACCCGCCGGGTGCCAACGTCAAAGGTGTGGTTCGCAATCTCACGAACTACGGCGCGTTCATCGAACTCGAAGAAGGGGTCGATGCGTTGCTGCACGTCAGCGACATGAGCTGGACTCGGAAGATTTCGCACGCCAGTGAAATGCTCAAGAAGGGGCAAGAACTGGAATGCCAAGTCCTGACGGTCGATCAAGAGCGCAAGCGAATTGCACTCGGCCTGAAGCAGCTCGCCAGCGATCCGTGGGCGACCGACATCCCGTCGAAGTTCCAACCGGGCGAAGTGGTCAAAGGCAAGGTCACGAAAATCACCAACTTCGGAGTCTTCGTCGAACTGGCCCCCGAACTCGAAGGCCTGCTGCACATCTCCGAACTGGGAGACACCAAGGTCGAGAACCCGGAAGAGCTGGTCAAAGTCGGCGACGAGTTGGAGGTCCGCGTCCTGCGCGTGGACACCGACGACCGCAAGATCGGCCTCAGCCGCAAGCTGACCGGCGAGATCAAGCTCGACGACCCGGCCGCCACTCCGGTCCCGCGTGAGCAACTCAAGGGGGGCATGGGCGAAGCTGGTGCCGGCCCGCTGTTCACGCTGGGTGGAGGCGACAAACAATAGAAGTGTTGTGACGATTCGCCCCAGCGTGCTGGCCCGACCAACACGCTGGGGCCTTTTCTTGCGCCCGGCCGAATGCCGTGAGCCGATGGCCGAAAGCCGTTATCCCAAACTTTTCAAACAAGCAACATGTCTGACGCCGGCCTGACACCTGGAGCAATGCGAGCACTCGACGGTGCCGGCCGCTTCGCTTGGGCGGCTGGCGCGGTGGCGGCCGAGCCAGCGCATCTCTTGTGGGCATTGTCGCTGGATGAAACGCGAGCCAGCGAATTGCTCGCACAGTGCGGGATCGACATCGCAGTCATTGGCTCACGATTTCCGCGCTCGCCGAATGTGGACGACTCGCTCGAACCGCCGCCGGTGCCGATTCCGCTCAGTCCGCTCTTGTCCGATGTCGTCCGTGAGGCTCGCGAGTTGGCCAGGGATCTGTGCCTCGACGAAGTTGCCGGGACCGAGCATTTGCTCTCCGCACTGGCGATCGTGGACGTGACCATCGCCGAGTTTTTCCGCCCGTTCGGATTGAACGCCCCGGGCTTGCGCGAGCGACTGCAACAACCACTCATCCTCGCCACGCAACCAATCGTTCCCGAATTTGAAATCCACTGGCAACCGCCCACCGATACAGACTTATTCGACACGCTGCGCACGCTCGACGCAGCAGCGAATCGTGCTCGCGAGGGACTGCGAGTGGTCGAGGATTTCGTGCGCTTCTCGCTCGACGATGCGCACCTCTCGCGGTTGCTCAAGGAACTGCGGCACGAACTGACCGAGCGGCTCTTGGACCTCGATCGGTTTGGGCTGACCGCCGCGCGCGACACGCTCGGCGATGTCGGCACGCGCATCAAGACATCGCGTGAGCAAACTCGTCTGCGCCCCATCGACGTCGTCGTCGCCAATTGCCGCCGAGTTGAAGAGGCACTGCGCACGCTCGAAGAGTTTTCCAAACTGCTGCTCGGCCACACGGCGGATGGCTCCGCCGGCGAAGAGTCCACGAACTCGCCACAACCGCATCCACGACTCGCCGATCCACATTTGCCGGCGCACCTCGAACAACTCCGCTATCGGCTCTACACGGTCGAAAAGGCGTTGACGACGACGCTCGCTTCGCGTCAACGGCTCGCTGGCTGCGACTTGTACTTGCTCGTCACCGAGTCGCTATGTCATCACGGCGCCGGCCCGGCCATTCGACAAGCGCTCGCGGCGGAAGTGCGAATCGTGCAACTCCGCGAGAAGAGTATGACCGACCGCCAACTCATCGAAGCGGCTCGCCGCGTGCGCAATTGGACTCGTGAGGCCGACGCGCTCTTCATCATGAATGACCGCCCTGACCTCGCCGTGCTCACAGAGGCCGACGGTGTGCATGTCGGCCAAGACGAACTTTCGGTGCGTGAAGCTCGTCGCATTGTCGGCCCGCACCGATTGGTCGGCGTCTCGACGCACACCATCGAACAAGCTCGGCAAGCGGTGCTCGACGGAGCCGATTACCTCGGCGTCGGCCCCTGCTTCGCCACCAGCACCAAGTCGTTCGACCAACTCGCCGGCCTCGACTTCGTCCGCCAAGTCGCCGCCGAAATCACTCTGCCGTGGTTCGCCATCGGCGGCATTTCGCTTGCGAACATTGCTGCCGTGCGTGCGACCGGTGCCAGCCGAGTCGCGGTCAGCGGCGCGATCTGTTCTTCACCAACACCAGGAACGGCCGCGGCAGATTTGATCGAGCAACTCCGACAAACATCCGTGCCAACGCTTTGATTCCTCTGGCCCCATTCCTCTGCCGAAAACCTTTTTGCAGAGGAATGGGGCCAGAGGAATCTCCAGCTTGCCAGCGAATCACTTGCTGCCCCACTCGGCTAATGTGACTTCGACTTCCACGGCCAGTCGTTTGTGGAGTTTTTCGAGTTGCTCTTTGGCGGCCGGTTCCTTCACCGCTTGCAAGCGTTGCCAGAACAGAATTTCTTCTTCGTCGCCACGGAGGACTTCGATTTTGGTTTTATCGCCCGGTTGCTTGTCCTGAATGAGCAAGACCAATTCTTCAAAGTCCGCGACCGCTTTGCCGTCGAAATTGGTCACGACATCTCCGGACCGAATTTTCGCTTTAGCGGCGGGACTGTCCGGAGACACGTCCCCCACATAGCAACCGGGGATGCGGTTCAGAGGACTGATTCCCAAGAACGCGGGACCGCGATAGGCCACATTCAATCGAGGCATGTCCCGGCGGAGTTGTGCCACAGCCTCTGGCGTGACGCCGGGAGTGAGAAGTTTTTCGGTAACACGATTGTGCAACAAATAGAGCACCGTGTTGCTGGAGAGCCGACGGACAAATTTCAGTCCGTCATCACCGCCGCGCCAATCTCGGCCCAGGATAACCATGAGCGATTTGGATTCTCCCGGACCGATGGCTCGCAGTCCGTTACCGGTCAATTCCTTCACCGACCCGCCGAGCTTATTGATCTCGGCCAAAGCTCGGTCTTGCCGGATCGTGGTCGCAAATTGTTCGAGCGTCGCATCGGCTCGGCTGGCGATGTGGCGGTTCTTCGATTCTCTGAGTTGCTCGAACGCACCTTCGGCCGGCTCGATCAGTTCATCTTTGCCGGACGTGTACCAGGTGCGGAGGATCGTGTTGATGCGGCAGGTGACTTCGAGACTACCTGAATGAGCCGCTTTGACGAGCGGGGCGGCAGCGACAGCACCGGCCGCGATCAACCGCCGAGTCGCCTCTTCCCGTTTGGCGAACTCCGGAGCATTGAGGTCTTGAACCCAGCGTTCGATGTCATCGGCCGAGGGCTTTGGGGGTGCCACGATCTTGGCTGCAGCCGGCGGTTCGTCGCCGTGGGCGGCTGCAATCGGCAGGATGGCCGAGCTCAACAACCAGAAGAAAAAGATGGATCGCATGGAGCTTCCCGACGTGACCGGCTTGTCCCTCGTCGATTCCGCCAACGGGGTTGGGGCATTGGTATCTACTCACCTCGATTGCGACGACGACACTGTTCCATTCGTCTCACTTAGCGACCTCTGCGGTCTTCCAACCTCTGCGGTAAAAAAGTCTTCAGGCATTTTTACCGCAGAGATTGGAAGACCGCAGCGAAATCCAGAACGCGGTCGATTTCGAGTTGTGCCAAGACCAATGGCGGACGAGACACATTCTCGACGCCAGATTACGGCATCGGCTGGTCCGCGCCGAGGGCGGACTTCGGCAGCACGATCCGGATCGGAGTGGACGACTCGAACTGGTTTCCGTTGGCTGAGTGCATCCGCACTCGAAGTTCCAGGTCGCGTGACTGAGGGGGCGTTTGCCACGGAAGCTCGAAGCGATATCCAAAACTGCCCAGCGTTTTCACCCACGCGGCGCGGGTCTTCTGGGCGTCGAACGACCACACACCCAGCCGCTGCTGATCCGCCGGTTGCGCGAGGTCGAGCAGTTCGCACTCAACGCGGCCCGGAACTTGGATTGTCCGGTCTCGATCATCGACTGCCGTGAAGAAGAGCGTGATTTGATCGTCGCCCGACTTTCCATCGCGATCGAATCCGCCGGTCAGCAGCGTGTTGATCTTCAAGCCGGTGACGCGAAAGTGCAGTTCGTCGAGTTCGAAGGTTTCGTCGTGACTGGCCGGCCGCACGAATTGCTGCTTCAGCGTTTCGTTGAGACGGCGAGCCGCCGTGAGCTCGGACTTTGACTGTTGAACTTGCGCGTGCAGCGAGCGGACTTGGTCTTCCTGTTCGCGCAGCTTCGCTTCCAGCAGATCGACGTCGCGCCGACTGGCGCAACCTGTGACTAGAAGTCCCAGCAGTAGCAACAGAGAAGTGAGCCTCATCCGTGATGGCTCCCACGTAGCCGTCACCGCTCCGCGTGACGAGCCGCGCGTTTCAAACGATTGGAACAGGGAGACGACTCCGGCCGTCGAGAATGTTCGGCTCATCACGCGGAGCGATGATGGCTACGTAGTCTCGCCGGTGCGGACCGGCAGTTTGCTGAGGACATGATCGATCAGGCCGTAGTCCTTGGCCTCTTCGGCGGTCATGAAGTTGTCTCGGTCGGTGTCGTTTTGCAATTCGTCGAGCGTCTTGCCGGTGTGCTTCATCAGAATCTCGTTCATGCGGCGTTTGACCTTGATCACTTCCTTGGCATGAATTTCGAGTTCGGTGGCTGTCCCCTGCATTCCGGCCAGCGGTTGATGGATCATGATCCGCGCGTTCGGCAGCGCGTAACGTTTGCCAGCCGTTCCGGCGGTGAGCAGCACGGCTCCCATGCTGCTGGCCTGGCCGATGCAGTAAGTGGCGACTTCGCAGTTGATGTATTGCATGGTGTCGTAGATCGCCATGCCCGCCGTGATCGAACCGCCCGGCGAGTTGATGTAGAAGTGAATGTCCGCCTTGCTGTCCTCGAATTGCAGATACAGCAGTTGGGCGACGATGGCGTTGGCGACATCATCGTTGACCTGGCTGCCCATGATGATGATCCGGTCCTTGAGCAACCGGCTGTAGATATCCATGACCCGCTCTTCGCGGCCACTCTTTTCGACGACCCAGGGCACGACCGACATGAAAAACTCGCTTTCGCAGTTGTGGTTCTTGGTAGCGGCTGCGTCAGGACGCCGTCGCCTGACTCTCCGAGTCGGGACTTCTTCAGAAATACTCCCGACTCGGAGAGTCAGGCTACGACCGGAAATCGCATCCGCGTGAATTACGTCAGGACCGGCTTTATCTCGGCCGGAGCCTTGCTGAGCACTTCATCGACCAGTCCGTAGGCTTTCGATTCCACGGCCGTCAAGTAGCGATCGCGGGCAGTGTCGCGGGCGATCACGTCAATCGGCTGGCCGGTATGGCTGGCGAGGATTTGGTTGAGAACCTCTCGTGTGTCGAGGATGTCCTTGGCCTGAATCTCGATGTCCGAGACTTGCCCGCCGACTTCGCCGTAGGGCTGATGGATCATCATTTTGGCGTGCGGCAGGATGTACCGTTTGCCCTTCGTGCCGCCTGCCACCACGATCGCGCCGCCGCTGGCTGCCATCCCCACGCAGTAGGTCGCCACGTTGCTGTCGATGAACTGCATCGTGTCATAGATCGCCATCGTCGCGGTCACCGAACCGCCCGGCGAGTTCACGTACAGATGGATGTCTTGATTGCGGCTCTCGGACTGCAAGAAGAGGAGTTTCATCACGATCAAGTTGGCGACGCCGTCGTTGATGACCCCTTCCAAAAAGACGATGCGATTTTCCAGCAGCAGGTCGCCAATCCCCATCTGCCTCTGCCGCGCGTATTCGCGCCGCGAGTTTTGCCAATCACCACTGCGAACATTTTCGCCACGAACATTTTCACCGCGGCTCATCCACTGATCCAACATGTTGCCTCCTGATTGCTCGATCCGCCAACTCGGCCGGGACCGGGGCGGGTGGGATATCGGATGCTGACAACGACCGTCAAGAGAGACAAATGAAATGACGAATCGCACGGCGTGCATTGCGTGCGAGCCTGGGTCAGGTCTTCAAATTTCATTTTTGACCCGGTCATCCACCCCGGACGCAAATTCCACGTCGCAATTCCAAGTCAGATCGCGCCTCATTTGCGTGGTCAAAAATGAAATTTGAAGACCTGACCCCTGACTGGATCGTCATTCGGGCTTCGTCATTCCTTCGTCATTGGGTGTTTCGTCATTCGTCATTGACCTCCGGCGGCGATACTCCGCAACGATCACCAGAAACGCCAGATAGTCGTGAATGGTGTGCGTGACCATCGGCGTCAGCAAATTGTTGGGCTCGGTCGTTGTCATCAGCCAGCTCAAGTAATTGCCGATGACGCAGGCCAGCAGCGCATACAGCGGCGTGACCCAGTGAACGACGCCGAACACGAGATTGCTCAAGAACTGGCCGGCCCCGTCGCTGTGGCAGGCACGCCCGATCCAGGGCTGCAACAAGCCTCGAAACAGCAACTCTTCGGAAACACCCGCAAGGATCGACAACAGGATCAGGTCGTACCAATACAGGTTCGATAACGACGGAGCCAATTCGCGGGACAGGAACTCGCGAATCTTTCGCAGCGAGCCAATCGGATAGCGATACGTCAGCCAAAAGATGGCGAAGGTCGGCACCGTCGCCAGCACTCCCCAACCCAGCGCGTGCCAATCCCATGACAGATGCTCGACCGGATTGATCGACACGCACCAGCCGATGCTCAACGCCGCCAACACCAAGCCCCCTTCGATCAGGCCGGCGAAGTTCAAAAACTGACTGCGTTCCTGCGGGTCGAACATGGAGCCTTACTCTCTGAGTCGGGACAGATCGCGACAGACTCCTGACTCGGAGAGGCTGTGAAGTTTTCGTGGAGCACGTTTTCAACGTGCTCGAATACAGGCCGATTGGGCACGTTGAAAACGTGCCCCACGTCATTTATTCACAGCCTCGGAGAGTCAGGCGACGTCGAGGTGACCACTCAAGCGGCACGACGCGAGTCGGGGAATCCGTCGGCAGACGATTTCGAGATCGAGTTTGACGAAACCGCAGTGCCGCCAGATTGACCGTCGATTTGCGACAGGAACTCATCCATGAGTTGAGGCTTGCGACGGTGGTAATCCCCATCTTGCAGGTACGTATCCAGAAAGTCGATGTTCTGGAGCGGCAGACTTGGCTCGCGTGCCAGCCGCTCCAAAGCCGCCGCGATGACGGGCACGACCGGAGCGTGATCGGCGACATGCTGCATGTTGTCCAGAGGCAACGGAATCAGCGTGCGCACCGCGCGGAAATCGGTCGAGACCAGCAACGCTCCCGCATAAATCGCTTCGTAGTGCCGGTAGCTCCAGCGAGCGTTCCCGGCCGGAGTCAGCACGACTTGCGATCGGAGTAAGTGGTAAAAAAACTGACTGAAGAGCAGACGTCCTTCAGGAGCGATGAGATCCGTTAGATCGCCGAGCGTGGGTTCGAGCCGCGCACGATTGGCCGCCGACGCCTGCAATCCGCCCCAGAACGAAAACTGATTCTCGGATTGACGCAATTCGCGGAGCCACTCGATTCGCTGGTGATAGCGTTGGGACGAACCGACTCCGTGATAGGCGGTGCAGTTGCCGAGAAACGAAACCTCGTGATCGCGCCGGAAGAGTTTGGGATAACGTCCTCGAAACAATCCGCGCAGGAGTTTGACGTGCCAAGTGAGCGCGGGATAACGGCGGATCGGCAGCACGCCCCAACGCAGACCAAAGTCCCAAGACTCTTCCACCCACGGCTTGAGATACACGTCCGTCAGCGAGCGCAGCCAAGGCTCTGATTCCGGCGACCAGACCGGGCCCCCCGTATCGGAGTAATCGAACAACACGGCTTGGCGAAATCGAATCCGAGCCAACTGTCGAGGATCTAAGGCCGTCGGCATTCCAATGCACAACACGTCGGTCTCACGCACCGGGCCGCGTTCGAGATCGCTCGCCTGGACCAGTTCTACCGCACCACGACCGTGAAAGATCCTGAGGAACCGCGACAGGTTCGCGCCACGTGCTCCTCGCCCGCAATTCGCATCGCATTGCACAATCAAGAAACGAGGCATCGCCATCTGGCAGGCCGCTAAGCCTGTCCCCGGAATCACGCGGACGGGAGAAGGGCGCGGATGGTCTAGCTCCCCGAAAAACGTGTCAATCCCGCTTCCTGAAGGACGATCCACCAGGGTGGACGAAGCACTTTGCGCCGTGCCCCGATTGATGTGCTGGATCGAGAATCCTCTTGGCCGTTTTTCAGGCACACTGCTATGGTCCCGACCTGATTCCATCAGCCGGAACGCGCGAGCGTCCGATTAATCGGGTGGCTCGCGATCACGACGCGAGTGCATTCCGGCTGATCTGCGATTTGCGTTCAGGGAACATCCTTCGCGGCTGAAACATTTCAGGACCACTCATGCCTCGGATCTCGAACTCGACTTTGTTTCTGGCCGTCGTGCTCAGCTTCGCCGGATTCACCGTGTACCGCAGCGGCTGGGTTCCCCTTGAGCTTGGTGGTGCCGCCACGGGTTCGCTTCTGGAGGTGGATGCGCCGCAGGCCGTCATCGATTCACCGCCGGAGTTCGCCGCCAACGACTCATCGCTACTGGAGGTTGGTAGCACGGCTTTCCAAACTCTGGATGACCAACCCGATCCGTTGGAGGAACCCGATGCCATTCGCCTCGGCGGACCAATCCAGTTAGTCGCTTTGGAGGAACCGGCCGTCGCAAAGAAGGTGGAAGTTCCCGCCTCCGAAGACGAAACCAGCAATGAGCCAAACACGGAACCTGCCATTCGCATTGCGAAACGGACCAAAGACCAGGAACCGACGTTCGACTTCAGCGAGATCGACCGTCAGATCAAAGCGGGGCAAGTTGTCGAAGCTCACAAAGCCTTGTCGAAGCTGTTCTGGCAACAGCCCGACCTGCGCTCCAGCGTGCAAGAACGCATCGACCTCACGGCCAAGGCGATCTATTTCTCACCGCAACCGCACGTGCAAGACCCCTACGTCGTGCAGGCCGGTGATCAGCTTCGCAAGATCGCCACGAAGCATCACGTGCCGTGGCAATACTTGTCGCGGCTCAATCGCGTTGACCCCAAGCGTCTGCGCGAAGGACAGAAATTGAAAGTCATCGACGGCCCATTCGGGGCGGTCGTGACGCTCAGCAATTTCGAACTGACGCTGCATCACGGCGGGCAATATGTGCGGAGTTATCCCTGCTGCATCGGCAAGAACAACGCGACGCCGGTCGGGAAGTTCAAGGTGCTCAACAAAGTCACGAATCCGCAATACACCGATCCCGACGGCAAAGTTTTTGCCAGCGGCGATCCGAAGAACCCGCTGGGGGCGTATTGGCTCGACCTGGGAGAGAGCTACGGCATTCACGGAACCATTGAGCCGGACTCGATTGGCAAAGCCGAATCGCGCGGCTGCGTCCGATTGCTCAATGCCGACGTCGCGGAAGTGTACGACATGCTGGATCTCGCCAACGAGGTCGTGATCCGCCCGTAAGCGTCTGCGCTGCGCGACTCGTTTTAGCATCGCTCCAACGATGCCTCGCGCGGCCGAGCATGAAACAGGCGAGCGGGGCGGCGTCAGCCCCCCGGTCCAGAGGCGAACTCACCGGGGGGCTGAC